>DATHUD010000317.1:0-2018 GCA_035462575.1 Thermoanaerobaculia bacterium | reverse complement strand
GAGACCCTGCGGATCGTGGGGGAGGGGATCGCCATCGATCCGCGCCGGACCGCCGTGGCCGGCCATTCGGCCGGCGGAGCCTACGCCTACCTGCTCGCCTATTCCGGCTCCACCTGGAGCGCCGTCTTCATCCTCTCCTCCCCGTTCTACGCCGTCCCCGCGGTCGCCGACCCCACCTACAAGGCGCCCCTCCGGATGTACTACGGCACCAAGGACCCCAACTACGCGACCGCCCGCTCCCGGCTCCAGGCGCAGTGGAACCGCCTCGGCATCCCCTGGGAAGAGGACGTCCGGGAAAACTTCGGCCACAACACCTGGCCGCTCTCCTCCATGAAGGCGGGCTTCCTCTTCCTCGTGAGCCACAGCCGCCCCGGCTCAGGGCCGGAAGCTTGCGTTCCCGGCCCTGCCACGCTCTGCCTCGGACGTTTCCGCGCCGAGGTCACCTGGGAGGATTTCGAGGGCAAGACCGGCGCCGGAACCGTCGTCCCCACGGGCGGCTCCCCGGGCTCCGGCCTCTTCTGGTTCTTCGATCCTGCGAGTTGGGAGTTGATGATCAAGGTGATCGACGGCTGCGCCGTCAACGGCCGGCACTGGGTCTTCGCCGCGGCCACGACGAACGTCCACTACGTCCTGACCGTCACCGACACCAGCACCGGCCGCTCCCGGCGCTACGAGAATCCGTCCGGGGTCACATCCCCCGCGATCACGGACACGGAAACCTTTTCCGACTGCCCGTAGGCACTGAGAAGTGGGGCCACCCGCTCCGCTCTTGGGACCGGGTGAGACTTCCCCTCGCAGCTCTGGATGTCCTCAGACGCCGATGCAAGTCCCGCAGCCATGCCCTGGTTTCTTTACGCAGTCCTCACCGGGGAGGCAATAGCTACTGTCGGCGCAGTAGGGATAGGCCGGGCATTCTGAATCGGAGGAGGCGCGTCCTGTCAGAGGGGCAATCATGGAGAAGGTACACAGCAGGATGGCCAGAACACGGACTCTCTTCATACAAACCTCCTTTTTCGACCGCATTAGCACGGTCATCATTAAAGAAGGTACAGGATAGCTTGAAAAACGAGCCCCAGGAAGACACCAAGGACACCAACGACAACAAGGACGCCAAAGATTCGGAGTCCCTCGTCCTTGGCGTCCTTGCAGTCCTTTGGGTCCTTGTCCTTTGACCTCAGCCGCGGACCACCGTCTGATTGTGGTTCGCGATCCGAATCGGCAGCGGCTTGACGACCGTCTGGTTGTGATTGGCAACGCGCATCGGGATGGGAAGGGTCTGGGGATTCATGCGTTTCCTCCTGTCGGTACGGCCGTCGTCGGCCGCAGGGAGAGAAACGTTGGGCAAGGCTGTTCCCCTCACTTAGAATCCTCCGCCATGTCGATCCTCCGCCCCGCCGCCCCCGCCGACGTCGAGCCCCTGCTCCGGCTTGTCGAGGCCTTTCACGCCGAGGACGGCTATCCCTTCCGGGAGGAGGAGACGCGGGTCAACCTCCTGCGCCTCCTGGGCGACCCTCAGCTCGGCCGGCTGTGGGTGATCGATGACGCGGGCGCCCTCGCCGGCTATCTCGTCCTCGGCCTCGGGTTCAGCCTGGAGTTCCGGGGGCGCGACGCCTTCGTCGACGAGCTGTACGTGGTGCCGTCCCATCGGGGCCGCGGTCTCGGCAAACAGGCGCTCGCCCTGGCCGAGGCCGCCTGCCGGGAGCTCGGAGTCCGCGCCCTTCACCTCGAGGTGGAGCGGGGAAACGAAGAAGCCCTGGGCCTCTACCGCAAGACGGGCTTCGTCGATCACGATCGATATCTGATGACGAAGTGGATCGAGTAGGCGGGAGTAGCTCGCGAACGGGGCGGGCCTCGGAACGAGAGGGGGAGGGGAGCGTTCGGAAAGGGGAACCCTTCCGGAATACGGGGGAACGGTCGCCCCCAACGGGGGGAACCGTCCCCCCGAGCGGGTACGAGCCTGCCCCGAACGGGGAGAGGCCCGTACCCGCTCGGGGGAGACCCGTACCCGTTGGGGGCGA
>DATHUD010000316.1:0-29266 GCA_035462575.1 Thermoanaerobaculia bacterium | reverse complement strand
ACCTCGGGCGGGGCGGAAAAGAGCGGCAGGAGGTCCGGCTCGGTGACCAGCACCCGGGCGCCGCTGTCCGCGAGGATGAACGCCAGCCGCTCCTCGGGATAGGCAGGGTCCAGGGGGACGTAGGCCCCTCCCGCGAGGAGGATGCCCAGGAGAGCCGCGATCCGCTCCGGGCTTTTCGCCATCGAGAGCCCGACCCGCTCCTCCGGCCCCACGCCCAGGGCGCGGAGGCGCCGGGCGATCGTCTCGGCCCGGCGCGCGAGCTCCCCGTAGGTCCAGCGCTCGTCCCCCGAGATCAGGGCCACGGCCTCGGGCCGGCGCCGCGCCTGGGCGAAGACCGTACGGTGGACGCCGCCGGCCGCGAGCGGCTCCTCGGGGGCGGCGTTCCACTCCGCGAAGAGCGCCTGCTGCTCGGCTTCGGACAGCAAGGGAAGATCCGCCACGGGATGACTGACACTCGCGGGGGCCGCTGCGAGGAGCCGCACGAGCTGCCCGGCGAAGCGGGCCACGGTCGGCGCCTCGAAGAGGTCGGAGTTGTACTCGATCCACCCGGCGGCGCTCTCCGCCCCCTCGGCGAGGTGGAGGGTCAGCTCGAACTTGGCCGTGCCGGCGTCGAGGTCGCGCGGCGCGAGGAGCAGCCCGGGAAGCTCCAGGGCCTCGGCCTGCGCCTTCTGGAGCGAGGCCATGACCTGGACGAGCGGCGCGCGGGAGAGGTCCCGCTCCGGGCGCAGCTCCTCGACCAGCCGTTCGAAAGGGAGGTCCTGGTGGGCGTAGGCGGCGAGGGCCGTCTCCCGGACCTGCCCGAGCAACTCCGCGAGCGTCGGTTCCCCCGAGAGGTCCCCCCGCATTACGAGCGTGTTGACGAAGAAGCCGATCAGCCCCTCGATCTCGGCCCGGTTCCGGTTGGCGATGGGCGAGGCGACCAGGAGGTCGTCCTGCCCCGTGTGCCTTTCGAGCAGCGCCTCGAAGGCCGCGAGGACGATCATGAACAGGGTCGCCCCGGTCTCCCGGCCGAGCTCCCGCAGCGCCTGGAGGAGTGGGGGCGGGAGGACGACCGGCGCCTGGGCTCCGCGGAAGGTCTGGACCGGCTGCCGGGGACGGTCGGTCGGCAGCTCCAGGGCGGCCGGGGCCCCGGCCAGCCGCTCGCGCCAGTAGGCGAGTTGCTTCTGGAAGACCTCGCCCCGCAGGTGCTCCCGTTGCCAGACCGCGTAATCTGCGTACTGGATCGGAAGCTCGGGGAGCGGCGAGGGCCTCCCGGAAGCGAGCGCCGGGTAGAGGGCCGCGATCTCGCGGACGAGCACGCCCATGGACCAGCCGTCGCTCACGATGTGGTGGACGGTGAGCACCGCCAGGTGCTCCTCCCCTCCCAGGCGCAGGAGCAGGGTGCGCAGGAGCGGTCCGCGGGCGAGGTCGAAGGGGCGGCGCGCCTCGGCCGTGGCGAGCCACCGGGCCTCGTCTCTGCGGACGGGCTCCGGCAGGGCGGAAAGGTCGGCCATCGGCAGCGCCACCGGCCGGGCGGGGTGGATCTCCTGGACCGGCGCCCCCTCCCCGCCGGGGAAGGTGGTGCGCAGGGACTCATGGCGGCGGACGATCTCCGCCAGGGCCGCGGCAAGGGCCGCCACGTCCAGCCGGCCGGAGACCTCGATCCCCGCCGGGATGTTGTAGAGGGCGCTCCCCGGCTCCAGGCGGTCGAAGAACCAGAGGCGCTCCTGGGCGAAGGAGAGGGGGAAGGAGCTCCTCCCCTCCCGCGGCCGGCGGGAGATGCGGCCGGCGGGCGCCTCCACCTTTCGCGCGGCGGCGGCCACCGCCGCGACGGTGGGCCGCTCGAAGAGCGTCTCCATGGCGAGGTTCACCCCGAGCTCGTCGCGCAGGCGCGACATCAGGCGGGTCGCGAGCAGCGAGTCCCCGCCCAGCTCCAGGAAGCTGTCGTGCGCCCCCACCTCGCGGACCCCGAGGACCTCGCGCCAGATCCCGGCCACCTCCTCTTCGAATTCGCTCCGGGGCGCCACATAGGAGGTCGCCAGGGCCGGCCGGGCATGGAGCGTCTGGGCGGGCGCGGCCGGCTTGGCGCTCCAGTCCTCCCCCGGCTCGATCCAGTAGCGGTGGCGCTCGAACGGGTAGGAGGGCAGGGGGATGCGGCGGCGCTCCTGCCCGGCGAAGAGCTTCTCCGCGTCCAGTCGGTGGCCCGCGAGCCAGAGCCGGCCGACGGCGGTCAGAATCGACGCGAAATCCGAGCCCTCCTCCCGCGGGTGCCGCAGGGAGGCGATGGCGGGCCGCCCGCCGGCCTGGCGCGCCGCGTGGGTGGTGAGCGTCCGGCCCGGACCGACCTCCAGGAGCACGCGGTCGGGCTCGGCGAGGAGCGCCGCAACTCCCTGCGCGAAGCGGACGGTCCCTCGCAGGTGCCGCACCCAATAACCCGGATCGGTCGCCTCCTCGGGGAGGATGAAGGTGCCGGTCACGTTCGACACGAAGGGGATCCGGGGCTCCGCAAGCCGCACCCGCCGCACGGCCTCGGCGAAGGCGCTCTGCGCCGGCTCCATCGCCCGCGAGTGGAAGGCGTGGGAGGTGTGGAGCCGCCGGCAGGCCACGCCGGAGGCGGCGAGCCGTTGCTCCAGAGCCTCGATCTCCGCGACCGGGCCCGCGATCACCGAGCGGCCGGTCTCATTGACCGCCGCCAGATCCAGCTCCGCGCCCAGAAGCTCCCGCGCCTCCTCCTCGGGGAGAGGGACCGCGAGCATGGCCCCCGGGGGGAGCTCGCCGATCAGGCGCCCGCGCTCGGCGACGAGGGCCAGGGCGTCCTCGAACGAAAAGACCCCGGCGAGGCAGGCCGCCACGTACTCGCCGATCGAGTGGCCGAGCATCGCGGCCGGGGTGACGCCCCAGGACATCCAGAGGCGGGCGAGGGCGTGCTCCACGGCGAAGAGGGCCGGCTGGGTGAGCCGGGTCTGGCCGAGGAGCCGGCCGGCCTCCTCCCGCTCCCCTTCCGGAGGGAAGAGGAGGCGGCGGAGGTCGAGCCCGAGAACCGGGGCGAGCCGCTCGGCCGCCCGGTCGATCTCCCGGCGGAAGACCGGCTCGGCCTCGTAGAGGTCCCGCCCCATGCCCGCGTGCTGCGCGCCCTGGCCCGGGAAGAGGAAGGCCACGGGCCGCTCCCGGGGCTCCTCCCGTTCCACGGCCGAGAAGACCCGCTCGGGGTCCGGGCCGGAGAGGATGGCGGCGGCGTCCGCCGTGTCGCGGACCACGGCGATCAGCCGGTGGCCGAAGGTGGGGCGGCCGGCGAGGAGGGTGTAGGCCGCGTCGCCCAGATCGGTCTCCGGCCGCTCCCGGAAGTGCTCCGCGAGGTTCGCCGTGGCCGCGGCCAGGGCCTCCCCGGTCTTGGCGGAGAGCGCGAGGAGCCGCCAGGGGCGGTCCGCGGCGGCGGGGCGCGCCGGAGCCTCCGGCGCCTCCTCCAGGACCACGTGAGCGTTCGTGCCGCCGAAGCCGAAGGAGCTCACCCCGGCGCGGCGCGGCTCCTCCCCCGCCGGCCAGGGCGCAAGCTCGCGGTTGACGTAGACCGGGCTCGCCGCGAAGTCGATGCGCGGGTTCGGCCTCTCGAAGTGGAGGGAGGGCGGGATCTCCCGGTTTTCGAGAGCCAGCACGGTCTTGATGAGCCCCGCGACCCCCGAGGCGATGTCCAGGTGGCCGAGGTTCGACTTGATCGTGCCCAGGGCGCAGAAGCCCTTCTTCGAGGTCTCGGCGCGGAAGACCTTGGTGAGCGCCTGGATCTCGATCGGGTCGCCCAGGGCGGTGCCGGTGCCGTGGGCCTCGAGGTAATCGATCGTCTCCGGGTCCACCCCGGCGACCGAGAGCGCCTCGGCGATCACCTCCGCCTGGCCGGAGACGCTGGGCGCCGTGTAGCCGGCCTTGACCGCGCCGTCGTTGTTGACGGCCGAGCCCAGAATGACCGCGCGCACCGTGTCGCGGGCGGCGATCGCGTCTTCGAGGCGCTTCAGGGCCACCACCCCCACGCCGCCGCCGAAGAGGGTGCCCCGGGCTCCGGCGTCGAACGCCCGGCAGTGGCCGTCGGGCGAAAGGATCGAGTCCTCCTCGAAGCGGTAGCCCCCCCGCTGCCCCACGTTCACCGACACGCCTCCGGCGAGCGCCAGGTCGCACTCCTGGTTCAAAAGGCTCTGGCAGGCCAGGTGGACCGCCACGAGCGAGGTCGAGCAGGCGCACTGCACCGAGTGGCTCGCGCCTTTCAGGTCCAGCTTGTAGGAGACCCGGGTGGCGAGCGAGTCGACCGCGTTGCCCACGATGAGCTGGAGCGGGTCGACCGAGGCCACCACCCGGGGGTTCCGGGCGAGGTTGAAGAGGAGATAGGTGCTCGTGGTGACGCCGCCGTAGACGCTCACGACACCGCCGGCCGTGCCCGGGGCGTACCCCGCGTCCTCCAGGGCGGCCCAGCAGGCCTCGAGGAACAGGCGGTGCTGGGGGTCCATGATCTCCGCCTCGCGGTGGCTGAAGCCGAAGAAGGGGGCGTCGAACTCGTCGATCCCCTCGGGGTGCGCCACGGCCGGCACCCAGGCCGGATCGCGGCGCACCGCCTCCGGCACTCCGAGCGCCGCCATCTCCCCGTCCGAGAGGAAGCGGACGGATTCCACCCCGGCGCGGAGGTTCTTCCAGAGCTCTGAAAGGTTCCGGGCGCCGGGGAACCGGCCCGCCATGCCGACGACGGCGATCGCGCCTTCGAGGGGCTCGGCCATGCCTACGACACCTCCACAGGAGCCCGCCGGCCGCGCCGGGCGGCCCGCCTCTTCTCGCCCCGGCTCTTCGGATCTTCGTAGGACTCTTCCTCTCCCTCCTCGGGCTCCAGGATCTTGGCGAGCGCGGCCACGGTCGGCCCTTCGAAGATGCTGACCTCGGAGACGTCCACCCCGAGCGCGGCTTTCAAGCGCGAGATGATGCGGATCGCCATCAGGGAGTTGCCCCCCAGGTCGAAGAAGTTGTCGTGGACGCCGATCCCTTCGATGCCCAGGAGCTCCTCCCACACCGCGGCGACCCGGCTCTCTCCCTCGGTGCGCGGCGCCACGTAGGCGTTGGCGAGCAGGGGCCGGGGGTGGGACTCCCGGGCCTCCCGGACCCTTTCGATCTCCTCTTCGGTGCGCGACGCCCGGTTCCTCTCGATCCGCGCCGGGAGATCCTGGGTCGACACCACGAGCCACGGCACGCCCGCGCCCAGGGCGCGGCGCAGGGCCTCGACCCCTTCGGAGGAGGTCATCCCGAGCTTCAGCTCCTCCTGGCGCCAGGCCTTGAGCTCGGCCGGCACCTCGGTCGCGACCGCCATGCCCGTCTCGCGCCAGGCGTCCCAGCCGATCGAGAGGGTGAAGGCGCCCCGGGCCGTACGTTCGCGGGCGAAGGCGTCCAGGAAGGCGTTGGCCGCCGCGTAGTCCGCCTGGCCGGGCTGGGCGAGCACCGCGGTGATCGAGGAGAAGAGGACCAGGAAGTCGAGCGGCGGCTCTGCGAACACCCGGTCGAGGGCGAGGGCCCCCCGCACCTTGGGCGCGAGCACCGCCTCGGCCGCATCCCGGGTCTTCACCTGGAGGATGCCGCCGCCCGGCCGGCCCGCGGCGTGGATCACGCCGTGGACCGCGCCGAAGCGGGCGAACGCCCGGTCGCGGACCGCGGCCAGGGCCGCCTCGTCGGTCACGTCCGCCGCGGCCACCATCACCTCCGCCCCCAGGGCCTCGAGCTCCCGGATGCGGTCGAGACGGCCGTCGCCCTCCGCGAGCGGCGTCCGCCCCACGAGGACGAGGCGGGCCGAGACCGTCCGGGCGAGCCAGTCCGCCACCTCGAGGCCCAGGCCGCCCAGGCCGCCGGTGATCAGATAGACCCCCCTCTCCCGCAGGCGGGCCGGGATCCCCTGGCCGGGAGGCTGGGGCACGGGCGCGAGCTCCTGCACCCAGCGGTAGCGCCCCCGCAGGGCCGCCACCGGATCGGCCTCGGCCGGGAGGTCGAGCTCGGCCAGCACCCGGCCGGCGAGCACGAGAAGGCTGTTGCCGTTGGTCGCCGGCAGCCGCACGTCCAGGCTCCGGCAGGCGATGTGCGGAAACTCCCGCGGGATCACCCGGCAGACGCCCAGGAGGGCCGCCCTCCCGGGCTCCAGGGCCTCCTCCCCGGTCACCGGCTGCACGCCCGTGGACACCGCGAGCACCGAGACCGGGTCGGGCGCCCCCCGCCGGCCCAGGGCCTGAGCGAGGAAGAGGAGGCTCCAGAACCCGAGCTCCAGCGTCCGCTCGAGGCCGGCGCCGCCCCCGTCCGTGACGTTCCAGAAGTGGACGATCGTCGCCGGCCGGAATCCGAGCGCGGCGAGATCCGAAAACAGCGCGTCGTAGCCCGCGGCGTTCCAGGCGTCGATCGTGCACGACCGCGGCCCGGTCCGCTCGAAGACCCGGCCGGGCAGCACGGTGACGACCTCGTGCCCCTCGGCTTCGAGCAGGCGCACCGCCTCGGTCCCCAGGCCGCAGCCGTCCAGGAACACCAGGCAGGGTCCCCGGGCCCCCCGGGCCGCGGCGGCGGGCGGCGGCACGGTCTGCTTCCAGACCGGCGCGTAGAACCAGTCGGAGAGCTCCTTCCTCCGCTTTCCTGCGCCCCGGGGCCGCCCCTCGTCTTTCAACGGCTCCACCCAATAGCGCTGGCGCTGGAAGGGGTAGGTCGGCAGCGGCACGCGGCGCCGCCGCTCGTGGGCGTGGAAGCCGCTCCAGTCCACCTCCACGCCAGCGAGCCACAGCCGGGCCAGGGTGTCCAGGAGAAAGGCCATGTCGTCCCGCGACTCCCGCGGGTGGCGCAGCGACGGCAGCACCGCCTGGCGCGGCGTGCGCGCGGGGTGCTGGCGCACGAGGGTGGTCAGCACGTTGCCCGGCCCCACCTCCAGGAGGACCCGGCCGGGCTCCTTCAGAAGCTCGGCCGCGCCTTCGGAGAAGCGCACGGGCCGGCGGATGTGCTCGGCCCAGTAGAGGGGGTCCGTCGCCTCCTCGGGGCGGATCCAGGTGCCGGTCACGTTCGACAGGTACGGCATGCGCGGCGGCTGGAGCTTGACCTTCTTCACCCGCTCGGCGAACGGCGCGAGGATCGGATCCATCATGGCCGAGTGGAAGGCGTGCGAGGTGTGGAGGAGCCGCCCGTCGATCCCCCGCTCCGCGAGCCGGCCGCGCAGGGCAAAGACCGCGGGCGTGGGCCCCGAAACCACACACAGGGAGGGCCGGTTGACGGCCGCGAGCGACAGCTCGTCGCCCAGGAGTGGCAGGATCTCGGATTCGGGGAGCGGCACCGCGAGCATCGAGCCCCCGGGGAGGCGCTGCATCATCCGTCCGCGGGCGGCGACCAGGGCGAGCGCGTCGCGCAGCGAAAACACGCCGGCCACGGCGGCGGCCACGTACTCGCCGAGCGAGTGGCCGATCATCGCCTGCGGGGTGACTCCCCACTCGATCCACAGGGTCGCGAGCGCATATTCGACGACGAAGAGGGCGGGTTGGGAGATCGCGGTCTGGCGCAGCGCCTCCGCCGCCTCCTCCTCGCGCTCCGGCGCCGGGAACAGGAGGTCCCGGAGGTCGAGCCCCAGGTGCGGGCGCAGGTGATCGCAGCAGCGGTCCACCTCGGCGCGGAAGGTGGGCTCGCTTTCGTAGAGGCCCCGCGCCATGTTCGGGTACTGCGCGCCCTGGCCGGTGAAGAGGAACACGACCGGCCGGTCGCCGGGCGGGGTCTGCACGGTGAGGATCCGCTCGGGGTCCCGGCTCTCCAGGGCCTCCACGGCGTCGGGCAGGTCGCGGCAGAGCAGGGCCCGGCGGTGCGCGAAGGCCCGCCGCCCCACCTCGAGGGTGTAGGTCACGTCCGCGAGGTCCAGGAGCGGCCTGCCGTCGAGGAACGCGGCGAGGCCGCTCGTGGCCTCTTCGAGCGCGGGCGCCGTGTGGGCGGAAAGGAGCAGGAGCTTCCAATCCCGCGAGGGGGACGACGGCTCGGGCACCGGCGCCTCTTCGAGGATCACGTGGGCGTTGGTGCCCCCCATGCCGAGCGAGGTCACGCCCGCCCGGCGCGGCACGCCGTCCGTCTTCCATTCGGAGAGGGCCGCGTTGACGAAGAACGGGCTGTTCGCGAAGTCGATCTGCGGGTTTGGCCGCTCGAAGTGGAGGGAGGGCGGGATCGCCCGGTGCTCCAGGGCGAGCACGGTCTTGATCAGGCCGCACACCCCGGCCGCGGAGTCGAGGTGCCCGAGGTTCGTCTTGAGCGAGCCGATGGCGCAGAACCCCTTGCGGTCGGTGTGGGCGCGGAAGGCCTGGGTGAGCGCCGCGATCTCGATCGGGTCCCCCATCGGGGTCGCCGTGCCGTGGCACTCGACGTAGGAGAGGGTGTCTGGCGTCACCCCCGCGTTCTCGTAGGCCTGGGAGTAGACCTCCACCTGGCCGTTGACGCTGGGCGCCGTATAGCTGACCTTGAGCGAGCCGTCGTTGTTGCAGGCCGAGCCCTTGATCACGGCGTGGACGTGGTCGCCGTCGCGCAGGGCGTCCGCAAGGCGTTTCAGGACCACGACGCCGCAGCCGTGGCCGGAGACGAACCCCTTGGCCCGGGCGTCGAAGGCGCGGCAGTGGCCGTCCGGCGCCGTCGTCCCCCCGTCGTGGTACATGTAGCCCGAGATCTCCGGCAGGTGGATCGACACGCCCCCGGCGAGCGCCATGTCGCAGTCGCGGTTCAGGAGGCTCTGGGTGGCCACATGGACCGCCACGAGCGACGTGGACGAGGCGCTCTGGATGGTGATGCTCGGCCCTTTGAGGTTCAGCTTGTAGGAGACCCGCGAGGTGAGCGGGTCCTTGTCGTTGCCGAGCGACGCCTGAAGGGTGTCGGCCGAGGCCACGAGCTCCATGTGGGAGAGGAGGTTCGTGATCAGATAGGTGTTCATGCTCTCGCCGCCGAACACCCCCACCCGGCCTGGCGGGTTCCCCGAGTTGTAGCCGGCCCGCTCCAGCGCCTCCCAGGCGCACTCCAGGAAAATCCGGTGCTGCGGGTCCATGAGCTCGACCTCCCGGGGAGAGAGGCCGAAGAGCCCCGCGTCGAACCGGTCCACCTCCCCCAGGATGCCTTTGGCCTTCACGTAGTCGGGGTTGGCGACGAGCGCGGGGTCGACCCCGGCTTCGAGCAGCTCCTCGTCGGTGAAGAAGTGGATCGCCTCGCGGCCGGCGCGCAGGTTCTCCCAGAGCTGGTCCACGGTCTTCGCCCCGGGGAAGCGGCCGGCGAGGCCGACCACGGCGATCTCCTCGTGCTCCGGCCGCTCCCGCCGTGCCGCAGCCGCGCCGCTCCGCGCCTCCGTCCTGGGCCGCACCGGCGCCGCCGAGAGCGCCGCCGCGAGCGCGCTCACCGTGGGGTTCTTGAACAGGTCGACGAGCGAGAGCTCGCGGCCCAGGACCTCCTTCAAGCGCGCGTGCACCCGGGCGAGGAGGAGCGAGTGGCCGCCCAGGTCGAAGAAGTTGTCGTGGATGCCCACGGTCTCGACCGCGAGCGCCTCCTGCCAGACAGCCGCGATGACCCGCTCGAGCTCGCTTTTCGGCGCGGCGTAGGCGGCTTCGAGCTCCGGCCGCACCCGTTCGGGCGCGGGGAGCGATTTGACGTCCACCTTGCCGTTGGGCGACAGGGGGAGAGCCGAGAGGAAGACGAACGCACCCGGCACCATCGGCTCCGGGAGCTTCTCGCGCAGGAAGGCCAGGAGCTCGCCGGCTCCGGGGGGGACCTCCGGAGCCGGCACCACGTAGGCCACCAGCCGCTTTCCCCCCGGGTCCTTGCGCGGCACCACGATCGTCTGGACCACGCCGGGGTGGGACCCGAGCACCGTCTCGATCTCCCCCAACTCCACGCGGAAGCCGCGCACCTTGACCTGCTGGTCGGCGCGGCCGTGGTAGACGATGTTGCCGTCGGGCAGCCAGCTCGCGAGGTCGCCCGTGCGGTACATCCGGCCGCCCGGATCGAAGGGGTCGGGCACGAACCGGTCCGCCGTGAGCGCCGGGTTCTGCAGATAGCCCCGGGCCACCCCGTCCCCCGCGATGTAGAGCTTGCCCGTGCAGCCGGCCGGCATCAGGTTGAGCTCGGGATCGAGGATGTAGATCTGGTGGTTCATCAGCGGCCGGCCGATCGGGAGCGGACCGCCGGACTGGAGGTCGGCCATCCCCACCCGGTACCAGGTCGAGCAGACCGCGGTCTCGGTCAGGCCGTAGCCGTTGACGATGGTGGCCGATTCGAGGATGCGGTCGACGTCCGAGGCCGAGAGGGCCTCGCCGCCCGCGAGGACCAGGCGGAGCTTCGGGAGCTCCTCTTTCATGGCGTTCAGGGTCGCCAGAAGCGACGGCACGGTCGACAGGATCGACACGTGCCGGCGGGCGATCAGCTCGATCAGCCGCCCGGTGTCCAGGATCTCCTCCCGTTCGGGGAGGACCACCGCGCCGTCCGCGCAGAGGATGGGAAAGATCTCGCCCACGAAGCTCGCCGAGGCGACCGAGGTCAGGGGGAGGAGGCGGTCCTCTACGTCCGGGCTGTAGCTCCTGATGAACGAGACGATCAGGTTCACCACGTTCCGGTGGGTGAGCACCACCCCCTTGGGCCGGCCCGTGGAGCCCGAGGTGTAGATCACGCAGGCGGCGTTCTCCGCCCGGCCCCGCAGGGGGAGCCGCTCGCCGCTCGCCTGGGCGATCCGCTCCCCGTCGGCGTCGAGCGCGAGGGTCATCACGGCCTTGCCGGGGAGGAGCGGGCGGAGCCGCTCCTCGGTCACCACCAGGCAGACCCGGGCGTCGGAAAGGAGGAAGGCCAGCCGCTCCCGGGGGTACTCCGGGTCCAGGGGGAGGTAGGCCGCCCCGGTCTTCAAGACGCCGAGGAAGGCCGTCACCAGCTCGGGAGAGCGCTCCAGGCAGATTCCCACCAGCGACTCCGGGCCGATCCCCAGAGAGACGAGATGCCGGGCGAGCTGGTTCGCCCGGTGGTCCAGCTCGCGGTAGGAGAGAGCCTGGTCGCGGTACAGGACGGCCTCGAAGCCCGGAGTATGGTCCACCTGGCTCTCGAACAGGCCGTGGATCACCGCGTCCTCGGGGTAGTAGGCCCGCGTGTGGTTCCACGTCACGAGCATCCGGTGCTGCTCGGCGGGGGTCAGAAGCGGCAGGTCGGCCAGCCGCCGGGCGGGGTCCTCCACGATCCCTTCGACCAGGGTCTGGAAGTGCCCGGCCATGCGGGCGATCGTGTCCGCGTCGAAGAGGTCGGTGTTGTAGTTGAACGCCGCCGTGATCCCCCGGGCGCTCTCCCCCATCGTCAGGGTCAGGTCGAACTGGGCGATGCGCTCCGGAAGCGCGCGGGATACCAGCGGGAGACCGCCCACGGTGAGCCGCGCCCCCTCCTCGTTCAAGGCGAAGGAGGTCAGGTCCTGGCCCTTCAGGGCCGGGGCCTTCTGGAGCACGAACAGCACGTCGAAGAGCGGCGAGCGGCTGGGGTCCCGCTCGGGCTGCAGCTCCTCGACCAGGAGCGGGAACGGGTAGTCCTGGTGCTCGAAGGCGCCCAGGGCGTCCCGCCGCACCCGCTTCAGGAGGTCCAGGAAGGGCGGGTTGCCCGCGAGGTCGCCCCGGAGCACCACCGGGTTCACGAAGTAGCCGACGACGTCGGCGAAGCCCGCCCGGCCACGGCCCGTGGTCGGTACGCCGACCAGGAGGTCGGCCTGCCCGGTGTAGCGGTAGAGCAGCACGTCGAAGACGGCGAGCAGCGTCATGAACAGCGTGGCCCCCCGCTCGCGGGCGAGGGCGGAGAGGCGGAGCGAGAGCTCCGGCGGCAGCAGGACGCGCGTCGTGGCGCCGCCATAGGTCTGGACCGGCGGGCGCGGCCGGTCGGTCGGCAGGTCGAGCACGGTCCGCTCGCCCGCCAGGCGCCCGCGCCAGTAGGCGGCGAGAAGCCGGCCCCGGTCGCCGGCGAGCATCTCCGTCTGCCAGCGGACGAAATCGGCGTAGGTCAGGCCGGGCGCGGGAAGCTCCTCCCTCTCCTCCCCGTCCACCCCTTCGACACCCCGCGCCGCCGGGTAGAGAGCGTCGAGCTCGGCCAGGAGGAGCGCCTGCGACCAGAAGTCGGTGACCACGTGGTGCATCGACACCAGGAGCACGTGCTCCTGCTTCGAGCGCTCGAAGAGATGGACCGAGACCGGCGGGTCGCGCTCCAGGTCGAAGGGCCGGCCCGCCTCTTCGGTCAGGCGCGCCTCGAAGGCCTCCTCGGAAAGCCGGGAGACGTTCTCCACCTCGAACGGCACTTCGGAATGCTCCCGCACGCGCTGGACCGGCTCGCCCTCGGGCGACGCGAAGGTGGAGCGCAGCACCGGGTGGCGATCCACGAGCGCCTGGAACGCGCGGCGGAGCGCCTCGGCGTCGAGCTCCCCTTCGATCGTCACCGCCCCGGGCACGTTGTAGGCCGCGCTCTGCGGCTCCAGGAGATGGAGGAACCAGAGCGCCCGCTGCCCGTGGGAGAGCGGGTGCTCGCCCGCGCCGGGGCCCGGCCGCGGCCCCGCCTCCGGCGCGGCCTCGGCCTCCCCGCGGGAGGCGAACGCCCGCTCCACGAGGCCGGCGATCGAGAGGCCTTCGAAGAAAGTCTCGAGCGAGACCGGCACGCCCAGCCTCTGCTCCACGGCGTGGGCGAGCTCCATGGCCTGGAGCGAGTCGAGAGCGTAGCGGGTGAGGGGCTCGGACGGATCGAGGCCCGCGCGGGGCACCCCCGCGCGCATCGCCACCTCGGCCATGAGCCAAGCCCGGGCCCCCTCCTCGGTCCCGAGGTCCGGCTCGGCCGCCACCAGGTCGATCACACCGGTGGCCGCGGCTTCGCGCTCCCAGGCGGCCACCACCGCGAGGCCCCCCGTGAGGAAGGCCTCCCGGGTCGCCTGGCGGCGCACCTTGCCCGAGGAGGTCTTGGGCAGGCTCGCCGTGCGGATCAGCACGATCGCCTCGAGCGGGGCCTCGTTCTCCTCGGCCACCGCCCGGCGGATCGCGCCGATCACCTCCGCGGGGTCGGTGCTCCGGGCGTCGCGCCGCACCTCCTGCACGACGACCAGCCGCTCCTCGCCTTTCATCTCCACGGAGAAGGCGGCGCCGCAGCCGGGCCGCAACGCCGGGTGGCTCTTCTCGACCGTCAGCTCCACGTCCTGCGGGTAGAGGTTACGCCCGCGGACGATGATCAGATCCTTGGCGCGGCCGGTGACGTAAAGCTCGGCGCCATCCAGGAACCCGAGATCGCCGGTGCGCAGGAACGGGCCTTCCCCGTCCTCCGTGAACGCGCGGAAGGTGGCCTCCGTGGCCTCGGGGCGGCTCCAGTACCCCCGGGCCACGCTCGGCCCCGCGATCCAGATCTCCCCCACCTCCCCGGGTCCACGGCGCCGCCGCGTCTCCGGGTCCACGATCGCCACGTCCTGCCCCTCGGGGGCCGGAACCGCCCGGCCGCTGCTCACGAGCGCGCGGCCGTCCGCGGCGTGAGCCGCCCGGTTGTGGCCGAGCTCCTCGGCCGCGAAGCGGGAGACGACCGGGGGCTCCCCGCGGCCGGCGCCGGTCACGAAGAGGGTGGCCTCGGCCAGGCCGTAGCAGGGGAAGAGCGCCTCGCGCCTGAAACCGCAGGGCGCGAACGCAGAGGCGAAACGGTCCAGGGTCTCCGCACGCACCGGCTCGGCGCCGTTGAAGGCCACCTGCCAGCGGGAGAGGTCGAGCCCCTCCTTCTCCGCCGGGCCGATCTTTCGCACGCAGAGGTCGTAGGCGAAGTTCGGACCGCCCGACACCGTCCCGCCGTAGCGCGAGATCGCCTGCAGCCATCGCAGCGGCTTCTGGAGGAAGTCGACCGGCGACATCAGCACGCACGGGCACCCGGCGGCGAGCGGCTGGAGGAGGTTCCCGATCAGCCCCATGTCGTGGTAGAGCGGGAGCCACCCCACCACCACCGACTCCGGGGTCATCCCGAAGGCGCGGCCGATCAGCGCCTCGTTGTGCAGCAGGTTGCCGTGGGCGACCCTCACCCCTTTGGGCGACGAGGTCGAGCCCGAGGTGTACTGAAGGAAGGCCAGGTCGTCCGGCCCTACGCCCGGGTCCCGCCACCGCGCCGCCGAATCGCCGTTCAGGCCGTCCGTCGCGAGCCAGAGCACCGGCGCGTCCCCCTGAAGGAGCCGCTCGGCGTTGGGCAGGATCGCCGAGGTGGTGAGCACCACCCGCGCCCGGGCGTCCGAGAGGATCGCGAGGAAGCGCGGGTCCGGCCGGTTGGGCCGCGGCGGGTAGACCGGTACCGCCACGATCCCGGCGTAGAGGCAGCCGAAGAAGGCGGCCGCGTATTGGAGCCCCGGCGGATAGAGCAGGAGGGCGCGCTCTCCGGGGGAGGCCAGCGCCTGGAGGCGGGCGGCCACGGCGCGCGCCTGGAGGTCGAGCTCGCCGTAGGTGAGGTGGACCTCCTTCGTCTCCCCGTCCGAGAGGAAGGTGTAGGCCCGCCGGTCCGGCTGGTGGAGGGCCCGGAGCCGCAGGAGGTCCGAGAGTGTCTGCGCCTTCTCGAGATCGGTCGTCCTATCGCTCATGGAGGCCTCAGAAGTCGAAGCGCCGGGCCACTTTCAAGGTGAGCGAATGCCCCGGGGCGAGAGTGCTGAGCCGCGAGCCGCGCTGGACATCCAGCAGGTCTTCCGTGCTGTTGTAGACGAGGTAGATGTTCGAGCCCGGACGCCAGGCCCAGTCGAGCAGGACGTTGGCCCGGAAGTTGTCCTCCTTGTTCCACTGCAGGACCACCCGGGAGAAGACCTTCGCGGAGAACGAGTAGGCCACGTTGGCCGACGCGATGTCGGTCGTGAACGACCCGTTCGGGAGATCGACCTCGTTTCGGTCGTACTGGCCGACCAGGACCATGCCCTCGATCGGCTTCACCGCCACCGAGAGCAGGCCGTGCCACCGGTCGCCGCCGTAGAAGGTCCCGGTCTCGTACCAGACGGTGACGCCGACCTTGCGGCTGTAGTCCGTGCCGATCCCTGTGAACAGGTTGTGGAACCGGTAGTGGCCGGGGGGGATCAGCACGCCCTGGAGGACCAGGGGCTCAGTCAGCACCTCGGTGTTGTCCGTGTAGATCCAGGCGACCCCCGACTTGTCGCGGGCGACCAGGTTCGCCTCGAGCTTCAGGTTCCGCGATTCCAGGTCGTTGTCCAGATTCGTCACGTAGTTCAGGTCCGAGATCAGGAAGAGCTTGTGGAGCCACTTCTTGCCCGGAGTCAGGATGAATCCGACGTCACCCTGGCTCTTGCGGATGCCGACGCGGGTGATGAACCCCATCTCCGGGTTGAAGTTCTCGCCGATCTCGGAATAGACCGTCCGCACCCGCATGATCTTGTTGCGGTACAGGATGTCGCCCGAAAACGCGGAGTCCCCGCCGTCGACGCCGGGGGTGGAGGTCCGGGTCGCGTAGCCCATCGTGCCAAAGCCCCCGGGGAGCTTGAGGTCCCAGTCGAACCCGCCCCCGAGGTTGTCCCCGCCGCCGGAGGCCTCCTTGCTGAGACCGATCAGGCCGATCGTGGACCCTGAGTAGAGGTCCCTCTTGACCCGCAGGACGGAATAGTTCGTCCGCGGCTCCTCGATCCTCTGCCCGAGGGTGTTCGCGTATTGGACGTCCTCGGTCGTCAAGTTCAACGCGCCGATGCTCCAGTCCCCCACCTTGCCGGCGACCTTGGCCCCGCCCAGCACGGGGACCTCCTGGAGGCCGTTCTCGGTCAGGCCGATCTGGCGGCTGAAGAAGAAGATGAAGCGCTCGGGGACGTCGTACGGCTCGATCCGGTCGCCGAAGTAGAAGAGGTTGGCGCCTTCGAGGAAGAACTCGCGCTTTTCGGGGTAGAAGAGCTTGAAGCGGTTGAGGTTGATCTGCTGCTGGTCGGCTTCCACCTCGGCGAAGTCGGTGTTGACCGTGAGGTCCGCCACCAGGCCGGGGGTGATGTTGAATTTTAAATCTCCGCCGATGTCGCCCGTCGCGGTATTGTCCCGGGCTCCGAAATCGTCCCGCCGGGCCTGCGAGAGCACATACGGCTTCAACTGGTAGCGCCCGCCGGGGACCAGGTCCGTCATCCCGCGCATCTCCGCGTACTCGGAGACCCGGAAACGCCCGTTGTGCCCCCAGGCGCGGAGCACCGGCCGCCAGTACGACTCCTCGCGCGTGCGTGCCACGTAGCGCTGGATGTTGAACCCGAAGACCTGGGGATCGTTCTTCGCGAAGCGCAGCGTCTTGAAAGGGATCGCGATCTCCGCCGTCCAACCCTCGGCGTCCCGGGAGGTGGCCACCTCCCAGAGCCCGTCCCAGTCGAGGCTCTGCTCCTCCCCCTCGTTGCGGAGCACGCCGTCGGTCATGGCACCCAGGGGGTTCACCCAGAAGGTGAAGGCGTTTTTCCGGTCGCGGAAGGTGTCGAGGAAGATGCGGACCGAGTCGTCGTAATCGAGGGCGCCGTCCCGCTGCCGGATCGCGGCGACGATCTTGTCCGGCTCCGTGTCAAAACAGCGGACGCCGAAATAGAGGTTCTGGGAGTCGTAGCCGACCCGGACCTCCGTTTTCTGCAGGGCGGGCACCCCCTCGTCCGGCTCGTACTGGACGAAGTTGTCGAGCAGTGTGGCGCTCTGCCAGACCGGGTCGTCGAGCTTGCCGTCCAGCTTCGGCGCCCCGTCGAGCCGGGGAGCGTCGACCGAGTACTGCCCCGGCGGCACGGTGCCGTCCTCCGTCACCGGGGTCAGCGGGGTCTGCGGAGCCGGCGTGCCCGGCGCCGCGGTCTGCTGACCCCAAGCGGAGAGGGCCACCTGCAGGAACAGCAAGAAAATGACAAGGCTTCTGTTCATCGAATCTCCTGACGTTCATCGCATGGGATCTGCGGGTGGTCCGGCTGTCGGCGAATGTGTGCCGCCCTGATGGACAAGGACGAGGAAGGTTCCATGCGATCCTCCTCTGACGGATGTTCTTGTCTTGTACCCGTCCCGATCCGCGGCCCCAATACCCGCAAAGGCAGGGGGCCGGACAATTTGGGGGCGGATATCTCCCGCCCTCCCGGGTGGGAAATCGCGAAAGGGGAAACGACCCTGCCCACGGCGTCAGCCCCGGAGAGAAAAGGTCCGGACGTGGCGGACGTGGAGCCTGGAACGCGCGCCTCCTGTTCATCAAGTGTGGGCTCTTGGCGCAAACGGGACAGGAATCCGGCTCGTCCCGGGTTGGTCCTCGGTGGATCGAGCGCCTCCCCCCCTCGCCCCGCGAGGCGGGAGCACACCGCACCGGGGCGAACCTCCGCCTACGCGCCTGTGGCGGCCTCGTCGATCTGGGAGGCCCGGAGCGCTCCATGCCTCGTAGAACTAGGCACCTGTGACAGCTTCGGGAAGCCTAAGGACCCCTTTGCTGAATAGCGACAAGTCGGCAGATTTATCCTCTAACGGGACGAGATAGCCACTAACTCGGCGAGTTAACGGTTATTTCAGCCGAGTTAACGGCTATCCGGTCCGGATAGCGGTAAACAGGAGGAGTTAACGGCTATTCGCGGCCGTTTAGCCGTTAGCGGGCCGGGATAGCGGTTGAAAATTGCCACCTCCGAGGCGCTGGCCTCGGCGGCGAGATCGAGGGGGCTCGAGTGCTAGTCCATTGTCAGCCCAGGGCGAGGCTCCCCTAATTCGTGCGGTCTCGATCGCGATCGTCTCGGCTGTTCCAGGCCACGACCCGGGTACGGCCCTTCTCCCCGATCCGATCCAGCCGGCCGGCTCTCCCCTTCTCCAAGATGACGCCTTCGTACCGGCTCAGGCGAGGAGTCCCCTCCTCCTCGATCGTCACAGCCACGGAGAAGGCGTTCTGGGCGATCTGCCCGGCCTGAACGGTGAATCGGTAGCCGGCGCCATTCCTTCGGCTGATCGTCCCGGTGTGTTCTCCGGTCAGCAGGTAGCGTTTGACCACGAGCCCGGTGCGGGAAAGCTCATCCGTGATCGCTCCGGACAACGCGGCGGCGAGGAGGGGATCTGCGGCGTCGATCTTGGAAAGGAACTTGGCGGAGATCTCCTCCCCAGGAGAGGCGTTCACCCAGGGGTTGTCGTCCTCGTCGCAGGTATTGGCCTGGTTCGGGTCGCAGACGCCGCTGGGCGTGCAGATGACCGACTCACCCCGCGTCTTGATGATGCAAGCGCAATTGCCGGAGAAGCCCTCCGCGACGTCGAAGCACTCACCATCGGTGCCGCAGGAGACGCAACCTGCAAGAGCCGGGGAGTTGGGGAGGACAAGGAAGGACCCTGCGACGACCACTGCCACACGAAGCACTTGCATATTCTCCTCCCGGAAGGGCGTTAGAGAGGTACCCCACCCCCAATCATTTTATCCAAGGAGCTTTTAGCTTTTAGCGTCAAGACGGGATTCGATGTCTCGAATCGAGGACCAGCGGCAAGGAGGATTGCAGCTTCAGGCAGAGGAAGGCATGAGCGGCAACTCGAGATTGCCGCTGAGTCCTTGATTTTGAATGGTGGGCCGTCAGAGACTCGAACTCTGGACCCGCGGATTAAAAGTCCGCTGCTCTACCAACTGAGCTAACGGCCCCCAAGCGGGGGAGTATAGCCGAAACCGTCAGCGCTGCTCGATGACCCGCCCCAATCGCCCGGAGGTGAGGCGGACGAGGCTCTCGTGCTCGCGCACGATCGTCTCTTCCCGGCGGGGGCCGGTCGAGATGAAGGAGACGGGGGCTTCGATCTCCTGCTCGATGAAGTCGACGTAGTCCCGGGCTTCCCGCGGCAGGTCGGCCTCGTCGAGGATGCCCACAGTCGAGCGCTTCCACCCTTTCATCGTGCGGAGCACCGGCTCGGCGGCCTCCAGGCTCCGGCGGTCCGGCGGGAGGTTTCTCAGGATCTCGCCGTGGAGCTTGTAGGAGACGCAGACGGGGATCTCGTCGAAGTCGTCCAGGACGTCGAGCTTGGTGAGCGCCACGGTGTCCACCCCGTTCAGGAGCTGGGCGTAGCGGGCCACGACCGCGTCAAACCAGCCGCAGCGGCGGGGACGCCCGGTCGTGGTGCCGAACTCGTTGCCCCGGCGGCGCAGGAAGTCGGACGTGGAGCCCACGAGCTCGCTCGGGAAGGGGCCTCCCCCCACCCGGGTGGTGTAGGCCTTGAGCACGCCGATCGCCCCGTGGATCCGCGTGGGGGGCACGCCGGTCCCGGTGCAGGCGCCGCCCGCCGTGGAGTTGGAGCTGGTGACGTAGGGATAGGTCCCGTGGTCCACGTCCAGAAGCGCCCCCTGGGCCCCCTCGAAGAGGATGTCCTTGCCCTCGCGGATCCAGGTGTTCAGGAGCTGCTCGGTGTCCCGCAGGGAGGGCTTCAGGCGCTCGGCCCACTCGCGGCACTGGTCGGCGTAGGCGGCGGGCGACGTCAGGGGCTCTCCCTTCAGGTGGGTGAGCTCGTGCTGGATGCGGGAGAGGAGCAGGCGCAGGCGCTCTTCAAGGTCCGGCGCGAAGAGGTCGACCATCCGGAGGCCGAAGCGGGAGACCTTGCTCTCGTAGGCCGGGCCGATGCCCCGGGAGGTGGTGCCGATCTTGCCCGCGCCCTGGCTTTCCTCGCGGGCCTTGTCGAGCTCGGCGTGGCACGGCAGGAGCACGTGGGCGCGATTCGAGAGGAAGAGGCGGCCGTCGAAGCGGACGCCGGCCTCGTAGAGGCGGGCGAGCTCGCCCAGGAGCGCGTCGGGCGCCACCACCATGCCGTTGCCCAGCACGCAGAGCATGTCGGCGTGGAGGATCCCCGAGGGGATCAGGTGGAGCGAGAAGTGCTGGTCCCGGAAGCGGACCGTGTGGCCCGCGTTGTGCCCCCCCTGGTAGCGCACGACCGCGTCGAAGGCCGGGCAGAGGAGATCGACGATCTTGCCCTTCCCTTCATCCCCCCACTGCATTCCGACGATGACGACGTTGGCCATATCCGCTCTCTCGTGGACTGATGTCGTTGACCGCTTTCCATTTACGGAACCCCGGAGACAACCGCCGGGGACAGTAGCAAAGGATGGGGGGTGGGGCAAGAAGATGTTACGATCAGAGCCCGTGCAGACCTTCCTCGACGTCGCCAGCACCCTGCTCCCGCTCGCCTATCTCCTGGTTGCGGTGGCCTACGGCTTCCTCTTCTTCGCCCCTCACCCGGTCGCGAGCCGGGTGGCGACCCCGGCGCTTCAGGGAACGGTGCTCTTCCACCTGGCCTATCTCGTGGTCCTGACCGTCCACTACCGGCAGTTCCCGGCCTCCACGGTGTCGCAGGCGCTCTCCATCGTGGCCTTTTCGGTGGCCGTGGTGTACACGTTCGTCGAGTGGCACGGGCGGGAGCGGTCGACGGGGTTCTGGATCCTGTCTCTGGTCTTCTTCTTCCAGCTCCTCTCCTCGGTCCTCACGCGGCCCAACCCGCCGGACCGCGAGATCTTCCACAACCCGTTCTTCGCGCTCCACGTGTCGCTCGCCCTCCTGGGCTACGCCGCGTTCGTGGTGGCCGCCGGGTACGCCTTCCTCTTCCTCCAGCTCTACCGGGAGCTCAAGGCCGGGCGCTTCTCCACCTTTTACGGCAAGCTCCCGCCCCTCGAAACCCTGGAGAGGATGATGATCGGGGCCCTCTCGGTGGGGTTCATCACGCTCACCGGGGCGGTCGTGACCGGCGCCTTCTGGGCCGAGCGGCTGTACCACGACCGGTGGCTCCAGGACCCCAAGATCCTGGTGACCCTGGCCACCTGGGTGCTCTACGCCGCGGCGCTCCTCCTGCGGCGCCTGCGCCGGTGGCAGGGGCGGCAGACGGCCATGGCGAGCTTGGCCGGCCTCGGCGCGATCCTGTTCTCCCTGGTGGCGGTGAACTTCTTCTTCACAGACTTCCACGGCTTCCTGTAGGACGCTGCAGGACGATGGCCGAGCCGCACCTGAGACCCGCCGCCGCATCCCCCAGGATGGACCCTCCCCTCCTTCTGATCGGCACCGACTTCCGCTGCTCCCCGATCGAGCTGCGCGAGCGGGTGTCGGTCGGCAAGGACGAGGCGGAGAACGTCCTGGTCCATCTGCTGGCCTCCCCCGGGATCGGGGAGGTGTTCCTGCTCTCGACCTGCAACCGGACGGAGGTCTACCTGCAGCCGCGGGAGGAGGACGAGGCCTACCGCGCCGCCCTGGAGACGGTCTTCCTCTCCCGGGTGCAGGAGATGGAGCGGCCGGGGCGGCTCTACGTGAAGAGGAACGGCGAGGCGGCCCACCACCTCCTCGCGGTCGCGAGCGGGCTCGAATCCATGGTGCTCGGCGAGCCGGAGATCCTGGGGCAGGTCAAGCAGGCGACCGCTCTCGCGGAGGCCGTGGGCGCGGCCGGGCCGGTGCTCCGGAGGCTTCTGCGGACCGCGGCCTCGGCGGGCAAGCGCGCCCGCCAGGAGACGGCCCTTTCCGAAGGCGCGGTCTCCCTGGGCTATGCCACGGTCGAGCTCGCCCGCAACATCTTCAAGGGCCTGGAGCACTGCCGGGTGGTCCTGATCGGCGCGGGCGAGATCGCCCGCTCGGTCGCCCGGCCGCTCGTCGAGCGCGGGGCCAAGGAGCTCAAGGTGGCGAACCGCTCGGTCGAGCGGGCCCTGCAGTTCAAGGAGGAGTTCCCCGAGGCGATCCTCGTCCCCTTCGAGGAGCGGCTGGCCGCCGTGCGCACGGCCGAGCTGGTGATCGCCTCGACGGGCGCCGAGGAGCCGGTGCTCACGAAAAAGCAGCTCAAGGAGGCGATGAGCTACCGGCCGGCCGATCCGCTCCTGGTGGTGGACCTGGGCGTGCCGCGAAACGTCGAGCCCTCGGCCGGCAAGATCGGCAACCTCTTCCTCCACACGATCGACTCGCTCGACCACCTGATCCAGCGCAACTTGAAGAAGCGCAAGGAAGAGGTCCCCAAGGTCGAGGAGATCCTGGAGCAGGAGCTCTCCCACTTCCGGGGCTGGTACCGGGGGCTCGAAGCCGAGCCGCTCATCGCGAGGCTCCAGAAGCAGGCGGAGAGGATCCGCCAGCAGGAGCTCGCGGAAGCCCTCTCCCACTTCCCCGCCGAAACGCACGCGGACCTCGAGAAGCTGACCCGCTCGCTGGTGCGCAAGATCCTCCACCACCCGAGCAAGCGGCTGCGGTCCCACGACGGCGCTCAGGACCTCCCGCGGCTCGACCTCGTTCGAGAGCTGTTCCACCTGGATGACGACGACGACAAATCCTGACACGGCCGTCCGCCTCCGCCTCGGCACCCGCCGGAGCGCCCTCGCGATGACGCAATCCGGAATGATGGCCCGCGCCCTCGAAGCGCGGCACCCCGGCCTCACCGTGGAGCTGGTCCCCATCACCACGACGGGCGACGTGGTGCCGGGCGACCTCGCCGAGGTGGGAGGCAAGGGGCTCTTCACCATGGAGCTCGAAAACGGCCTGCTCGACGGCTCGCTCGACCTCGCCGTGCACAGCATGAAGGATCTGCCGGTCACCCTGCCCCCGGGGCTCCTGGTGGCCGCCCACCCCGAGCGGGCCGACCCGCGGGACGTGCTGGTCTCGGACCAGGCCGAAGACATCGACGGCCTGCCCGAGGGAGCGGTCGTCCTGACCGGAGCGCTGCGCCGCCGGGCGCAGATCCTCCTGCGGCGGCCGGACCTCCGGGTGGAGCCGATCCGGGGCAATGTGGACACCCGCCTGCGCAAGTGGCGGGAGAGCCACGCGGGCGGGGTGATCCTCGCCGCGGCCGGCCTCGCCCGCCTGGGGCTCCACGGCCTCCCGGCCCATCCGATCGCGCCGGACGTGCTCCTTCCCGCTCCCTGCCAGGGGACGCTCGCCCTGGAGGTCAAGGCCGGCGGACCCGCGGAGGCGTTCTGCCGCGCGCTCGACCACGCCCTGACCGCCCGCGCCGCCGCGGCCGAGCGCCGGGTGGTCGCCGCCTTCGGAGGGGACTGCACGCTGCCGCTCGCCGCCTGGGCCCGTCCCGAGGGGGATCGGCTCCGCCTCACCGCCCTTCTCGTGACACCGGACGGCACCCTGTTCGCCCGGGGCGAAGCCGTGGGGAACGAGCCCGTGGAGCTCGCGGACGCCTGCGTGGCCGCCATGCGGGAGAACGGGGCGGACGCGGTGCTGGCGAGGCTCCGGGGGTGAGGTCTCCCTTGACCGGCGTCCGCGTCGTCGTCACCCGCGCCGAGCACCAGGCCGACAGCTTCGCGGCCGCCTTCGAAACGGCGGGGGCCACGGTCGCGATCCTCCCTCTCCTGGAGATCCTGCCACCGGCCGATCCCCGTCCCTTGGAGCGGGCGGCCACCGAGCTCGCCCTCTACGACTGGCTCGTCTTCACCTCGGCCAACGCCGTCGAAGCCTTTCTGCCGCTCACGGGCGGCGCCGTCCCGGGCCGCCTGAAGATCGCCGTGGTCGGCCCGGCCACGGCCGAGGCGCTCCGGGCCTACGAGATCGAGCCCCACCTCGTGGCCCGCCGCGCCGACGCCGAGGGGCTCGTGGCCGACCTCGCTCCGCGCGTCGGACGCCGGCGCCGCGTCCTCATTCCCCAGGCCGCGGACGCCCGGTCGGCTCTCGTCGAAGGGCTCTCGTTCGCCGGGGCCGAGGCCGTGGCCGTGGTGGCCTACGACAAGCGCCTCCCTTCAGACGCCCCCCGCCTGGCCGCGGAGCTCTTCTCCCCGCCTCCCATCGGCTGGGTGACCTTCACCAGCCCCCGCATCGTCCGCCACTTCGCCGAGCTCTTCGGAACGGCCTGGGAGAGGCGCCGCGGCGAGCTCCTGGCCGCCTCGATCGGCCCGGTGACCAGCGCCGAGCTGCGCCATCAGGGCGTCGAGCCCGCGGCCGAGGCCACGCGGCCGGGCTACGAAGGGCTGGTGGCGGCGGTCGCCGAGAGAGTCCGGCCGGAGAGCTAGAGCCGCTCCGGCTCCTTCCCTCCCAGAACCCGGTCGATCCACCTCTTTCGTTTCACTTTCAGGGGACGCTCGGCGCTGGCGAGCTGGCCGGAGTGGCCGGAGTGGTCGGAGGCGACGGCGTAGACCTCGACCGTCTTGTTGCCGTGCAGCTCCGGAGAGACCTCTATTTCGTAGTCGGACCCCGAGACCTGGCGCAAGGCCACCTTCTCGAAACGGCCGCCCTCGGCCCGGGCCCAGCCGTCCGTGCTCTTCACGCCGTGGTCGTCCGTGATCCGCAGGGGGATGCGGGCGGGCTTCCCTTTGTCGTAGACGATCTCGGGACCACCGCGCAGGGTGAGCTCGGGGGGAAGGCGGTCGAGCTGGGCGAGCAGGGCTTCCAGGCGTTCCCGCGTCTGCTGGAACCGGGGGGCGAGGCGCCGGTTGGGCCGCGCCCCGGCGAGCGTCTCCAATCCTTCCAGAGGCTTGTTGTCCCGCTCGGCCCGGGTGGCCGCCGCGAGCACGGCCTCCAGCTCCAGGTCCGCCTTGCGCTCGGCGCGCGCGCGCTCGATCCGCTCGTCAATGCCCTCCCGCTCGGGCCATTCCTGGCGCAGGGCCTGGAGCCGGCTCAAGGCGAGGTCGAACTGCCCCGCGCCGATGGCCTCCTCCGCCTCGGATTCGAGCGCCGCCGCAGCCTTCTCCCTCTGCGCCGCGGCCCGGGCGATCCGGGCCTCCGCCTCCTTGCGAGCCCGCTCCCGATCGCTCGCGGGCTCCGGCGGGAGGGGTACGGCTTCCGGCACGGGCTCGACGGGAAGGGCGGGCCTCTGCGAGTCGGCGGGCACCGGCACGGCCGGAGCCGGCCGCACCGCAGGCGCGGGAGCCGGCGGCTCCGCGGCGTGTCGCCCGAGGAGGTAGGAGGCGCCGGCCAGGACCAGGGCCGCGGCGGTGGCTCCGGCCATCAGGAAGAGGCGGCTCCGGGGCTTCGCGGGAGGCGGAAGCATCGGCGGTGGCGGCGCGGGAGCGGCGCTCACGGGCGGCGGAGGCGGAGCCGGAGGAGGCGGCGGCGGCACATAGACCTGGGTCTTCCAGTCCGCCGGCTCTCCCGCGTTCAGCCCGGAGTCGAGGACGCGGGTCCGGGGGTCGAAGTCCGGCTCCGGCTCCGGGCTGACGAGCGTGCGAAGGTCCGGCCTCGTCTCCGCCGAGACCGGCGGCGCATCGCGCCAGGTTCCGAGGAACGCCTGGGTCAACGCCTTCCGGACCTCCCGGAACGAGGCGTAGCGCCCCTCGGGATCGCCCTGAAAAGCGGCCTTCAAAAACGCCCGCAGAGCCTCGGGATCGTCGAGCTCGACCGCCAGCTCCAGGGGGATGCCGACCTCGTTCGGAGAGATCCGCAGCAGCCCGGCGGCCAGAAGAGCGCAGGCGCGCAGGGTGGCGCGCTCGCCCTTCCCGCCGACCCCGCCGCCCTCTCCGGACACCGCGCGGCCGAGCCCCCGGAGACGGATCCCCTCCCCCTCGGCGCCGGGCACCACGAGGATGTCCGCGGGGGAGAGGGCAGGAACCGCGATCCCCCGCCCGGCCAGGGCTTCGAGGCCGTCCGCGAGCACGAGCAACAGGGAGAGCAGACGGCCGGGCGCTACGCCGGCCAGGTCTTCGAGGCTCGGCCCGTGGACGTGATCGGTGACGAGGAAGGGATTGCCGGACCCGGTGAAGCCGAAATCCAGAACCTTCGGGAGACTCGGATGATCGAGGGACTGGAGCGTACGGGCCGTCTCCAGAAACCGCTCCCTCGCCTCCACGGCTCCCTCCCGGATCTCGCCGTGGACCAGCTCGATCGAGACCGCCTCCCCCGATCGGGTGTCGGTCCCGCGGAACACGCTCCCCGCGCCGTCCGAGACCACAAGGCCGTCCAGCCGATAGCGTTCGCCGATGCCCCGCAATTCGCTCATTGAAATAGCCCGTTGAAACCGCGCTGATTTTACCCTGTCTTCCCTCTTTCTTCTCTCCACGTTTGCTGTGATGATCCGGAGGAACCCTCACCAGGAGGTCGAGCATGCTCGGATTCACCCGATCGGCGTCCCCTCCCCGGCCGGCCGCCGCCCCCACCCTGGCCGCCGCTCCCGCCCTCCCCCTGGATCTCCCGGAGATCGTCTCCGCCGAGCAGTACGAGGCGATCTCGGTCCCGGCGAGCGACCTCGTCGCCAACGGCCGCGCGTGCAAGTTCCTCCTCGACTGGCGGCGGCCGGAGGCTCCCGGGGTCCACTTCGTCAACGCCAATTTCGAGGAGGACGGCGAGATCCCCGAGGCGGCCCGGTATCACTATTTCTTCGCCCGGGCGGCGCTGGGAGTGCCGGAGGGCCTGGAGGAGTTCAACCGGATCACCTACTTCACCGAAGGGACGAAGCGCTATGTGGCGGGCGTGGTCCACACGTACGTCCTCGAAGGGAGCGGCGAGCCGGTCTACGGCCTGCAGTTCTATCCCCAGGACGTGATCAGCGAGCGCCTCGTGCTCGACGCGGTCCGGCAGGTCCGGGAGAAGATCACCCTCCCCGGCGCCCGTTTCGCCTTCGTGGCCACCGGCACGCAGCAGACGGTCGCCACCGTCTCCGCCGAACTGGCCGCGGCGGGGATCGAGAGCCTGACGATCGACCGTATCCTGGGCTCGATCCGCTACATCCCCCTCCATCGGGGCGAGGCCTGGGGCTACCTGCGGATCTTCCCGAAGGACAACAACAGCCTCGCCCCCACCGACATCCCGGTCTTCGACGAGTTGCCGCTCGACCTCTCCGTGGTCGCGGGCGTGCTCACCCGCGCCGTCCAGGACGCCAATTCCCACGTCAACCTGAAGTCCAAGGAGCGCAACACCCCCAACATGGTGCTGCGCGACGCCTCCCCGGACCACCCCCGCCTCGCGCCCTGGGCGGACAAGCCGGTCCACTTCGTGGTGCAGAGGGACGACTTTCTTCTGGAAGAGACCTCGCCCGAACAGGTGGCGGCGAAGCTCGCGGAGCGCATGAGCCTGCCGTGGATTCCGCTCGTCTGGGAGCCGGAGACACGCCTCCTCTCCTACGCGGAGATGGCCGCGGGCTCACCCTCCGAGACCCTGGCGTTCTCGAAGCGCTACGGCTCCAAGGCCGCGAACCTGGGCTTCCTCACCCACCGCCGCGTCCTCGGCCGCACGGTCGACGCGGGCACGCCGAGCCAGGTGCTTGGCTACGACCTCGTGCCCACGGGCTTCGGCGTGCCGCTCCAGCACTACCGGGACCTGGTCGACTACGAGCCGAACGGCGATCTTCGCGAGAAGCTCGCCGCCCTGATCGAGGCCGAGAAAGCGGGCACCCTCTCCGGCAACGAGCGGGCCCGGCATGTCGGCGAGGTCCAGACCGCGTTTCTGAACGCCAGGTTCCCCCCGGAGACTCTGAAGCGCATCAAGGCCAAGCTCCAGGAGATCCTCCCGGGCGTCAAGAAGATCAAGGTCCGCTCGAGCGCCAACGCCGAGGACATCCCCAACTTCGACGGCGCGGGCCTCCACGACAGCTTCTCCGCCACGGTGAGCAAGAAGGACAACGAGGACGAGTCCTGCCGGATCGAGGTCGAGGACGAGGACGGGAGCGAGGTCAAGCGCAAGGTCCTCCCCAAATCCGTGGCCTGCGCCATCAAGGGGGTCTACGCGAGCCTCTGGAACCAGCGGGCGATCGAAGAGCGCTCCTTCGCCCGCATCGACCACGACACGGTCGCCATGGGCATCGCCATCGTGGCCGCCTACGACAACGAGTCGGACGTGGCCGCGAACGCCGTGGTGATCACCCGGGTCCTCAACACGCGGGACGTCTTCGGCTACTCGCTCTCTGTCCAGGAGGGGAACAACCTGGTGACCAACCCCGATCCGGGGACGTACTCCGAGGTCACCGTCGCCGCCCTGGGAGCCTCCGGCGAGCCGACCTCGCTCACCATCACCCGCTACGCCAAGCCCGCCCCGGACCGGCCGGAGCGGACCACCCCCGTCCTCAGCCGCGAGCAGATGCTCACGCTGGTGGACCTGGCCGGAACCACGGAGGTGGCGTACTGCCGGGCGAAGCCCAGCTACTCCGAGGGGAGGGACTGCGGCTTCATTCCGCTCGACAGCGAAAAGCCGAAGTCCCTCGACATGGAGATGAAGATCCTCGAGGACGGCCGCTTCATCTGCAAGCAGGTGCGGGAGTTCGGAGGGCGGTGATCAACTCGCGGGAGGACCGTCCAGGTCACCCGGGAAGGCAGCCAGGGCAACGGTGAGATCCTCGCGAAAGCGAGCCGCTTCGGTGCAGACCCGGCAGACGTGGTCGATCTTCCGCCCCATCTCCTCGGCAAGGGGACGAAACTTCGCCTCGGGCTTCTTGAGCTCCCCTTCCTTCATCGGGAGGAGTCTTCTCCGATGGAGCTCCCTGTCGACATTCTGGTCGCATTCCAGTGGCTGTCCCCCCGAATAGGGAGGTTCCAGAGCGGCCGTAACCCAGGTGTCGGTGGTCCAGGATGGGGTCGCCAGAACGATAAACGTGGGCAGTGGGACACGGCCCAGCCAATCTCTCGCGACGACCTCCCGCAGGGCGTCCGCAGTCTCTCGGGCGGGCGGACAGGGATGCAAGGCTGCAACGTTGTGGGCCATCGAACAGTCCACGTGAACGACCAGGAGATGAATCGGCTGTCCTACAACTCCCGTCATCAGCACTTCTAGACGAGACCCTTCCTGACGGCACCAAGCCCTTACCCCTTTCCAACCATTGGGGGATTGAGAGGTGGGGGTCATATCCGGGCGGAGCCGGACAAATTCGATGTCAGGATGAACTGCCCGTATCAGCTCTTCGAGGGCGAGCCAGTCCGACTTGCCCTCGGCCACGATCCCGACCCGGATCATCAGAGCAGCCGAGGGACGCCCCCAAGGCGCCCCATCACCCAGAGACGGGAGAGGCTGAGCCCCTTGTCTGCCTCTTCGAGGAGCGCGGGGGTGACCTCGATCCTGCGGACCTGGGTCGCACCCTGGGGACTTCGGTCCACTGCAAAGAGCCGGATCGCCGGGTTGGTAAGATCCAGCCCGTCGAGGACAAGGGGATTGTGTGTGGTGGCGAGGACTTGCCGCGTCCCGTCCTTTGCTACCTGCTCCGCCAGCAAGCGGGTGAGGGCCTGTGCGAGCCGGGGATGCAGGGCCTGATCGAAATTGTCCACTGCGAAGACACGCGGGGCCAGCTCATGGCTCACCAGCACCAGCATGAAGAGAACGTACAAAGCCCCCTCGCTCGCGTCGTAGGCGGACAGAGTGTTCCTCTCCGGTCTCATGTAGCGGTCCGTAAACCGCAACACGATTGGGCTCGTTTTGACCGCAGGAGAGACCGAAGCCTGGGGAGCTGGGACGGCCGACATGTTCTCG
>DATHUD010000315.1:0-10701 GCA_035462575.1 Thermoanaerobaculia bacterium | reverse complement strand
GAAAAGTCGAAGGCATAGGAGTGAAACAGCGTCCACACGTCCCGCTCGCCAAACCCGAACCAGGACTCGGTGGCGTCGAAGAGCCGCGCGACGTTGCCGTGGGTGATCAGAGCGCCCTTGGGATGGCCGGTGGAGCCCGAGGTGTAGATCACGTAGGCCAAGCTCGACCCGTCGTCCAGAGGCTGGAGATCACCGGCAGGAAGCCTCTCCAGCAGCTCGCGCTCGGCATCGAGGCGGATCCGGACAGCCGTTTCCGGCAGTTCGGCAACCAGCGCCTCGGCCCCCACCACGATCCGGATGTCTGCGTCCTTGAGGACGAAGGCCAGCCGCTCCCGCGGCGAGCCAGGCTCGAGTGGCACGTAGGCCGCGCCGGCCTTGAGGACGCCCAGGATGCCTACCACTAGGTCCACGGAGCGGTCCAGGTACAGACCGACGCGGCTCTCGGGGCCTGCGCCGTGCCGGCGCAGCCAGCGGGCCAGTTGATTGGACCGCCAGTGCAACTCGCCGTAGGTCACCGTCACGTCACCGCAGGTCAGAGCCGGGGCGTCGGGAGCCTGCCGGGCTCGCACCGCAAAACGGCTATGGAGCGTCGAGACCGCGGCATGCTCCTCCCGGATCCCTCCCCACTCAAGGAGCTGTTGCCGCTCCGCCGCACTAAGCAGCGGCAGCTCCGCGGCCCGTAGATCCGGCTCGGCCACCGCCGCCGCCAGCAGCCGCTCGAAGCCCGCGAACAGCCGGTCGACGGTCGCGGCGTCAAAAAGATCGGTGGCGTGCTCGACGATACCGACGAGCCCCTCCCCTTGCTCCGAGAGGTTGACCGTGAGATCGAACTTCGCCATCGCCGCTGCCACATTCAACAGCCTCAGGCGCAGACTCTCGATCTCCAGGCTTTCGACAGGAGCGTTCTGCAGGACGAGCACCACCTGGAACAAGGGGGCGTGGGCGAGGCTCCTCTCCGGGGCCAGCTCCTCGACCAGCTTTTCGAACGGGACGTCCTGATGCAAATAGGCGGCCAACGCGGTCTCGCGCACCCGGCCGAGAAGCTCGCCGAACGTGGGTGTGCCCGCCAGGTCTCCCCGCAAGACCAGAGTGTTGACGAAGAATCCGATCAGTCCTTCGGTCTCGACCCGGTCGCGTCCGGCAACGGGTGAGCCCACGACCAGATCGTCCTGTCCGCTGTAGCGCGCCAGAAGAGCCTGGAAGCCGGCCAGCAGCACCATGAAAAGCGTTGCACCCTGGCGCCGGCCCAGGTCCTGCAACCGACGGGTGAGCTCGGCAGACAGCCGCACGGGCCGTGCGGCGCCTCGGAAGCTCTGCACCCTAGGCCTGGGGCGGTCGACAGGAAGCTCCAGCCGAGGCGGCAGACCCGCAAGCTGCCGGCGCCAGAAGGAGATTTCCTCTTCGAGGACCTCACTGTGCAGCCAGGATCGTTGCCATACCGCAAAATCCGTGTACTGCACCGGCAGCTCCGGCAAGGGAGACGGGGCGCCTTTGACAAACGCCTCATAGAGAGCCTTGACCTCGCGCACCAGGATTCCCATCGACCAGCCGTCGCCGGCAATGTGATGCAGGGTCAGCGCGAGGACGGACTCATGGTCCGCCAGCCGCAGCAGCGTACAGCGTAGCGGCGGACCGCACCCGAGATCGAAGGGGCGGCCGGCCTCTTCACCCTCCAGAGTGAGCGCCAGCGCCTCACGCACTCTCTCCGGAAGACCGGACAGGTCCACCACGGTCAGCCCGAAGGGGGACGCCGGCCGGATCACCTGGACCGGCGAGCCCTCCACCTCGGCGAACACCGTGCGCAACGTCTCGTGACGGCGCACGACCTCGCCGAGACAGAGCGCCAGCACCTCGGAGTCCAGCGGCCCTTCCACCCGCAACGCCACCGGGACGTTGTAGAGCGACCGGACCGGTTCGAGCGGATCGATGAACCAGAGGCGCTGCTGCGCAAACGACAGGGGAAGAGCTCCTTGCCGCGGCACGGGAACCAGAGGCGGAGTCCGCTGGCCCGCGCCCGCCCGCCGCGCCTCCTCGACCCGGGCGGCCAGATCCGCCAAGTTCGGAGCTTCGAAGAGGACGCGCAGCGGCAATTCGACGCCAAAGACGCTCCGCAGCCGCGAGATCACCCGCATGGCGACGAGAGAATGTCCGCCCAAGTCGAAGAAGTGGTCGGCCGTCCCGATCCGGTCGCCGCCGAGGAGCTCGGTCCAGATTCCGGCGAGGACCTCCTCGACCGGCGTGCGCGGCGCCAGATAGCGCTCCTTGAGACGTTGCGGCTCCAGGGGCGGCAGGGCCTTGCGATCCACCTTGCCGCTCGGGGTCAGCGGGAACGATGAGAGAACCAGGAAGGCCGAAGGCACCATGAAATCCGACAGGCTCGCCCGGAGGAACCGCCGCAACTCGGCCGCTCCCGGGTCTCCCTCGCCCGGCTGGAGGCGGAGATAGGCGATGAGGCGCCGGTCTCCACCCTCGCCTTGGACGCCTGCCACCGACTGTGCCACCACGGGATGCTGGTCGAGAGCTGCCTCGACCTCACCTAACTCGACGCGAAAGCCCCGGATCTTCACCTGGTGGTCCACGCGGCTCAGAAACTCCAACTCCCCCGTCGCCGTCCACTGGACCAGATCCCCCGTCCGGTACAGCCGGGCGCCGGGCTCGGCCGCGAACGGATCCGGGAGGAAGCGCTCGGCCGTCCAGTCAGGACGGTGCAGGTAACCCCGCGCCAGGCCTGCGCCACCGAGGTACAGCTCTCCGGGAACGCCCATGGGCGCCGGCAGTTGTCCCGGACCGGCCGCCAGCACGTAGGCCTTCGTGGCCACGATTGGACGGCCGATGCTCGGCGCCGCGGAGCTTTCTCGGGCGACCCGCGAGAACGTCGAGTAGGTCGTGTCCTCGGAAGGGCCGTAAAGGTTCCACAGGCGCTCAACCGTTCCCGTCGCGTAGATCCGTTTGGCCAGCGCGCGCGACAAAGGCTCTCCGGCCAGATTCACGGTGCGGGTGGACGCCCCGAGGCTCCCCGCGCGCACCAGCTCGGAGATCGCCGTCGGGATGGTGTTGACCAGGGTGACACGCCCGGAGGCGGGCAAAGCCGGCAGCTCCAGAACGTTCTGCGCCAGAATCACCGCGCCTCCCCAAGCGAGGGGGACGAACAGCTCGAAGACCGACAGGTCGAAGCTCAGGGCGGTGGCGGCGAGCACCCCAGCCAGCTCGTCCGCCCCGTAGACCGTGCCCGCCCAACGCACCAGCTCGACGGCGCTGCGATGGGTGATGGCGATGCCCTTTGGCGTTCCCGTGGAACCGGAGGTGTAGAGCACATACGCCAGGTTGTCCTGATCTGCGCCCGCCCCCTTGCGTCCTCTCCCCCCTTCTGCCCACTCTCCCTCAGAGAGAGAACCCCGGCCCAACGGGTCCACCAGAAGCAGCGGCCGCCTCCAGGGGAGCTGGGCCAACCCGGTCGCCAGCCGCTGTTCGCTGACCAGGATGGAAGCTCGTGCGCTGTCGAGCATGTCGGCGCAACGCGGGAGCGGAAGGTGCAAATCGAGCGGCAGGTACGCCGCTCCTGACTTGAGAATGCCGAGCAGGGCCACGACCATGGCGGCGGAGCGTTCCAGGCGGACACCGACCACCACCTCCGGCCCGGCGCCGAGATGGCGCAGGAGCTCCGCCATGCGGTCGGCGGCCTGATCAAGCTCGCGGTAGCGGATCTCTCTTGCACCATCGATCAGGGCCACGGCGTCCGGTGTGCGGCGTGCCTGCGTCTCGAACAGGTCGTGCAGGCAAGCTCGGGTCGCCCGCGGGACCGAAGGTGCAGTGTCACTCCACTCCCGGAGGAGCTGATGTCGCTCGGATTGGGTGAGCAGCGGCAGCTCTCCGAGCCGCCTCGCCGGGTGCGCGGCGGCCGCGCCCAGCAGGGTCCGCAGGTGCCCGAGCCAACGCTCGATCGTCACTCGATCGAAGAGGGCCCTGTCGTACTCGCACGAAAGCACCAGAGCGTCCCCGACCTCGGCGGCGAACAAGGTCAGGTCGAGCTGGGCCGTGCCGGGATCCAGTCGGAGCGATTCCAGGACGAGCCCCTCCAGCTCGATGCGCGCTCCCGCCTGCGCCACGGCGAAAGCGGCCAGACCCGGATCCTGCAACGGTGCCGCCCGCTGGAGCACGAATTGGACCTGGAAGATCGGCGGCCGGGCGGGATCGCGCACCGGCTGCAGCCGCCGGGTGAGCTGCGCAAAGGGGAGGTCGCGGAGCTCCAGGGCCTCGGCCACCGTCTGCCGGGTCCGTGCGAGGAACGCCAAGAACAGCGGATCGCCGGTCAGATCGGCCCGCAGCACGATCGGGTTGACGAAATAGCCGACGACGCCGTCGAGATGGTGGTCGCGCCGCCCGGTAGCGGGGGCCCCGACGAGGAAGTCGTCCTGGCGGGTGAGACGTCCGAGGAGGACCTGAAAGGCAGCCAGGAATGTCGTGAACAGGGTGGCCCCGTGGGCACGACCGAGGTCGCGCAACCGGCCGGTGGTTTCCGGACCGAGCTGCAGGCCGAGCAGGGCCCCCGAGTGGGCGGCGGCCCGCGGGCGCGGCCGGTCGGTTGGGAGGTCGAGCGAGAGCGGCGCGCCGCGCAGGCGGTCGAGCCCGGTGCGCTCGAGGCGCTCGCCGACGGGGCCGGCGAGGAGGCGCCGCTGCCACTGGACGAAGTCGGTATAGGCGGCGGGCAGGTCTGGCAGCGGCGGCCGGTTGACGCTGCGCTCCCTGGCATACAGGGTCGCCCAGTCGCGCAGCAGCACGGCGAGCGACCAGAAATCTCCGGCGAGGTGATGGAGGACCAGCAGAAGGACCCGCTCGCCGCCGGGACGGGCGAAGACCCGCAGGCGCAGCGGTGGCCCCTGCGCCAGATCGAACCGCCGTCTCGCTTCGCGCCGCAGCTCACCGTCCAGCTCCTCCGCACTCCACTCTGTCGCGTCCACCTCTCCCAGATCGGGAGGCAGGCTCGCGTGGACCCGCTGGCAGGGCGCGCCGTCAGTCGCCAGGAAGGCAGTGCGAAGGGCTGGATGACGCGCCGAGAGCGCGACCAGCGCGCGGAGCAGGGCGGCGCCGTCGACCTCGCTTCCGAGCCGGGCGGCGGCGGCGATGTGGAACACGCCCTCCACCCCTTCCCCGGACATGGACTGCTCCAGGAACCAGAGCGCCTCCTGGCCGGGGGACAGGGGATGATCGCCGAGGACCTCACCGGGTACGAGCGGCGGCAGGCCGTCGCGTTCGTCGTCGGGCCCCTTCCCGAGAGCGTCGACAAGGTGATCCCGGAGCGCCGCGATCGAGAGCTCGGTCAGGGAGGCAACCGATGGCGCGAGACCCAGATCCGCCTCGAGCCGCGCCTGCAGATCGAAGAGGGCCAGGGAATCGAGCCCCGCGGCGGCGAGCGTCGCCTCCAGGTCGAGCCGCTCGGCGGCGACCCCGCCGCGGCGGGCGATCTCGTCGGCCAGCCAAGCCGTGAGCGCGGCGGTCCGCTCCGGCGGATCGAAAGCGAGCAAGCCAGCACGGGTGAGCAGCCGCCGCTGAGTGTTCTGCGGGGTGACGCTCCGGTGCAACGCCACGAGATCGCCGGCGAGATAGCGAGCGCGGCACTCCCGGCGCCGAACCTTGCCGCTCGAGGTCTTCGGGATGCTGCCCGGTTTGAGCAGCACCAGCTCCTGGACCTGGACCTCGTGCTCCTCGGAGACGGCCCGGCGTACGGCTTCGGCGATGGCCTCGACGCTCGCGCGCGGATGCCGCTGCATCTCCTGCACGACCACCAGCCTCTCCTCGCCCGAGATGTCGACAGAGAACGCCGCGCCGCCGCCGGGCCGCAATCCCGGGTGACTGCTCTCGACGGTCAGCTCGATGTCCTGGGGGTAGTGATTGCGCCCTCGAAGGATGATCAGGTCCTTGAGACGGCCGGTGACGAACAGCTCGCCCCCGTCCAGAAAGCCCAGATCTCCGGTGCGCAGAAACGGGCCCTGCCCGGCCGCCAAACGGGCGCGGAATGCCCACGCCGTCTCTTCGGGCTTGCCCCAGTATCCCTGGGCTACACTCGCGCCGCCGACCCAGATCTCTCCGACCTGGCCTTCGGCGCAGGATGCTCCGGAACCGGGATCGACGATGAGAATCGATTGCTCCAGCCAGGGACGACCGCAGCTCACCAGTCTGCGGCCCCCCCGCTCTCCGGAAGCGGACGGCAGCGCGAGGTTCTGCTCCAGACCAGCCGCATCAACGTCGCGGACCTCCGGCCGGCGTCCTGGCGTCCCGCCCGCGGCGAACAGGGTGGCTTCGGCCAACCCGTAGCAGGGGTAGAACGCTTCACGGCGGAAGCCGGCCGGGGCAAAGGCGCGGGCGAAACGATCCAGCGTCTCGTGCCGGACCGGCTCGGCGCCGTTGAATGCGGTGCTCCAACAGCTCAGATCGAGGCCCGCCCACTCCTCGGGGTCGATGCTGCGCACACAGAGGTCGTAGGCGAAGTTCGGCCCGCCGCTGGTCGTCGCTCGAAATCGCGAGATGGCTTTCAGCCAGCGCAGGGGCTTCTGCAAAAAAGCGACAGGCGGCATCAGGATGCACCGCGCCCCCACATAACAAGGCTGCAGGACGTTACCGATCAGCCCCATATCGTGATAGAGGGGCAGCCATCCGACGATGACCGACGACTCACTCTGGCCAAAGGCTTGCCGGATCGCCTCCTCGTTGTGCAGGAGGTTTCCGTGACTCACCATCACGCCTTTGGGAGCGGCCGTCGAGCCCGAGGTGTACTGCAGGAAAGCCAGGGTGTCGCCGCTGAGCGCGGGCTCTCTCCAAGCCTCAGAGGCGCTCTCCAGAGCGTCCGTCGCGATCCACTCTCCCGAGAGCAGTTGCGGGAGCTCGGCGCACCATTCCGTGGCCCGGGTAAGCAGCGCGGTGGTGGTCAGCACCACCCGGGGACCGGCGTCCTCGACGATCGAGCGCAACCGGGCCTGGGACCGGTTTGGACGGGGCGGATAGGCGGGGACGGCGACGACACCGCCGTAGAGACAGCCGAAGAAGGCAGCCACAAACTCGAGCCCCGGCGGGTAGAGCAGCAGAGCCCGCTCACCTTGAAGGCCGCGCTCCTGCAGCCGCGCCGCGATCGCGCGCGCCCGGCTGTCCAATTCCCCGTAGCTGAGGTGATGGGTCTCGGTTTCGCCGTCCGCCAGAAAGGTATAGGCGCGTCCTTCCGGATCGCCTTCGGCTCTGGTTCGCAAGACTTCTACGATCGAGGCAGGCTCTCCTCGCCCGTGCAGCTCGAAGCCGGCGGGGATGACTGGCACGAGTCTCCTGTCGTCCCGAGCCACCGGCACTCCGGTTTAGCGGATCACCCGCGAGAGCGTGTCCGGACGGTCCACCCGGGACTTGCGTAAATCCCGAGTGATGTTGATCCGCTTCAGCCAGCGGTCGCGGCCATCGTAGCGCGCCTTGAAGGCACGCCTGCCGTGCACCGCCTTGAGATTGTCGATGAAACAGAGGTCTCCGGACTCGAGCACGAGATCGCGGAGCTGCCCGTCGATGGCCCGGGTCAGCGCCGCGAATGCCTTGCGCGCCCGTGGATCGTCGGGCGGGTCCATGAAGTAAGGGTCGATCCGGATGTACGGCGACCGTGGGTCCCCCGACAGGATGGCGACCTTGTCCGGCTCCTGTCGCATCTCCTCGATCCGGTGGTACATCTTCTCGAGATCGTCGTTGTCGGCCGCAGCAGCCGCCTGCCTGTGCGAGTTGTCGGGTTGAATCGTGTAGAGAGGCTCGAAGAGCGCCTGCCAATCCTCGGGGTCGAGCCGTATCTGCTCCAGAGAGGCGAACGTGGTGGGCACGCGGTCGAGGTTGCGCAAGCACATCATGCCTACGTAATCGCCGGACAACGGGTGGAACGCGTCTTCGGTGTGCCACCAGATCATCTGCTCACTGCCAACGCCGATCTGCTCGTTCTCCATCCCGCGGATGGGCAAAACGTCGTGGATGATCCTGCCGCCCTGCTGCGTGCTCCAGCCGATGCAATCGCCGAGCAGGGCGCTTGTGAGGACGAACAGGATCTCGTACTCGAGGGCCGGCGAGCGGGTCTCGGCAGACCGCAGCCAGTGCCCGGGAGTCGCACCGATCGCCTCGTCGTTGATCGGGTAGCCCGAGATGATCAGCAGAGCGCGGTCCGGCTCGGCCAGCCTGAAGGTGTTCAGAGTGGTGCGCAGACGTTTCGGCATCTCGTGAGCCAGGACCGAGGCATCCAGCAGAAACCCGGGGTCCTCGGAGGATTCGTACACTGCGGTGATCTGCGCGATCAGGCCCTGGAGGGAACGGATCTCTTCATCGACGAGGGTGAAGCGTGACATCGGCATCTTCTCCGGCTTCAGCCACTCCTCTGGACCCGTCCTATCCTTCAAACGTGTTTCAGCATAGATCGCTTGGCTTGGAGCTGTACCAGCGCTCCTGGCGAAGGGTGTCGAAGAGCGAAGGAGCTGGGACAGCCGCGAGAGGCCGGTGCGGAAAGAGTCTGTGGAATCGCCGAATCCCAAACGTGCGTGCTGCGGATGGTCGAAGCAGGAGCCCGGGATGAGCAGCACGCCGTGCTCTCGGGCTAGCTGATGACAGAAGGCGTCGACGTCCTGGAGGGACGGCAGGCGGACGAAGGCGCTGACCCCACCCGCCGGCGGCGCCCACTCCACGAGACCGGAGTGCTCGCTCACCCAGGCTGCGAGCAGGGCCCGGTTCGCGCGGGCCTGCTCCAAGCGGAGGCCGACGAGCCGCTCCCCTCCGGTGATCGCCTTGGCGGCTACGAACTCCACCAGAGGTGAGAGGTGGAGCGTCACGTGGTCCCGGGTCTCGATGAGCTTCTGCAGCAGCTCTGGGGCGGCGAAGCACCAGCCGACCCGTAGGCCCGGCAGGCCGTATGCCTTCGACAGTGTCCCGATAGACAGCACCCGATCGGAGCGGAGGGCCGGCTCCGGCAAGGGGGGGGCTTCATAGGTCAGCTCGGAGAAAACGCCGTCCCAGACCAGATAGGCGCCGGCCGCCTCGACCAGCCCGAGGAGCTCCTCCTGCTCATGAGGCGTCAGAGTGGCTCCGGTAGGGTTGTGGGGGAAATTGACCACGACCATGCGGGTGTCCGGCCCGATGAGGTCCCGCGCTTCCCGAAGATCCGGCCGGAAGCCTCTCTCGAACCGCAGCGGCCAGCGGCGGATACGGCAACCCACGGCATCGGCAATGGAGTAGTGCTGCGGATAGCAGGGATCGAGGACGAGAACCTCGTCCCCGGGCGAGAGCAGCGAGATCATGATGAGATAGAGGGCCTCGCTCGATCCGTGAGTCACCAGGACGTGATCGGCCCTCCCTCCGAGCCACCGGTCGGCCAGAGCCTTCCGTACCTCTGCCCCGCCCCACGACTCGCTGTCCCTGAGAACGATCCGGTCGATGTCGTCATAGGTGAAGCCCAGGAGTTCCCGGAGGTCCGACATCGAGAAGTTCTGCACACCGCTGCTCCCGATGTCGGCTTCGACCTCGAAGTAATACAACCGCATCCACTCTTCCAATAGTACCTTCGAAAGCTTCAAATGACCTCCAAGGCGGTAGGGGCCGCAAGCTGAACAGCAGTGATCTCCTCCCTAACTAAGTGCCGCAGGCCGCAGTGAGCGGGCTAGGTCACCCTGCGGAAATCGCGATTTCTTTCTCGCCGAAGAGCCTCTCGGCGACCAGACCGTGATTGCGGCAGTCTTCGATGAGCCGGTTCGAAGCGATGATCGGGTCGGACTCCGGAGTGTAGTCCTTGGCCATGATGTACTTGAGCCAGGGCTCCATGCCCATGGCGTAGACATACGCCTTCTTGCAGCCGAAACGGTGGACGATGTCGATGCCGCGCTCGTAGTTGGAGCCCGAGAGCCGCCGCGAGGAGTCGATCTTGCGGTCGAGTGGCCGGGTGATCAGCGGCCCGTAAATCCAGGAGAGCGGCGCGCCGTCGCACTCCATCCCCAGGAACAGCACATCGACATCGCCGGTGATCCGCTGTACGTGCTCGTAGACCCGAGGCTCGACATTGCACGAGTCGGCGGCGAGCAGGACGCTACCGGCGGGGGTGCGCACCAGGTAGGCCAGTTTGGTGCGGATATCGAGGTCGCTGTGCTCGCCCAGGAAGGGCACGCCGGTGAGCGTCCCCCCCTCCATGTCGATCGTCTCCAACTCCTCGATCTCGCGCACGCTCCGGAGCCCGATCTGCTGCAGCGCGTGCTTGAGCGACGGATCCTGGAGGCCGCCGCCGCCGCCGCGCGGCACCACCACGGTGCCGATCTTGTGGCGCAGTTGGATAATCGTCTCGAGCAGCACGTGGTCCTGGTGGTTGTGCGTGATGACCACGTAGTCGATGAAGTCCGGCAGGTCCGAGTAGGTGTAGCGCGGCAGCTCGGCGTGGTAGTCGTAGCTGATCACCGGATCGGAGAGGACGCTGAATCCGCGCGTCTCGATCAATATGCAGGCGTGGCCGAAGTAGCGGGTGCGGATTCCGTCCCCTTCATAGGCTGGATAGGGCGCCGGACTCTCGGTGGTGAAGAAAGTCTGGAACAGCTCATCGTCCGCGCCGTCGGCGACCCCCAAAAGCTCCTTGATGTGGCCGTAGGGCCGCGGCGACCGCTTCATCCGGAACAACTCATCGATCCCCTCATGGGCGAACGGCCGCTGGACGAACAGCAC
>DATHUD010000314.1:0-2430 GCA_035462575.1 Thermoanaerobaculia bacterium | reverse complement strand
GACGCGGCTCCCGTGCATCGCCTCGTGGCCGCGCGGGCGGCGGAGCGGCCAGAGGCCGTGGCGATCGTCTTCGAGGGGGAGGCGCTGGCGTACGGCGACCTCGTCCGCCGCGCCGGCCAACTCGCCGAACGGCTGCGGGAGCAGGGAGTGAGACCCGGGATGCCGGTGGGGCTCCGCAGGGAGCGCTCGCTGGAGACGGCCGTGGCTGTCCTCGCGATCTTCGAGGCGGGAGGCGTCTTCGTTCCCCTGGACCCGAACGCGCCGCCGGTCCGTCTTCAGCAGATCGAGGAGGATGCGTTCCGGGACGGGGGCTTCATCCTGGGGAACGAGATTGCAAAGGCTCCCTCTCCCGGTCGGGGGGCGGGAGGCTGGGAGAGGGTTGGGGTGAGGGTCTTCGGGCGGGGGGATGACCCCGCCTACCTCCTCTACACCTCCGGCACCTCGGGCCGCCCCAAGGGCGTCCTGGTGGAGCACGGAAGCCTCTCCAACCTCCTCGCGGTCAGCCGCGCGAAGTGGGCTTGGGGCGCCTCCGACCGCATGCCCTGTCTCGCTGCCGAGACCTTCGACGTCTTCCTCTGGGAGCTCCTCCTCCCGCTCGTCTCCGGAGGCACGGCCGTGCTCGTCCCCCGCCGCCCCGCTCCGGACGTGGACCGGCTCGTCGAAGCGCTCCCCGCCTTCACCCGCCTCCACGCGGTCCCGGCCCTCCTCCGCGAGATCGTGGACCGGGTCCGCCCCGGCGCCGTCCCGGGGCTCCGCACCGTGTTCGTAGGGGGAGACCGGGTCCCCGACGCACTGTTGCGGGATGCCCGGGAGGCTTTCCCCGGCGCCGAGCTCGTCGTGCTTTACGGTCCCACCGAGGGGACGATCCTCGCCTCCGCCTTCTCCGTTCCGCCGGGGGAGGAGAGGGGCCTTCTCGGCCAGCCGCTCGGCAACGTCTCGATCCGGGTCCTGGAGCCCTCCGGACTTCCCGCGCCGATCGGAGTCCCCGGAGAGATCGTCCTCGGCGGCGCCGGGGTGGCCCAGGGTTATCTCCATCTGGAAGAGATGACTCGCGAGCGGTTCGGGGAGATCGACGGAGAGCGGATCTACCGGACGGGAGACCTCGGCCGCCGTCTGCCGGACGGCACCCTCGAGTTCCTCGGCCGGCTGGACCGGCAGGTGAAGGTCCGGGGGGTCCGCGTGGAGCCCGGAGAGGTCGAGGCCGCCCTCCTCGCCCACCCGGCCGTGCGCCAGGCCGCCGTCCTCGCCCGGGAGGACCGCGGGGGCGTCCGCCTGGAGGCCTGGATCGCCGTGGACGGCCCGGCTCCGGATCTGCGCCCGTTCCTGCGCGAGAGGCTGCCGGAGGCTCTGATTCCATCTGTCTTCGGGGTGCTCCCGGAGCTGCCCCTGACCTCCCACGGCAAGGTGGACCGCGCCGCCCTGTCCCGTCAGAGCCCGGTTACCCCGGAGCGGGAGCACGTGCCGCCGCGCACTCCGGTCGAAGAGGTGCTCGCCGGGATCTGGTCCGAGGTTCTGGGCGTCCCCCGGATCGGCGCGGACGACGACTTCTTTGCCCTCTCCGGCCACTCGCTCCTCGCCACCCAGGTGGCCTGGCGCATCCGGAAGGCTTTCGGTGTGGACCTCCCGCTGCGCCGCCTCTTCGAGCGGGCGACGCTCGCCGAGCTGGCGGCCGAGATCGAGGCCGCCTCGGGCGCGTCTCCGGTCCCGCCCGTCGAGCCCGCCCCGCGGGACCGGCCGCTCCCCGCGAGCCTCTACCAGGAGTGGCTGTACCGCGTGCAGCGCGGCCCCGTCTCGGCCCTCTTCAACATGGCCTCCGCGTTCCGCCTCCGCGGACCGCTGGACCTGGAGGCTCTGGAGCTCTCCTTCACGGAGATCGTCCGCCGGCACGAGGCCCTCCGCTCCCGCCTCGTCGAGAAGGACGGTGCCCTTTTCCAGGAGCCGGCCCCCGCCGCCCCGCTCCCCCTGCCTGTGATCGATCTCGGAGCGCTCCCGGGGAACGAGGAGGAGCTGCGCCGGCTGGCCGTGGACGAGGCCGGGCGGCCCTTTGACATCGGCCAGGCGCCCCTGATCCGGGCGCTCGCCGTCCGTCTGGACGGGGACGACCACGCTCTGCTCGTAACCATGCACCACGCCGCGAGCGACGGCTGGTCGGTCGAAGTCTTCAAGCGGGATCTGGCCGCCCTCTACGCCGCCTTCTCCCAAGGGCTTCCATCGTCCCTGCCCGAGCTACCCGTGCAGTACGCCGACTTCGCCCTCTGGCAGCGCCGGCTCCTGGAGGGCGGCGGGCTCGACGCCCAGCTCGCCTGGTGGAAGCGGCAGCTTGCCGGCCTCCCGGCGCCGCTAGACCTCCCGGGCGACCGTCCCCGCCCGGGCTTCGTCTCCCCCCGGCCGGTCACGGCCTCCTTCGCCGTCCCCGCGGACGGCCTCCGT
>DATHUD010000313.1:0-2007 GCA_035462575.1 Thermoanaerobaculia bacterium | reverse complement strand
TCTACCTGGTGCCTTTCCTGGTTACCCCGGCCCTGAAGAGGGCGTCCGCTCTGGAGTGGGTGCTCACCCTGGCCGGGGGGACCGTGTTCCTGGTCCTCTATTTCCGGGGCTTCTGGTATTGGGACCGGCGCATTCTCTGGTGCGCCGGCGGCATCCTGCTCCTGGGCGTCCTCTTCGCGCCCTTCAACTGGGGAGCGAACTCCTTCTTCATCTACGCCGCGGCGTTCGTCGCCCACACGGGATCGAAGCGCCTCTCGTGGGTGCTCATCGGGGTCATCCTGGCCGTTCTCGGCCTGGAGACCTGGCTGGCCGATCTTTCGCCTTATGTGTGGATTCCGGCCGCCGTGTTCTCTCTGCTGATCGGCGGGCTCAACATCCAGGAATCGGAGGTCCGGCGGGCCAACGCGAAGCTGCGCATGGCCCAGGAAGAGGTCGAGCGGCTGGCGAAGACGGCCGAGCGGGAGCGGATCGCCCGCGACCTCCACGACCTCCTCGGGCACACGCTCTCGCTCATCACCCTGAAGGCCGAGCTGGCCGCGAAGCTCCTGGAGCGGGACCCGGAGCGGGCCGGCCGGGAGATCCGGGAGGTCGAGCGGATCTCCAGAGAGGCCTTGCGCGAGGTGCGGACGGCCATCTCCGGCTACCGCTCCGAGGGGCTCCAGGCGGAGCTCGCCCGGGCGCGGCTGGCGCTCGAATCTTCCGGGGTCAAGCTCGAATACTTCGCCGAGCCGGTCGAGCTCGATCCGGCGCAGGAGACCGTCCTCGCGCTCGCGCTCCGCGAGGCGGTCACCAACGTGATCCGCCACGCCCGGGCGCGGACCTGCCGGATCACGATCGAGAAGGGGGACGGCGAGGTGCGCTTGACCGTGCGCGACGACGGCCTGGGCGGCGCCGCGCCCGAGGGGATCGGCCTCGCCTCCATGCGCGAGCGGGTGGAGGGGGTGGGCGGCCGGCTGGAGCGGCGGGATGAGGAGGGGACGACGCTCGCGATCGTCCTCCCCCGGCGGCCCGAAGCCGTGGTGCGGCCCCTCCGGCTGGACGGGCTTGCGGCGGAGTCCGGCCGGTGATCCGCGTCTTGATCGCCGAGGACCAGGGGATGGTCCTCGGGGCCCTGGCCGCCCTCCTGGAGCTGGAGCCGGACATCGAGGTCGTAGGCCGCGCCCGGGACGGCCGCGAGGCTCTGGATCTCGCCGAGAAGACCCGGCCCGACGTGGTGCTGACAGATATCGAGATGCCGCGGATGACGGGCCTGGAGCTGGCCGCCGAGCTGAAGAGGAAAGGCGCGCCCGTCCGCGTCGTCATCCTGACCACCTTTGGGCGGAGCGGCTACCTCCGCCGGGCGTTGGACGCCGGGGCCGCCGGCTATCTCCTGAAGGACGCCTCCTCCGAGAAGCTGGCCGAGGCCATCCGCCGCGTCCACGCGGGCCTCCGGGCGGTCGACCCCGAGCTTGCCGCCGCGGCGTGGGACGAGGCCGATCCGCTGACCGACCGCGAGCGCCAGGTTCTCCGCCTCGCCGCCTTGGGTCATTCGAGCGCGAAGATCTCGGCGGAGCTCCACCTCTCCGAGGGGACGGTCCGCAACTACCTCTCCGAGGCGATCAGCAAGCTGGGCGCGGAAAACCGCGTCGAGGCGGCGCGCATCGCGCGGCAGAAGGGGTGGTTGTAGGGGCGGCATCGCGTAACTGAACCGGGGATCCGGTAGTCCTTTGCTTACAGACTTGTGTTCCAGTCTTACAAGTTGTAAGCTGACTGTCATGGAGGTTCCCCGTCTTTCACCCAAGGAAGCCCTTATCCTCCAGCTGCTGATAGGTAATGGAGAAATGTATGGGCTTGAGCTAGTCCATAAATCAGGGACAGAGCTGAAGAGAGGGACTGTGTATGTCACTCTAGGCCGAATGGCGGACAAGGGTTATGTCGAGTCTCGGCAGGTCCCTAATGAAGATGGCAGCGCTATGCCTAAGCGGCTGTTTCGGGCAACGGGATATGGAGCGAGAGTACTGAGCGCTT
>DATHUD010000312.1:0-11746 GCA_035462575.1 Thermoanaerobaculia bacterium | reverse complement strand
GAAGATCACTCGGACCTTTTGCGGTTCGCTGTCCGGTGCAGAAAGTCTCTGGCTATCCGCAGAAGGTCTGAGGAATACTGTCGGCCGACCTCATCGCCCTCCTCGATGAGGCGCTGGAGCTCGCTCGCGGTGTACTCGTCTCCCGAGAGGGTTCGCCAGATCACCGCATCCTTGGGGCTGACCTCGCGCAGCAGGCTTGCGATCACATCCCGGCTGAGGCTGCGAGTTGCCCCTTCCAACCCGGGCTCTCTCGGAATCCCCAGGAGCCTCGCCATCCCGTCCAGAAAAAAACGAAGAGAAGGCGACCGCGCCGCCGCCCGGTCGAGGTCGACGTGCCGAAGGAACCTCCACCTCGACATCGGGCCGAACACCTGAAGAGCGAGCTGCTTCGGATCCGGGATCTCTTCCGGCAGAGGGAGGCGCTGGACGATTCTCCGGACCTCCTCCGAGGAGACCGCGTTGGCGAGCACGACATGAGGGTCGGCGAACAGCCAGGCCTCGGTGGCGGGCACGGCGCAGAAGACCTCGACTGGGGGATTGCCGAGTTGCTCTCGGGCTCTGGTACGAGCGTCAGGCAGTCCCCACTCGTCCATGTCCACGAGGATGGCGCAGCGCCCCGGCGCAAGCTCCAAGAGTTGGGCCACTGCATTGGCAGCTCCCTTCTTGCCGCGGCCGATCATCAATCGGACCCGCTCCACGGGATAGCCGGCGGCCTCCAAAAGACCCGAGACGATCTCTCGGTCGACCTCTCCTTCGACGGCGAGCAGAACCTCGTCCGGCCGGGGAACGGTGTCGTCCGCACGATAAACGGCATCTCCCATGGCGAAAAGAATACCACGTGAGGGCGACCGGGCAAGCCCCCTCCTCCTCACGGAATGCCCTCTACTCGAGGCTCTGTTGTACTTCCTGCACCACCGACAGGCAGGGCCGGTGGCGCGACGGGCCGCTGTATACTGGCGCCGTTGCTCGGCCGTTCTGCCGCAGGTGACCTCGAACCCTTCATTTCCAGCCAGGAGGAGATCTTCCTCGATGTCGATATCCGAGACGGAGCACCACAACGTCGACAACTACCACCAGGTCGTGATCCTGGGCTCGGGGCCGGCCGGCCTGACCGCCGCCCTCTATGCGGCCCGGGCGGACCTCGCTCCGCTGGTGCTCGAAGGCAACCAGCCGGGCGGGCAGCTCACCATCACCACGGACGTCGAGAACTTCCCCGGCTTCCCCGAGGGCATCTTGGGCCCCGAGCTGATGGACCGGATGCGCGAGCAGGCCCGGCGCTTCGGCGCCAAGGTCAAGTTCGAGCAGGTGGTGGACGTCGACCTGACGAAGCGTCCGTTCACCGTCCGCACCGACGAGAACAGCTACCGCGCGGGCGCCCTCATCGTGTCGACCGGCGCCACCGCCAAGCTCGGCGGCATCCCCGGCGAGATGGAGCTCATGGGCTACGGCGTGTCCGCCTGCGCCACCTGCGACGGCTTCTTCTTCCGCGGCAAGGAGGTCGTCGTCATCGGCGGCGGCGACTCGGCCATGGAAGAGGCGACCTACCTCACCAAGTTCGCGACCAAGGTCACCGTCATCCACCGCCGCCGGGAGCTGCGCGCCTCGAAGATCATGCAGGACCGCGCCTACGCCAATCCCAAGATCGCCTGGATCTGGGACAGCGTGGTCACCGAGGTCGTGGGCACGCGCGAGGGCGGCGTCACGGCCGTGAAATTGCACAACAAGAAGACGGGGCTGGACAGCGAGTATGCCACCCAGGGCGTCTTCTACGCGATCGGGCACCAGCCCAACACCGCTCTCTTCAAGGGCAAGCTCGAAATGAACGACGTGGGTTACATCAAGGTCCAGGAGCCCACGACCAAGACCAGCGTCCCCGGGGTGTTTGCCGCGGGCGATGCCATGGACCCCATCTACCGGCAGGCCATCACGTCTGCCGGCGCCGGCTGCCGCGCGGCGATCGATGCCGAGCGCTGGCTCGAGGAGCTTCACGACTGATGCTTGGAAGGCCAACATCCCAGATCAAGACCGTCGGCGCCCTGAAGGCCGCCGGCTACCGGCCCCGCTCCGTCAAGCAGGAGATCCGCGAAAACCTGATGAAGCGGTTGAAGAACGGCGGGCCCCTCTTCCCCGGCATCCTGGGCTATGACCGCACGGTGATCCCCGCGGTCGTCAACGCCCTCCTGGCCGGCCACGACTTCATCCTCCTCGGCCTGCGCGGCCAGGCGAAGACCCGCATCCTGCGCGCCCTCGTCACCCTGCTCGACGACGAGGTTCCGGTCCTCGCCGGCTCCGAATTGAACGACGATCCGCTGGCGCCCATCTCCACGCGGGGAGAGCGCCTGATCGCCGAAGTGGGAGACGACGCCCCGGTCGAGTGGATGGAACGGGAGTCGCGCTACAACGAGAAGCTCGCGACCCCGGACGTCTCGATCGCCGACCTCCTGGGCGACATCGACCCGATCAAGGCGGCGACCCGCAAGCTCACCTTCGCGGACCCCGAGGTCATCCACTTCGGCATCATCCCGCGCACCAACCGGGGGATCTTCGCGATCAACGAGCTGCCCGACCTCGCCCCCCGCATCCAGGTGGGCCTGTTCAACATCCTCGAAGAGCGGGACCTCCAGATCCGCGGCTTCCCCGTGCGCATCCCGCTCGACCTCCTGATGGTCTTCTCGGCGAACCCGGAGGACTACACGAACCGCGGCAGCATCATCACGCCGCTCAAGGACCGGATCTCGTCCCAGATCCTCACCCACTATCCGCCCGAGGCGCAGATCGCGGCGGACATCACCCGCCAGGAGGCTTGGACCGAGCGCGACGTCCCCCACGTGACGATCCCGGACGACGTGCGGTTGCTCGTCGAGGAGATCAGCCTGGCGGCCCGCGAGAGCGATCTCGTGGACCAGTCCTCCGGCGTCTCCGCCCGCGTGGCGATCTCGGCCGTGGAGCTCCTCGCCTCGAACCTGGAGCGCCGGGCGCTCGTCACGGGCGACAACCCGGTCTTCCCGCGCCTGTGCGACCTCCACATGCTTCTGCCCGCCATCACCGGCAAGGTCGAGATGGTCTACGAGGGCGAGCAGCAGGGGTCCGAAGTGGTGGCCCGGCGGCTCATCGGCCAGGCGGTCAAGAAGGTCTTCGAGGCGAATTTCCCCGAGGTGGGCAAGGAGGTGGGCAGCGGCGGCGAGGACGACAAGGGCCCGTACGGCAAGATCGTCCGCTGGTTCGCGGACGGCAACGCGGTGACCGTGTCGGACGAGCAGCCGTTCGCGGACTACGAGACCGAGCTCCTCCGCGTTCCCGGCCTGAAGGATCTCGTCTCCAGGAACGGCAAGACCCGCGAGGAGCGGGCCATGGCGGCCGAGATGGTGCTCGAAGGGCTCCACCAGCACCTGAAGCTCGCCCGCCAGGACCTGGACAGCCAGGTCAGCTACAAGGAGATGGTCAAGTTCCAGCTCCTGAAGCCCCACCGGGGAGGCGGCGGCAGCGGACGGGGCCGGGGCGGGGACGTGAACTGAGCCGGAAAGGGATGTCATGAGGCATCAGTACGTCTATCTGGACCCCGAGCTCATCCAGCAGATCCTGGCCGGGCTCGACCTGCTCCGGCTGTTCAATCAGCTCGTCCTGGCCACCGGCGGCGACGTCGACGAGGCCATGGAGTGGATGCGCTATCTCCAGCAGCAGGGCCATCTCCCCGAGGAGCTGGACCTCGAGGCCTTCTTCGCCACCCTGGAGGACCAGAACCTGGTCGCGCGGGACGGCGAGGGCGGCCTCCAGCTCACGACCGGCGGCGAGCGCCGCATAAGGCGGAGCGCCTTCGAGGAGATCTTCACGAGCCTCGACAAGGCCGGCCCAGGCTACCACCCGGTCACCTCCGCGGGCGAGGGGATGGAGCGTCTGCCCGAGACCCGCTCCTATAAGTTCGGAGACGACATCCATCTCCTCGACGCCGCGAAGTCCCTCCAGAACTCCATGCGGAGGAACCACGGCGACTTCGATCTCGCCGAGGAGGACCTGGAGGTCTACGAGACCGAGCACCTGACCTCCTGCGCCACGGTGGTGGCGATCGACATCAGCCACTCCATGATCCTCTACGGGGAGGACCGCATCACCCCGGCGAAGACCGTGGCGCTCGCGCTGACCGAGCTCATCACCACCAAATACCCCAAGGACCATCTCTCGGTGATCCTCTTCGGCGACCGCGCCGAGCCGGTCCCCTTGAGCGAGATCCCCTACATCCAGGCCGGGCCGTACCACACCAACACGCGCGACGGCCTGCAACTCGCGCGGAGCCTCCTTGCCCGGCAGAAGCAGCCGAACAAGCAGATCTTCCTGATCACCGACGGCAAGCCCTCGGCCATCACCGAGGGGGGGCGGATCTACAAGAACCCCTTCGGCCTCGACATGAGGATCGTGAACCTCACCCTGGAGGAGGCCGACCTCTGCCGCCGCCAGAAGGTGGTGATCACCACCTTCATGCTGGCGACCGACACCATGCTCACCCAGTTCGTCGAGAAGCTCACCCAGATCAACCGCGGCCGGGCCTACTTCGCCTCGCCGTACAATCTCGGGGAGTTCATCCTGGCGGACTACATCCGGAACCGCAGGCGGCGGGTTCACTAGGATGCTGGGAGCGCCGATGAGACACCGATCTCTCCTTCTCTTGATGATTGTCTTCGCCGCCTGCTCGCAGCCCTCGGCGGGTCCCTCTTCCGGTCCGGGGGCGACCCGCCAGCCCCCTCCCCGCTCGGTCTCCGAGCCCGACATCCTGGAGGCGGTGTTCCGCTACCAGTTCGAAAACAACGCGTCGGGGATCCAGCAGGACGCCGAGAAGTACTGCCTCACCATCACCGGGGGGGAGAGACCGAGCGCCGAGTTCCTCCGCCGGTTCGCGGGAAACCGGCCTCCCGTGGTCGGCGCGGACGATTGCGACCGCCGGTCCGGCCGCAATCTCTTCTTCCAGGCGAAGATCGAGACGTGGGAGAGCGACTCGGAGGCCCTGGTCCGCGGCGGGTACTACGAGGGCAACCTCTCTTCCTCCCGCGAGACCTACCGTGTTCTCTGGGAGGACGGGCGGTGGGTGGTCGAGGACGCCCGGCTGGAGGTCATCTCGTAGAGGGACGGTTTCGAGCCCCCTCTCCGGCCCGGGAGGCCCTCCGGAGGATATGATTCCAGGCCGGATGGGCCTGCGGACGTTTTTGAGCGGAGTCATGGTGGTGCTCACGGTCCTGTCGCTGAGCGTCGCCCTGGCCCTCATCCTGCTCACCAGCTTTCTCGACGAAGCCGTAACGCGGCTCGCCTCTTCTCTCGAAAGCGTGCGTGTCGCGGAGGAGATGCAGGTGGATCTCCTGCTCCATGGGGAGACGCAGGACGGTCTTCTCCGGGCGGAGAAGGAGGCACGGCTCCACAGCCTGCTCGAGGAGGCGAAAGGCTCCATCTCCTTTCCCGGCGAGGGGAGGCTGCTCGAGGTGGCGGAAAACCGGGTCGACGAGTACCTGGCAGCCGCGAGGAACCCGCCGGCCGCGGACAAGGCCCGGCAGGAGGCGTTCCTGGCCCTGGAAGACCTCGTCCGGCTCAACCTCAGGCACGCCAGGGAGACGCAGCGCGAGGCGGCGTGGCTCAATGAGCTCGCCAACTACGTGGGGGGCGGCACCGCGATCGCCTTTCTGCTCGGGATCGTGGCCGTCCTCCTGTGGCTCCGCGGGTTCGCTTTCCGGCCGGTCTTCCGGATCGCCGAGGCCATGCGGCAGTTCGGCCGCGGGGACAAGGGGGCCCGGGCCCCGGAGACCGGCCCCCAGGAGCTCCGCGATATCGCCGGGAGCTTCAACGCGATGGCCGAAGCCCTGTCCCGCCAGCACGAGAATCAGATGGCATTCCTCGCCGGAGTGGCCCACGACCTCCGGAACCCCCTCTCCGCCCTCAAGATGTCGTCTGCGATGATCGGACCCGAAGCGCCCCTGCCGCCGGAGGAGCGGATCCGCCATCTCCTGGCCCTCGTGCAGCGGCAGGTGGACCGGCTCGACCGCATGGTGGGAGACTTCCTGGACGCCGCGCGGATCGAGGCCGGGCAGCTCGATCTGAAGATCGAGGAGTGGGACGCCCGGGACCTCGCGCGCGAGGTGTTCGAGCTGTTCCGCGCCAGCTCTCCACAGCATGAGATCGAGCTGGCGCTGCCTGCGGAGCCCGTCCCCCTCTGCTGCGACCCCGTCCGGATCGAGCAGGTCCTCAACAATTTCGTGAGCAACGCCATCAAGTACTCCCCCCGGGGCGGCGGGGTCGGAATCACGGTCGAGACATCGCGCGGCGAGACCGTCTTCTCCGTCTCCGACTCCGGCATCGGCCTTTCGGCCGAGGACCTCGACGCGATCTTCGAGCCCTTCCACCGGGCGCGGTCCTCCCGGGACAGCATTCCGGGCGTGGGGCTCGGCCTGTTCGTAGCCCGGCGGATCGTGGAGGCCCACGGCGGCCGGATCGAGGTCGAAAGCCTCAAGGATGCGGGCTCCACCTTCCGGGTCCGGCTCCCCGGAACGGGGTAGAATCCGGGGGAAAGGAGATCCAGTGACCAGACCCTTGAGCCCCCGGCTCCGTCTCGTGCCGTGCCTTCTGGCGTTCGCGCTGGCCGCGGGCTGCAGCCCCTCGCCCGACTCCCCCCAGCCCGCGGAAACCCCCGCCGCCGCCCAGATCGACGCCTGCACCCTCTTTACCTGGGAGGACGCTCAGGCCATCGCCAACGAGGCGGTGGGCGCGATGAGCAGCACGCTCGACGACGCGCGGGGCCGCGACCCCGGCCAGTGCGTCTATAACGCCGGCACCTTGGACCAGCCGCGCATCCTGAGCCTCCTTCTCCGCCAGTTCCCGAGCGCCGCGTCGGCGCAGCGAGTCCTCGCGAGCAGCCGGTCCACCTTCGACAGCATGTCCGGAGGGAAGGTGCAGGAGGTGCCGGGGCTCGGCGACGGCGCCCTGTGGGTCGGGGGGCGCATCCAGCAGCTCCACGTGGTCCGGGGGAGCACCCAGCTCGTGATCACGGCCCAGAGCCCGGACGGGACCGACCAGCTCGCGGTCGCCCGGCAGATCGCGGACCGGGCGATTGCACGCCTGGGCGCCTCCGCGGGGTAGAATCTCTCCGGAATGTCAGACATCGAGCGGGAGCCCTGTCCCCGCTGTGGCGAGCCCGCGGCCCTGATCGGCCGGGTGTGCCCGCACTGCCAGGGGAGCCTTCTGGTGGAGGTCGTCCTGGACGCTCCGGTGGCGGACCCGCGCGCCCGCTACCAGATCGCCCGGGCGCTCGCCTCTTTCGGGCCCCCCGCGCCGGACTTCTCCTCCGCCCAGCGGGAGCTCGCCTCCCCCCGTCCGGTCCTGGCGCGCGGCCTCACCCGCGAGGCCGCGAGAAGGTTCCTCGCGAGCGCCGCGGAGCTCGGCCTTCCCGGCCAGGCGGTCTTCCCCCGGAAAATGCCACGGACGGAGAGCCGCGTCCCCCCCTGGGCCGTGGCCGGAGCCCTGGGCGCCATGCTTCTCCTGGCCGTCCTGATCGCCTTTTGGGGAAGGAAAGAGCCCGGAGGCGCTCCCGAGCCGCCTCCCCAAGGGACCACCCTCCAGCCGGACGCCGTGCCCGCCCGGGCCTCGGAGGGCCGGGACGCCCGCCCGCTCTCCCCTCGCGACCTGGCGGAGCTCGCCACGCCGTCGACCGTCGTCTTGAGGAACGGCGGGAGCCTCGGCTCCGGCTTCTTCGTGCAGCCCGGCCTCATCCTGACCAACGCCCACGTGGTCGCGGCCGAGCGCGAGCCGGTCGAGATCGTCTTTTCGGACGGGCGCGAGCTCCAAGGGCAGGTGAAGAGCCGGGACGTGCGGCTCGACATCGCCCTCGTCCAGGTGTCGTCCGCCGCGGCCGAGCCCCTGGCGCTGGGCGACTCGACCGAGCTGCGCACCGGGGACCGGGTGGTCTTCGTGGGCACGCCCGAGGGCATGGACTTCACCGTCCACGAGGGGATCGTGAGCCACACGGCCCGCCACGTCCTCGGGGTGGCGTACCTGCAGATCGACGCCAACGTCAACCCGGGCAACAGCGGCGGCCCGGTCCTCGACACCACGGGCCGGGTGGTGGGGATCGTCACCGCCAAGGTGAACGGCGCCGAAGGGCTGGGGATCGCGCTCCCCATCAACTATGCCTACGAGGGAGACCCTCCCCTGCTCCCCAAGCCCACCCCCCGGCCGGACTCCGGCACATGGCGGGCCCTGCTCGACCGGGTCCAGCAAGAGGAGCGGGAGACGGCCCAGGAGATCTCCACGGCGACGATGAAGCCCGTTCTCGTCGGGGTGACGATCCGCCAGAAGGGGGAGCTCCTCGCGACCATCGTCCGGATCTCCGACCGCGAGCCCGTCCCCGAGAACTTCCTCTTCACCTTCCGCAAGCCCGGCCGCATGCTCTGCGGCGTTCCCACCTCCGTCGAGAGATGGGGGCTCGCCGGGCGGACCGAGGTTTCGGCGAACCCCCGGATCGCCCACTGGCTCGAAGACAACAACATCTCCCAGGACGTCTACGTGGGCGTCGCCGAGGTGTCGCTGCGGAGGTGCTCGGAGGACGAGCTCCGGGGCGCCGTCATGGTGCTCGAAGGGGCGGACGAGGGGTCCGACCGGGTTCAGCTCTGAGGATCCTGCCCTCCCCCTCCCCTCGCATCGATCCAATAGTCGAGAGCCACCGCCATCCCCTTGCGGTGCGGGAGCGTGAGCCCGATCAGGAGGACCGCGGCCACGGACACGACGAGCTGACCGATCCACACGACCCGGGGGCGGATCAGGAAGAGGGCGATGAGGAGGATCCCCGTCAACGCCCCCGTGCTGATGTACATGAAGAACCAGGTGTCGCCCGTCCGCTTCTCGTAGGCGAGGCCGCAGACCGGGCAGCTCTCCCGGAGATGATTCCACCCCGCGAAGAGGGGTCCCTCCCCGCAGCGGGGGCACCGTTTGCGGAGGCCCCGGCGGATGGCTTCCCGGAGGGTCGGAGAGGGCGGGGGCGCCATGTCGTCCTCAAGGCTGTCACAAGTCCGGAACTGTTTGTAGACTTTTCGCAATGCACGCTCATCCCCTGTGGTCCGATCGCCTGCCGGAGAGGCGGCTCCGTCAACTCGTCGAGCGGCTGCGGTCGCTCCTGCCGTCTCCCCGCCCGGGCTCGCGGGGCTCGAAGACTCCGCTGCGCTCACCTGGCCGGGCCGCCCCCTCCCCGGAGGCGGTCGCGGAGGAGCTGCGGGGCCAGCCGGGCTTCGCCTGGCTCGACGGCGGAGCGGAGGATCACCGGCTCTTCGCCCACCCCCGCGCGACCCTCTCCGTGCGCAACCGGCGCGCCACGGTCTCCGGGCCCGAGGGCCGGATCACTTTCGCCGCGGGCGGGTTCGATCTCCTGGAGGCGGCGCTCGCGGCCTGGGGGGAGGGCGGCGCGGGCGCCGTGCTGGTGGGGTTCTTCGGCTACGAGCTGGCGGGCGAGCTCGAAAGGCTCTCCGCTCCCCCGCCGGACGACCTGGGCCTGCCGGACCTCCACCTCGCCCTCTACGACTCCGCCCTGCGGTGGGACGGCCGGGCCTGGACGCTCGAAGCGACGGACGCCTGGTCCGCGGTGGGGAACCCGGCGGTCGAGGCCGAGCAGCGTCTCGCGGCCGCCCTCCGCCGGCCGCCGGCCCGCCCGGCGGAGGGACGCCTCGGGACGGGCCCGCTGCTCAGCCGCCCTCACCGGGGCGGCTTCGAAGCGGCGGTCTCCCGGGTGGTCGAGCGCATCGGAACCGGGGAGATCTTCCAGATGAACCTCTGCCGCCGCCTCGAGACGGCGCTCTCTCCGGAGGAGGTCTGGCCGCTCTACCTCCGCCTGCGGGCCGCGAGCCCGGCGGACCACGGCGCCTTCCTGGACCTCGGGCAAGAGCGGGCCGTGCTGTCGATCTCCCCGGAGCTCTTCCTCGCGGTGCGGGACGGGGGCGTGGAGACCCGGCCGATCAAGGGCACCCGGCCGCGCGGCGCCACCCCCCGGGAGGACCGGGCCCTCGCCCGCGAGCTCCTGGAGAGCGAAAAGGACCGGGCGGAGCTCACGATGATCGTGGACGTGGCGAGAAACGACCTCGGCCGGGTCTGCGACACCGGCACCGTGGAGGTCGACCGCCACGCGGAGCTCCTGACGCTCCCGACCGTCCACCACACGGTCTCGACGGTCCGCGGAAGGCTCCGGCCCGGCACCGGTCCGGCCGGACTGCTGCGGGCCACCTTCCCCCCGGCTTCGATCACCGGTGCGCCCAAGATCCAGGCCATGGAGGTGATCGCCGGAGAGGAGGAGCGGAGGCGGGGCCCGGCCATGGGGGCGGTCGGCTGGATCTCGCTGGCGGGCGACCTCGAGCTGTCGGTCGCCATCCGGACGGCCGTGGCGTCCCGGGGGCTCGTCGCCTATCACGCCGGATGCGGCATCGTGGCGGACTCGGACCCGGAGCTCGAATTCGCGGAGAGCGCGGCCAAGGCGCGGGCCTTCCTGACCGCTCTCGGCGCGGCCGAGACCTCATGAGCCTCGCCTTCTGGAACGGGCGCGTGACGGACCGGTGCGAGGTGTGGATCGATCCCGCCGACTCCGGGTTCCTCTTCGGCGCCGGCCTTTTCGAGACCCTCCGGGTGGACGACGGCCGGGCCCGGGACGTCCCCGCGCATCTCGAACGGCTCCTCTCCGGCCTGCGCCGGATCCGGATCGAGATTCCGGAGGACGAGGGCGCGCTCGCGGCCGCCGTCAAGACCGTGGCCCGGGCTGCGCCGCGGCCGGTCGCCCGGATGCGGATCACGGTCACCCCGGGGAGCCGCGGCGAGCCGACCCGGCTGATCACGGCGGCCCCTTACGAGCCGCCGGGAGAAAACCTTTATCGCGAGGGGGTCGCGGTGCGCCTGCTCCCCCAGTACCGGATCGATTCGGCCGGCCCGCTGGCCGGCTTGAAATCCCTCAACTACCAGGCGAACCGCCTGGCCCTCCATCACGCCGAGAAGCAGGGAGCTTACGAAGCGCTGCTGACGAACGAGCGGGACCGCCTCGTCGAGGGCTCCCGGAGCAACGTGGCGCTGGTGTTTGCGGAGGGGGTCTTCACCCCGCCCAGGAGCGACGGCTGCCTCCCGGGAACGGTCCGCCGCCGTCTTCTGGAGAGCGGAGCCCTGTCCGAGTGGCCGCTCTCTCCCGAGGATCTGGCCACGGCGAGCGAAGTCCTGCTGATGAACAGCCTGATCGGAGTGCTCCCGGTCTCCCGGATCAACAGCCGGGAGGTCCCGGTGGGTCCCACGGCAGCGCGCCTGCGGGAGGTCTGGAAAGGGATCGCCTGAGAGAGGGAGGATCCGGGTGGACCCGGAGGGCCCACCCGGAAGAACCTCGCAGCGGGGTTACGGGAGCAGGAGCCTGCCGCCGAAGGTGGTCGCGGTGGCGTTGTCGAGCTGGATGGCGTCATACCCGACGCTGAAGCGGCCCTGGGCGTCCATCAACGTCGTCACCCAGGCCTGAGCCACGCCCGGGAACGGATCGCCCGCGATCGAGTGGTTCAGGTTGAGGTAGAGCCAGCCGAAATCGTACGGAACGCCCATGTCGTCCGCGATGGTGTTGCCACCGTCGACGAAGATGCGCTGCGCCTCGAGCGGGAAGCAGACGTCGGCACCGCCGGTCGCCGGCGACACGTTGTCTCCCTGGAAGCACAGGTCGGTCGCGTTCTCCTGCTCGTCGAACGCCACCACGTCGGTCTGGCCCAGCGGG
>DATHUD010000311.1:0-4961 GCA_035462575.1 Thermoanaerobaculia bacterium | reverse complement strand
GAACCAGTAATAGACGCCCGCCGTGACGTCGAAGACCACGCCTCCCGGGATGGCGGTCAGGAAGAAGAGGAAGCAGGCCGTGGCGATTGCCCGGTGGAACCGGGTGCGCAGGACCATGACCTGCCGGAAGGCGAAGACCGCGAGATAGAGGCGGAGGAAAAAGACGAGGAGGAATCCCAGGGGGCCCAGCTCGATCATCACCCGTCCGCTCTCCACCTCAACGAGCATCCCCCGAAGCCAACTGTAGGGGATCACGCGGGGAGCGAGCGTTGCGGCGGTCTGGTGGGTGGCGCCGATGCCGAAGCCGAAGAGCCCCACGTCCGGGAGGAGCAGATAGGGGGAGAGCAGAGGGGAGGCGACCCGGCCGGAGACATCGGAAAAACCCAGCGCCCGGCCGTAGAAGGCGCCCAGGGCCTTCTCGCCCGCGGAGACCACCAATCCCCCGACGAGCGTCAGCGCCAGGATCAGGCGGCCGAAAGTCGCGCCGCCACCCCTCTCGCGGATCACCGCCAGCCACCAGTAGAGCGGGAACAGCAGGACGAGAAAGAGGACCGGGCCGCGCGAGCCGGTCATGAGCATGCCGAGGAGAGTCATGCCCAGGGCGGTGAAGAGCAGAATGTTGCCGCGCAGGCGCCAGCGGTTCACGCTGAGGAGCACCAGGATCAGGATGGCGGTGACCAGCAGATAGGCGGTGTAGCCCGAGATGAACGCGAAGGTCCCCGTCACCCGCACGTAGGTCGAGCTGCCGAATGTGGCGATGTAGCCGGTGTCGTCCGTCGCCCGGGCGTAGGTGTTGAGGACGCTCGTCGCGGGGCTGAAGAACTGCGCCACGGCGAGAATCCCCACCGGGATCGAGAGGAGGACGTAGCGCCGCAGGAACCTCGCGAGCTCCGTGCCGTTCGCGAAGGCCTGCGGCAGCAGGAACATCAGGGGCACGTAGAAGAAGTAGGCCTTGAACCCGAAGGCTCCCACGAGCAGGTTCGGCAGGTCGGGGTTGAAGATCTGCAGCAGACCCATCAAGAGAGCCAGGACCAGGACGGCATGGAAGGCCGGGACCGCCGGCAGGCGGTATCTCAGCCGGGGCCGGTCGCGCAGGAAGCCGAGATAGGCTCCCAGGAGGAGGACGTCCTTCGCGAAGTACACCAGGTCCTGGGAGCCGGGGAAGACCCACTTGCGGATGGCTCCCTCGAGGATGAGCATCACCATGGCGTACTGGACGGCCTTGCGCCAGTGGGAGAAGGCCCAGAGAGCGGAGGCGGCGCCCGCGAGCATCACCAGGAGGCGGATGCTCATCAGGCCGTCCTCCCGACGGACCGGGCGCCCCGGGGCAGGAGGGTCTCGAAAAGCCGCAGGGTGGCCGCCGTGACCGCCTCGGTCCGGTGCCGGGCGAGGTGGCGCGCGGCGTGCCGGCGATAGGTGGAGTCCGCCTCCGGGTGCCGCAAGAGCTCCGCCAGCTCGCGTGCGAGCGCCCCGGCGTCGCCGTTGGGGAAGGTCCTCCCGCAGTCGCCGATCGCCTCCCCCAGGCCTCCGCCTCTCGATCCCACCACCACGCAGCCGCAGGCGATCCCCTCCAGGGCCACGATGCCAAATGGCTCGTTGTAGCGCGAGGGGACGACCAGGATGCGATGCCGGTTGAGAATCTCCACCAGGGTCTCGTCCCTGCGGGTGCCGAGGAGCTCGACCCTGCCGGCGATCCCGAGCCTCCCGGCCTGCTCTCGCAGGCGCGGCGCCTCGGGCCCTTCGCCGACCACGGTCAGGCGGGGCTCGAGCCCTTCGCGGCTGAGGAGGGCGAGGGCGTCGAGCAGGAGGTCCACCCCCTTGTCCGAAACCAGCCGGCCGACGAACAGCAGCTCACCGGTGCGCTCGATCCCGGGCAGCACCCGGAACAGGCTCTCGCGGTAAGGGTTGGGGATCACCACGGAGGGAGTGCCGAGGTCGTCGGCCAAGGCCTGGCTGACCGGGATCGACGCCGCCGAGAAGCGCAGGAGCCGGCGCTTCAGCCGGTCCCGCCAGGTGATCCGGCCGTCGCTCTGGCAGTACCAGCTATGGTGGAAAACGACCCACGGCCGGCGGATCAGGAGGAGAGGCCAGAGGCCGCGCAGGCTCACGTTCTGCTGGACGAAGACGTCGCACCAGCGGGTCCAGCGGAGCACTTCGAGCGGCGCCGGATCGCGGACCACGCGGTAGGGCGCCTCCTGCGGCTCGCCCGGCGTCCGGGTCACCACCGTGACCTCCTGGCCGCTCTCCGCCAGCCCTTCCGCCAACAGCGAGGTGGTGATCTCCAGGCCGCCGATGGCGGGCAGGAACGCGGGAGAGTAGATCAGGATCCTCATCGGACCGCGGCCTCGCCCGCCAGGAGGCCGTGAAAGACGGCCGCCTGGCGTTCCAGAGAGTGTCCGGCATACCAGGCCTGGGCCGCGCCGGCCATGGACTGGAAGTCGCCGGTGCCGGCCGCGTCCCAGTAGTGCCCTGCGGCAGGAGGCTCCTGGAGAGGACCCTCCCAGGCGCAGACCGGCAGCGTTCCATGGGCGCAGTAGGCGGCGAAGACAGTCGACTTCGCGAGAAAGGCGGGGGGATAGGCGAGGAATCCCGCGGTCGAATCCAGCAGAAGGGCGCTCACTTCGGGGCCGGGCAGGGGGCCCAGCGCGCGGATGGGGACGCCGCCGGCCTCGGCGGGGAGAGCGCTGGCCCCGATACCCGCGCCGATGTCGCAGATCTCTACGGCGCCGAGCACCCGGGCGGCGCGTGCGAGCGCCGACAGGAAGGGACCGTAAGCGCGCCGGCGGACGCCTTCGCCGCCGAAGACGACGATCCGTGGCGTCCGCTCACTCCAAGGGGGCGCCACCGCGGGCTCGCCGACGGTCGAAAAGACCGGCATCACGACGATCTCCCGGCCGCCGGCCCAGGGAAGGAGCAGCGTCCGGTAGAGCGGCAGACTGGTCGCCAGGGCGTCGCTCGCGCGGATCAGCGCGGCCGCGAGCCGCCGCTGGAGCGGCAGGAGCCAGAAAGAGCTGCGCCAGGGGGGGCCGGAGGCCCAGACCTCGTGGAAGAGGGTGACGAGACGGCGGTGGGGCGCCCCGCCGCGCCACCGCAGCAGCCCTTTCACCAGCCAGACGGGGCAGCCCCGCGAGTGGTAGCCGTAGCCCGCGTAGTGGAGCAGCACCGGGCCGTCCGTCTCCTCGAGGGCGGTGAGGAGATCCGCCGCCCGGCGCCTCGCGACAGCTCTCGCTCCCCCCGCCGCCCCGCCCCGCCAGGAGGGGTCGCCGACCACGAACCGCTCCTGGACACCGGACCGCTCGCCGAGAGCCCCGGCGAGGGCCGTGGCGTAGCTCCCCACCCCTTCGAAGGGCGGCGGCAGTCGGGGCACGATCTGGACGGCCTGCATCACGGCTTCTCGGCCACCACGAGCGAGTAGAGGGCCACCCAGCGGGTGAAGAAGCGCCAGCGGTCCAGGAAGTCGAGCTCGATCGGCGGCCTGCCGGCGGGCAACGGCACGAGGTGGCCGATGGCGTCGGCCTTCAAGACCCGGAGGCCGGCCCGCTTGGCCAGGGAGCGGGTCCAGGGCAAGGTCATCACGTTGTTCACCGGCTGTCCAGCTTCCCGGTACACCCGGCCCCGCAGGCGGCAGTACACGCGGTAGAGGCCGGTCGTGCTCAGGTAGTTCGGCGTGGTCAGGAAGAGCCGTCCACCCGGTTTCAGGACTCGCGCGAGCTCCCGGAAGGCCCGCTCGGGGTGTGGAACGTGCTCTACCGTTTCGCACGAGAGAATCGTCTCGAAGGTGCCGTCCGCGTGGGGCAGGCGCGTGATGTCCGCGACCTCCCACTCGATCCCGCCGAGCCCCTGGTGCCGGGCATGATCGGCGCCCTTGCGGACGGCGCTGCCGGCGAAGTCGGCGGCCACCATCCGGCGGGGAGCGAGCGGCTGGGAGGCGAGCCAGCGCGAGAGCTCCCCCCGGCCGCAGCCCACTTCAAGGACGGTCCGGTCCGCGACGTCCCGCGAGAGGTCCAGGTACTCGCGGAGCAGCCGGTGCCAGGGCATGTCCGGCGCGTCGTCGACCGGGAGGTCGCGATGCCAGAGCTCATAAGCTTGCCTGGACTCTTGGTCGAGCGTCATGTCAGGCCTCTTTTCCCGGTCGCCGCAGCCGGTGGAGGACCTCCGCCTCGTAGCGCGCCGCGATTTGTTCCCAGGTGAAGCATCGATAATAACCGTCGAGATCGGCCTCGCGGCAGGCGGAGAGGTCGGGGTCCAGGGGCGGAGGGAACGGCAGGAGCGTTCGCGGAAAGAAGGGGCGCAGGTCGCGCACGCCACCGGCCTCCGTGGCGAAGACCGGGAGGCCCGACTCGAGCATCTCGTTGAGCGACAGTCCCCACCCCTCGACCGAGCTGGTGAACAGGCCGGCGTCGTGGCCGCGGAGCAGGGCGGAAAGCTCGGAGCGGGGGAAGGAGGGGACGATCCGGACGCGGCCGCCGGCCAGCAGCCCGGCCGGGAGCGACTCGCGGGCTCCGGGCCCGCAGCCCGCGAGGGTGAAGGAGTCCTCCGGCCGCGCCGCGGTGCGCTCAGCGAGGAAACGGACGAGCCGCGACGTCCCCTTGTGCGGCGCCCAGCGGCCGATCCAGAGGAAGCGCAGCCCCGGGCCGGGAGGCGCCGGCCGCTCCCGCCGCAGCCGCGAGAGCTCCTCCTGTTCCTGGGGTCCGAGCGCGTTGAAGTAGCCCGCGAGGCGCGGGCGCGTCCAAGGCAGGCGGCGCCCCATCCACTCCCGTTCCGCGGTGCCGAGACAGAGGATGAGCGAGGCGCGCCGCCAACCGCGCACCACCGCGGCATTGAGGCGGGCGCCGTGCGCGAGGTGGGCGGCCGTAGTGAGCGGCGCGGAGGCCGCGCGCCGAAGCGCGGCCCGCGCGTCCGCCCGGAAGGAGAGCAGGTCCGGCTGCACGCTGCGGGCGACCAGCGGCGCGTGCCGGGCG
>DATHUD010000310.1:0-12422 GCA_035462575.1 Thermoanaerobaculia bacterium | reverse complement strand
ATCCACGGTCCGGCCAACCCCACGGCGCCGGCCGCGCTCTTCTATCCCCGGACGCCTTCGATCACCTTCCTCGAAGAGCGGCTCGATCCCTGGCACCGCATGGCCGGGCTGGGGCCGGCGCTGCGGCCGAACTTCCCGTCGGTCTACGGCCTCGCCGACCCGCGCAGCTCGAACCCGATCAAGCCCGCGCCGTACGTCGAGTCCATCCGCCGGATCAACCGCTTCCCCGGCCGCCCCACGGACGGCTTCACCAGCCCCGGCGATCCGCTCTACGGGCTCCTGGGCGTGCGCTTCGTGATGACCGCGCCCCGCGTTCGCCTGCCCCGGCCCCTGCGGCTGGTCGACCGGCGGGCGGACGCCTGGATCTACCGCCGGCCGGGAGCGCTCCCCCGCCTCTTCCTCCCCGCCTCCGCCGCGCCTTGCGGCGCCGGCTGGGCGAGCTGCACGGAAAAGATCGGGGACTTCGCGGAGACCGCCGCGGTCCGTCCTCCGGGGATGGCCTGGGCCGCCGCGGACCCGCGGGGCTCGTCCCTGGCGCTCGGCGAGCTGCGGCCGGCCTGGATGCGGGCCCGGGCGTTCCTCGCCGAGCCCCGGCTCCTCGCCGGGAGCGTCTATCAGGACGGCGGCTGGAGGCTGCTGATCGACGGGAGGCCCCGGCCCACGATCCTCGCGAACGGCCCGTTCGTGGCGGCCTGGCTGCCGGCCGGAGAGGTCTCCGTGGACCTCCTCTACCGTCCTCCGGGCTTCTTCCTGGGGATGGTTTTAGCGGCCTTGGGCCTCGCCGCCGGAGTTGCCTCCTGGGTGCCGCCTCCCGGACGGCAGACCGCGCCCAGGTCCCAGACCCGGATCGAGCCGTCGGAGTAGACCGGCCTTCCCCAGAGCCGCCGGACTTTGGAGATCAGGACCTCGGCGTCCCGCCGGAGACTGCGCCGTAGGCGGTAGGCGTCCTCCGTGTGAACAAGGCCCTCCGCGGGGAGCACCCGGTCCTCCTCGCGCCCGATCCGCAGATGGACGATCAGGTACTTCGCCCCGCTCGCGCAGAGGGCCTCCGGGTCCGGCGCCACGGCGTTCTTCATCCGCAGCCCGGGGCGGAAGAGAAGCCGCTGCGAGGTGGACACGATGACCCGGCGCCCGTGGACCCGCTGGTAGGCGTAGAACGCCCGGTTGTACTGCCAGATCGTGTGCCAGGGGAATTCGACGACATCCCCCTCCTCCAGGGTCTCGTAGAACGCCGGCAGGGATGGAGCCGAGGCCCGCTCTCCGAGGAACGCGACGAAGTCGTTGTGATGTACGAACGAGCTCGACCGGTACACGGGCTCGGCGAACGGCCCCCCGAGGGCCAGGGCTGCCACGAGGAGGCCTCCCGCCGCCCGCATCTGGCTGAAGGCCACCGCCACCCAGAGCAGCACGAAGGGAAGGATCACGAGCACGTAGCGGCCGAAGATGACCGGGTTTGCGAGTCCCATGGGCGAGAGCACGAGAAGCCCCGCCACGTGCCCGGCCGCAAGGGTTGCCGTGTAGAGGCCGAGGCGGGGGCTCCGGCGGATCAGGAGGACGAGCCCGGCGACCGCCGCGCCCCAGAAGATCGCGGCGAGCCACGGCCGGGCCGTCCCGGCCTGGAGCCGCAACAGATCGGGCAGCAGGTCCCCCCAGGCGATCGACTGCTCCTGCCGCTTGCCCTGGACGAGCCGCGCGAGCGAGTCCCGGGACGGCACGAGGAACAGGGCGAAGGCGAGGCAGAGGCCGAGCCCCAGGAGGACCAGGTCCCGGAGCTTCCGCCACCTCTCCTCCCGGTGAAGGGCGAGATCGCCCGCCGCGAAGAGGAACGGCGAGGCCACGAACGGCCCGGCCCCGAGATGGAACCAGACCGCGAGAGCGGCGAAGACCACGTAGGCCAGGCCTGCGCGCCGGGACCGCGTCCGCCACCAGGCCTCGAAAGCCACGACCGCCCCGAACCCGAAGACGACGATGGGCAGGTACGACCGGGCGATCCGGCTGTAGAGCACCAGGGAGGGGGAGACCGCGAGGAGCCACGCGAACAGGATCGTCACCCGGCGGTCCACCTTCCCGGCGAAAGCCAGGGGCATGGCGAGGAGCGCCGCCAGGCCGCAGAGCACCACGGGCAGCCGGACGACCATTTCCGAAAGCGGCACGCCCCACCCCATCAGCCCCTTGTAGAGGGCCGTCAGGGGGATGCAATTGTCGGTCTGCTGGTAGCTCGTGAGGATCTCGCGGAGGGGGAGGTTGACCGCCGCCCGCACGGCGTGAATTTCATCCCCCCCGAGGATCTGATCCGGCAGGTTCCAGAGCCGGAGGACCGCCCCCACCAGAAAAGGTGGAAGGAGCCAGAGGCTCCAGGCTCGTGGGGAATCCTGTCGCTCGTCCAAGAGACCGGCAGGCTAATCCAGCCGGTCCCCGGACGCAAGCAGGGCTCACACGGACAACCACGGACGGCCACGGACCGTCTTGCACGTCCCTGTGCGTCCGTGGTTGTCCGTGGATGTCCTTCACCCGTTCAAGCGCCAGACCGCGAAGTTAAGCGCCGAGGCAAAGGTCACCCAGAGGAGATAGGGCACCAGAAGCAGGCCCGCCGGCCGCGACACGCGCCAGAAGGCGAGGAGGGTCGCCAGGATGAACATCCAGAGGAGGACGATCTCGGCCATGGCCAGGCCCGGGGATTCAAGGCCGAAAAAGAGGCCGGACCAGGCCGCGTTCAGGACGAGTTGGACGAAGAACAGCGTCAACGCGCCGCGGTTGGCCTCCCAGCCGCCGTTCTTCCAGACGAGCCAGGCGGCCACGCCCATCGCGACGTAGAGCGCCGTCCAGACCGGCCCGAAGAGCCAGGACGGCGGGGTCCAGGAGGGCTTTTCGATCTGGGAGTACCACCCTCCGGGCTGGGTGGCGGGTGCCGTCCAGAGCGCCCCGAGGGCTCCGGCCGCGAGAGAGAGAAGCACGAAGACGACCAGTCCGACGACGTGAGCCTTGTTCATCACACCCTCCCCGATCTCCGGGTCACATGGAGATCGAACCCTTGCGGAACTCGGTTTTGTCCAGATGCGCGTTGACGAGGACGGGGGACCCGGAGCGCGCGGTCCGCACGGCTTCCGCGAGGACCGCCGGGACGTCCTCGCGGCGGGTCAAGAGGAGCCCCCGCCCGCCGTAGCCCTCCGCGACCTTGTGGTAGTCGGTCCGCGCGAGCACGGTGCCGACGTCGTCTTTCAGGACCTCGATCTGCTCGCGGGCGATCTGGGTCCAGCCCGCGTCGTTGCCCACCACGGCGATCACCGGGAGACCGTGGCGGACGAAGGTGTCGAACTCCGCGAGGCTGTAGGCCACGGAGCCGTCGCCGTAGAGGATCCAGACGTCGGCCTCCGGCCGGCAGAGCCGGGCCCCCAGGGCGAAGCCGCCGCCGACCCCCAAGGTGCCGAAGACGCCGGGATCAAGCCAGGAGAGCGGCTGGCGGGGGGAGACCGTGTAGGCCGCGGTCGCCACGAAATCGCCGCCGTCGGCCACGATCACGCTCCCCGGCGCCAGGGCCCGGTCGATCTCCCGGCAGAGGTGGACGGGGTTTACCCGCTCGCCCGGGATCGCGGCCTGTTTCTCGATCTCCCGCTCGCGCTCCTCGTCCCGGGCGCGGAGCGCCGCGAGCCAGTCCCCCGAGCGGCGCTCGCCCCGCGCGGCCTCCGTGGACAGGGCCCGCAGGAAGAGCCCGGGATCGGCATGGACGGGGAGGTCGGGCTTCCTGTTCTGGAGGAGGTCGGGCTCGCTCCGGTTGACCGACACGAGGAACGCCTTGCGGCTGACGTGGCGGCCGTAGTCGAGCCGGAAGTCGTTGGGGATGCCCGCCAGGAGCACGAGGTCAGCCTCGCGGAGCGCCTCCTGGCGCTTGTGCCGGAGCTGGAGGGCATTCCCGGCGCCGAGAAGCCCCCGGGCGCCACCGGCCAGATAGACCGGCGATCCCAGGGACTCGATCGCCCGGGCAAGCTCTGTGGCCTCCTCCGGCGTGGGGGAGGTCAGCAGGGTCTGGCTCCCCAGGACGAGGACGGGGCGCTTCGCCTTGCGCAGCCGGGCGGCGGCCTTCTTGACGTCCCCGCGGTCCGGCGCGGGCGGCCGGACCGGCCGGGGCGGGGCGGCCCGGTGCTTGTCCGCTCCCGCGAAGAGCCTGCTCGCGTGCCGCTTCAGGTAGAGCCGCAGGCCGGCCCCGGCGATCCCCCCGCCTTTCGAGCTCGCGCCGTACCACTCGCTCACCAGGGACTGGTCGTAGAGGAGGTCCACCGGGCATTCCAGGAAGACCGGCCCGGGCACCCCGGAGCGGGAAATCCTGAAAGCGCGCTCGAGCAGGGGCACCAGCTCGCGCACGGTCTTCGCCGACCCGGCCCATTTCACGTGGGGCGTGATGAGGGCGAGCTGGTCGATATCCTGGAGCGCGCCCCGGCCCTTCAGGAGGGTGGCCGCCGCGCCGCCGAGGACGACGAGGGCGGACTGGGCGAGCTGGGCGTTCTTGACGGCGGTGATGGTGTTGGTGACCCCGGGCCCGGCGGTCACGGCCGCCACTCCGGGCACGCCGGTCAGGCGGAACACGGCGTCGGCGGCGAACACGGCGTCCACCTCGTGGCGCACGTCCACCACCCGGATGCCGCGCTGCTTGGCGCCCACGAGGATGGGCGAGATATGCCCGCCGCAGAGGGTGAAGAGGAACCGCACCCCCTGCGCGACCAGCACCTCCGCGATCCGGTCCCCTCCGTTCATCGTCATCCCTCCTTATTGAGCACGGGATCGAGCACATGGCGGTCCAAGGTGAAACAGGCGAGCTCGCCCGTCATCACGACCTCCTCCCCGCGGAGGACCTCCACCTTCACCCGGCTCTTGCGGCCGGAGGTTTCGAGGACGTCCGCCCGGGCGAGGAGCCTCTCCCCCACCGTCACCGGTTTCAGGAACCGCGTCTCCGCGCCCCCCAGCACCACGTTGGGGTGATTGACCGCGAGCATGGCCGCGTAATCGGCCAATCCGAACACGAACCCGCCGTGGACGAGACCCCGTTCGTCCGCCGCCATCTCCGGCACGGTGACGAGGACGACCCGCGCTGTTCCGGGCCCCAGCTCCACGGGCTCCCCCACGAGGCGGCGGTCGATGGCGAGATGGGTGGCGGGGAGCACGGGCAGGATTATACGAGCCTCCTGCGATAACCTCCCCGCGATGGCCTGGAAAGGCGATGCCGCCGCCCTCGAAGACGACCTCCGCCGCTCCGTGCGCGGCGAGGTCCGCTTCGACGCCGGGAGCCGCGCCCTCTACGCGACGGACGCCTCGAACTACCGCCAGGTGCCGATCGGCGTCGTGGTGCCTCGGGACGTGGAGGATCTGGAGGCGGCCGTGGCGGCGTGCCGGCGTCACCGGGCCCCGATCCTGGGGCGCGGCGGCGGCACGAGCCTCGCGGGCCAGTGCTGCAACGTGGCCGTGGTGCTGGACGGCTCCCGCCACCTGACCCGGATTCCGGAGGTCGACCCGGAAAGGCGGATCGCCCGCGTCGAGCCCGGGGTGGTGCTCGATTCCCTCCGCCGGGAGGCCGGGCGGCACGGCCTCACCTTCGGCCCCGACCCCGCCACCCACGCGTGGTGCACCCTGGGCGGGATGATCGGCAACAACTCCTGCGGCGTCCATTCGGTGACCGCCGGCCGCACGTCGGACAACCTGGAAGAGCTCACCGTCCTCACCTACGACGGCCTCCGCCTGCGGGTGGGCGCCACCCCGGAGCCGGAGCTCGAGCGCATTCTCCGCTCGGGAGGCCGCCGGGGCGAGATCTACCGCCGGCTCCGGGACCTCCGGGACCGCTACGCTCCGCTCATCCGCGAGCGCTTCCCCCGAATCCCCCGGCGCGTCTCCGGGTTCAACCTGGACGAGCTCCTTCCCGAGCGGGGGTTCCACGTGGCCCGGGCTCTCGCGGGCACGGAGGGGACCTGCGTCACGTTCCTCGAAGCGACCGTCCGCCTCGTACCGTCCCCCAGGGCCCGCGCGCTCCTCGTGCTCTCCTACGAGGACGTCTTCCGCGCCGCCGATCACGTGCTGGAGGTTCTGGAGGCGGGGCCCATCGGCCTCGAAGGGATGGACCGGTCCCTCGTGGACAGCGACTTCACCCGCCGCTCCTACCGGGAGGTCCTCGACAGCCTCCCCGCGGGGAATGCCTGGCTGCTCGCGGAATTCGGCGGCGGCACCCGGGAAGAGGCGGCGGACCGGGCGCGGGCCCTGAGGGCGCGGCTCGCCGGCCCCGGTGCGCCGGGGATGCTGTTGGCCGAAGACCCCGCGGCGCAGGCCAGGATCTGGCAGGTGCGGGAGGCCGCGGTGGGGACCACCTCCCGCGACCCGCGCCTGGGCGACGCCTGGCCGGGCTGGGAGGACTCGGCCGTGCCCCCGGCACGGCTCGCGGTGTACCTGCGGGACCTGCGGGCGCTCCTCGGTGCTTATGGTTACGGCGCGGCCCTCTACGGCCACTTCGGGGAGGGCTGCCTCCACGCCCGGATCGACTTCGACCTGCGGACGTCGGAAGGGGTCCGGAAGTACCGGAGCTTCCTCGAAGAGGCGGCGGACCTCGTGGTCTCCCACGGCGGATCGCTCTCCGGCGAGCACGGGGACGGCCAGCAGCGCGGAGAGCTCCTCTCCCGCATGTTCGGCGACGAGCTGGTCCGGGCCTTTCGCGAATTCAAGGCGATCTGGGACCCGGAAAACCGGATGAACCCCGGCAAGAAGGTCGATCCCTATCCGCTGGACGCCGGCCTCCGGCTCGCCACGCGCCTCGGCGATCCCCCCGCCGCGTTTCGCTATCCCGAGGACCGGGGGAGCTTCTCGCGGGCGGTGCTGCGCTGCGTGGGCGTTGGCAAGTGCCGGCGGGAGACGGGCGGGGTGATGTGCCCGAGCTGGCGGGCGACCAGCGAGGAGAAGCACTCGACGCGGGGCCGCGCCCGGCTCCTCTTCGAGATGCTCTCCGGGCAGGTGATCACGGATGGCTTCCGCAGCGCAGAGGTCCGGGAGGCGCTCGACCTCTGCCTCTCCTGCAAGGGGTGCCGCACGGAGTGCCCGGCGGGCGTGGACATGGCGACCTACAAGGCCGAATTCCTCTATCACTACTACCAGGGCCGCCTCCGGCCGCGGTCCGCCTACGCCCTGGGGCTCGTCCCCTGGTGGGCGCGCCTCGCCTCGCTCGCCCCGGGAGCCGCCAACGGCCTTCTCCGGTCCGGATGGGTCCAATGGATCGGCGGGATCGCCCCGGGGCGGCAGCTTCCCGCCTTCGCCGCGGAGACGTTCCGGAAGGGGTTCCGTCCTCGGGGCGGGGACCCGGACGTCCTCCTCTGGCCGGACACGTTCACCAATTTTTTCCAGCCGGAGATCGCGAAGGCCGCCGTGGAGATCCTGGAGGCCGCCGGGCTCCGCGTGGCGATCCCCCGGCGGGTGCTCTGCTGCGGCCGGCCGCTCTACGATTTCGGGATGCTCGACCTCGCCCGCCGCCAGCTCCGGCAGATCCTCGACAGCCTCCGCCCGGAGATCGAGGCCGGCATCCCCCTGGTGGGCCTGGAGCCTTCCTGCGTGGCGGTGTTCCGGGACGAGCTTGTGAACCTGTTCCCGGAGGACGAGACGGCCCGGCGCCTCTCCGCGCAGACGTTCACCCTGGCCGAGATGCTCGCCCGGGCAGGCTTCACGCCGCCCCCGCTCTCCGGCGCGGCGCTCGTCCAGCCCCACTGCCATCACCAGGCGGTGATGGGTTTTACGGCCGACCGGCGCCTGCTCGCCGCGCTGGGGGTGGAAGCCCGCGTGCTCGACGCCGGCTGCTGCGGCATGGCCGGGGCCTTCGGCTTCGAGCGGGATCACGCCGAAGTCTCGCTCGCCTGCGGCGAGTCGGGGCCGCTCCCCGCGGTCCGCGAGGCAGGTCCCGGGACCCTGATCCTCGCGGACGGCTTCAGTTGCCGGGAACAGATCTCCCAGGCGGCGGGACGGAAGGCCCTCCACCTCGCGGAAGCGGTGCGGGCGGCGATCCGGGCTTCCCGGGGTGATGAATGGGGACCAACTGTGTCATTCTAATGGGAGAATCACCCGCGATCCGGCACTTCGGAAAAGGAGGCACAGCGATGGGTCCTTGCGCTAGAGCGGTCGTCGCCCTCGGGACTGTAGGGATGCTCCTTCTTCCAATGTCCGGACGCGCCCAGGAGGATCTGCCCGCGGAGACCCTGGCGCAGTTGACCCCGATGTTCGCGTTCCGGAGCCAGGGGAGCATTCCCGCCCTCATCCTCACCCGCAGTGGAACCGCGCAGCAGCAGTCTCCCCGCGTCCTCGTCTCGACCCGGGACGGCTGGCGGCTCATCGAGCTCCCCGAGGAGATCTACAACACGAGCTGGGTCTGGGCCGGCAGGGCCTTGGAGGGCGGCGAGATCTGGGGGATCACCGAAGGGCTGGCCGACGGCCGGGCCTACCTGTATTTCGTGTCCAGCGCCAACGGAGGACGGACCTGGCGGCTCCGCGGATACCTTCCGAAGGTCTCCCGCTCCGCCGTGGTCGACAGCGTCGGCATGAGCAAGAACGGCAAGGGCACCCTCGTCCTGCGGCTGGACGAGGATCCGAGCCCGGACGCGCCCCGCCTCGGCCACTACGTCTATCTCACCAAAAACGGCGGCCGCGAGTGGTCGGAGCCCATGTACTCCTCCGGCCGTCCGCTGCCCCCCTCGGACGTCCTCGTGCCTTCCGATCAGGCCTTCACCGAGCCGGCTCCCCCCTCGGCCGAAGACTGGCAGAAGATCCTCCGCGACTACGCGCCTCCCGCCTGAAAACAGGCACCTTTCTTGCTGTTTCACTGTTGATGCGGTGGGGACGCGCGATCCCCACCGCTCCAATCGTGCGTAGGGCCCGCCAAAGGGGTTTCTCGGCGACAAAAACTACAAACTTCCAGGAGGTGCAACCATGGCCGACCGCGATTACAGAAGGCACGACGAGGATCGTTATCGTGAGCGCGACCGGGGAGGAGACGAAGAGAGGGGCCGCGGCTACGGCGGCGGCCAGGGGATGGGTCAGGGCTACGGAGCGCGCGGCGGCCAGGACTCCGAGCGCGGCGGACGCGGATACGAAGAGGGCCGGAGTGGAGGCTCCGACCGTGGCTACCAGGAAGGCCGCGGCGGCTATCAGGGCTATCAGGAAGGCCGCGGCACCGGCAGCGGAAGTCAGGAAGAAGGCCGTTGGGGAGGGGGACGCGAGGAGGCCAGCGGCAGCCGGGGTTACGACGAGGGCCGCTGGGGCTGGGGCGGCCGCAGCACCGAAGAGGGCCGCTGGGGCGGCCGGGGCTATGACGAGGGCCGCTCGGCCGGCGGCCGCGAGGAGTGGAGCTCCGGGGGCAGCGGCATGAGGCGCAGCGAGTATGGCGACGTCGGTCGCGGCTACGGCGCCCGCGACTACGGGACGGGCGAGCGCGGCTCCGGACGCGAGGACTGGCGCGGCAACGAGGGTGGCGGCGGCTACGGCCGGGGCGTCTCCTCGTATGGCGGCGGTGGTTATTCCGGCGGAGGCTACTCCGGCGGCTCGACCGGCAGCACCTACGGCCGCGGCAGCGAGTGGGGCCAGGGCCCGTACAGCGGCCGCGGCCCCCAGGGCTACCAGCGCTCGAACGACCGCATCCGGGAGGACGTCTGCGAGGTCCTGACCCGGCACGGGGAGATCGACGCCGTCGCCATCCAGGTGCGTGTCGAGAACGGCGAGGTCACCCTCGAAGGCGTCGTCCAGAGCCGTCGCGAGAAGAGATTGGCCGAGGACGTGGTCGAGGATCTCCCCGGCGTCCGCGAGGTCCACAACCGCCTGCGCGTCGAGGGGAACGAGCGCGGCGGCCTGCTCGGCTGGCTGACCGGCGGCTCGTCCGAGAACCGCGGCGAGGAGAACCGTGGAACCTCCCAGGCCAGCGGCACCACCCCCGGAAGCACCTCGGGGACGACCCCCGGCAGCACCACCGGGTCCACGCAGTCCGCGAGCGCGACCGGCACCCCCGGATCGACCGGCTCGACGGGCAGCACGACCGGCACCACCGGCACCGCGAGCCGGCCCGGCGAGCCGGGCGGCGCAAACCGCTAGAGACTCCGAACGCCGCGGTCCTTACGGGGCCGCGGCGTTTCCTCGTCCGCCTTACTTCTCTCCCAGGAACGGGTAGCGGTAGTCCTTCGCCGGCACGAAGGTCTCCTTGATCGCCCGCAGCGATGTCCAGCGCAGCAGGTTCGTCATCGAGCCCGCCTTGTCGTTCGTGCCGGAAGCCCGGGCGCCGCCGAAGGGCTGCTGCCCCACGACCGCTCCGGTCGGCTTGTCGTTGAGGTAGAAGTTCCCGGCCGTGTGCCGGAGCGCCTTGGTCAGATGGGCCACGGCCTTCCGGTCCTCGGCGAAGATCGCGCCGGTCAGCGCGTAGGGGCTCGTCGTGTCCACCAGCTCCAGGGCCGACTCGATCTCCAGGTCCTCGTAGACGTAGACCGTGACCACCGGGCCGAAGATCTCCTCCCGCATCAGCTTGAAGCGCGGGTCCCTCGTGAGCACCACCGTGGGCTCGATGAAGTAGCCCTCCGACTTGTCCCCGTTGCCGCCGGCCAGGATCTCGGCCTCGCTCGAATTCTTCGCGTGATCGATGTAGCCCATGATGCGGTCGAAGGAGGGCTCGTCGATCACCGCAGCCATGAAGTTGCGGAAGTCCAGGGTCCCCCCCATCCGGATCGTCTTGACCTCGTCGAGCAACCGCTCGCGCACCCGGTCCCACAGCGAGCGCGGAACATAGACCCGCGAGCCCGCCGAGCACTTCTGCCCCTGGTACTCGTAGCCGCCGCGAATAATGGCTGCCACGAAGGAGTCGACGTCCGCCGAGGGGTGGCCGAAGACGAAGTTCTTGCCCCCCGTCTCGCCCACGATCCGGGGATAGGAGCGGTAGTTGGCGATGTTGTCGCCGATCGTCTTCCACATCGAGTGGAACACCGGCGTCGAGCCCGTGAAGTGGATGCCCGCGAAGTCGGGGTGCGCGAGCGCCGGGTCTCCCACCTTGGCGGCCTTGCCCGGCACGAAGTTGATGACGCCGTCCGGCAGCCCCGCGGCCTGGAGGAGCTTCATGGTGTAGTAGTTCGACAGCACCGAGGTCGAGGCCGGCTTCCAGACCACCGTGTTGCCCATCAGGGCCGGCGCGGTGGGCAGGTTGCCGCCGATCGCTGTGAAGTTGAAGGGCGACACCGCGAAGACGAACCCCTCGAGAGCCCGGTACTCCACCCGGTTCCACATGCCGGGCTGGGACCACGGCTGGTCCGTGTAGATGTGGCGCATGAAGTAGGGGTTGATGCGCCAGAAGTCGATCATCTCGCAGGCCGAATCGATCTCGGCCTGGAACACGGTCTTCGACTGGTTGAGCATGGTGGCCGCGTTCAGCGTGTCGCGCCACGGCCCCGCGAGCAGGTCGGCCGCCCGGAGCAGGATCGAGGCCCGCTCCTCCCAACTCGTCTCCGACCAATCCTTCCACGCCTCCTTCGCCGCCGCCGCGGCCGCCTGCACCTCCGCGGCTCCGGCCTGGTGATAGGTGGCGAGCACGTGTTTGTGGTCGTGCGGGCAGACGGCTTTGGACGTGTCCCCGGTCCGGACCTCCTTGCCGCCGATAAGGATGGGGATGTCGAGCTGCTCGTCGAGCATCTCGTCCAGGCGCGTCTTGAGGGACTTCTTTTCCGGGGAACCCGGAGCATACGAGCGGACCGGCTCGTTCGTCGGAACGGCCAGGGGATAGATCGCGTTCGACATTGCGGGAGGCTCCTTCAAAATGGAGAGGCCGGGGCGACCCGGCCGTGGAGCCGCCATGGTATCGAGTCCGGCCTAACCCCGCAACGCCGCCCAGGCGAAGATCAGGAACCCCACGATCAGCAGGGTCCCCCCGATCGGCGTGACCGCCCCGAGCCACCGCGGGCCGCCCAGCGCGAGGCCAAAAACCGTCCCGCTGAAGATCAGGCTTCCCAGAAGCAGGCACCACCCCGCCCCGTCGATCCGCCGCGCCCCCGGCTGGCCGAAAAGGCCGACCAGGATCAACGAGAGGCTTCCATACATGAGATACCGCGCCGCGGTCTCCCACAGCTCGAGCTCGCGCGCACCCAGCCGGCCCGCGAGCGCATGCGCCCCGAACGCCCCGGCGATCACCGACACCGCGCCCCCCAGGGCGCCCCAGAAAATCCAGTTCATGGTGGCTCCAGGGGAACCGCCACCGGGCCTTGGCGCCCGGAGCGGTTCCACCTCGTGAGATGACGGCCCCCGTCTACGCGATCTCGCCGAGACGGCGGACCGAGGCGACCTTCTCGCGCGGGATCATCAGCCGGTCGTACTTCTTCCAGATCCCGAGCTCGGCGGCGCGCTTGACGTAGTCCTCCTTCGAGCGCCCGCCCTCGCCGTCCCGG
>DATHUD010000309.1:0-11164 GCA_035462575.1 Thermoanaerobaculia bacterium | reverse complement strand
CGGGCACTACCAGACCGACTACACGCAGTTCGTCGATCCGAACGGCCTTCAAGGCGCCCGCATCGGCGTCCCCCGCGGCGGCGGGTTCTGGGGGTACAGCCGCCATACCGACGCGATTGCCGAAGAGGCGATCGAGGCCATGCGGGACGCCGGGGCGATCATTGTCGACGAGGCCGAGATCCCCACGATCGACGAGCTCAACGCCGACCCCGCCGAGATCATCGTCCTCATCTACGAGTTCAAGCGGGACCTGAACGCCTACCTCGCGACCCGCACGGGGGTGCCGGCCAACTCGCTCGCCGAGGTCATCGAGTTCAACCTGGAGCACGCCGAGCGCGAGCTCAAGTGGTTCGGCCAGGAGTTCCTCGAGCTGGCCCAAGCGGAGATCTTCACCGAGGAGGAATACCTCGCCGCCCTGGAGAGAGGCCGCCGGCTCGCGGGAGTCGAGGGCATCGACGCCGCCCTGGCCGCGAACAACCTGGACGCCCTCTTCGCGCCCACCGGCTCCCCGGCCTGGACGACCGATCCGGTCAACGGCGACCACTTCCTTGGAGCGAGCTCCGGGCCGGCGGCCGTGGCAGGGTACCCGATCATCAACGTCCCGGCCGGCTTCGCCTTCGGGCTCCCCGTGGGAGTGAGCTTCATGGGCACGGCCTGGAGCGAGCCCACGCTCATCAAGATCGCCTCCGGCTTCGAAAACGCCACCCGGGCCCGGCGGCCCCCGACCTTCCGGCCGACCATCCCCTTCGACGAGCCGGTGGGCAACGCCTTCAACGGCATCACCGCCGGATCCGGCGTGAAGCACGGCGGCCACGGCGGAGAGATCCACCTGCAGAGGCTCATGAAGAGCTACGCGCGGGTGCGGAAGATCTTCCACAGCCTGTAGGAAGTGGCGTTTTGCCGGGTGGGGGGCGTCCCCCCGCCCGGCCCTCACCCCAACCCTCTCCCAGCCTCCCGTCCCCCGACCGGGAGAGGGAGCTCTTATGAATGCTCCTCAGACCAACAGCTCCCTCCTCTCCCGGGGGAAGGACGGGAGGCTGGGAGAGGAGGGCCGGGGAGGTGAGGGCCCCCGGGGCGGCGACGCCCTACGCCGTCAGCTCCCGCTCCACCGGCGGCAAACACCGCGCCTCGTCGCAAGCCTGGTACACCAGCACGATTTTCCCCGGCCCCGAAATCTCCCCCACGATCTCCACCCGGCCCGAGTACACGGAGAGGGGCTCCTCCAAAAAGCTCGCCTGTGTCTTCTCCCCTTCGGGGTAGCGGACGTTTCTCACCTCCCCGCCCTCGGCCCGCACCTCCGTCGGCACGAGGAACTCCTCCGAGGCGGGATTCGCCTGCAGGTGCCAGCCCGGGGCGATCTCCAGGGCGAGGCGGAAGGGGCGGAAGCCGCCGCTCTCCTCGCCCATCGCGAGCCAGGCCCCTACCAGATGCTCGGCCTCCCGCTCGAGCTTCCCGACCCCGGCGGCCGTTGCGTCCCGCTCGTGGGCGGCCACCACCTCCAGCGGCTCCTCCGGCTCCTCGTGCGGGCCGCCGGTCTCCGTCCGGTGATAGCGGAGGGCGGCGATCGTCATCATGCGCACCGCGTCCGGATGGCTTTCGAGCACGTGCGCGAAGGCCTGGAGGGCATGCCGGGCCTGCACCCGCAAGCCCAGGTCGCCGGTCCGCGCCGCGAGCTCCAGGAGGTTCAGCACGGCGATGGCGTTGCCTGAAGGGGTCGCGCCGTCGAACACGTCCTTGCTGCGGAAGAGCACGTCCGCGCTCTCCCCGGCCACGAAATATCCGCCCTCAGGGTCGCGCAGGCGCCGGGTCTGCTCCTCCGTCAACTCGACGGCCGCGGAAAGCCACCGGCGGTCCCCCGTGGCCTCGTGCAGAGCCAGAAGCCCGCGCACCACGAACACGTAGTCCCCGAGATAGGCCGCGATCTTCCCCTGGCCCTTGCGCCACGCGTGGAGGAGCGGCCCGCCCGCGGGGCGCATCGCGGACAGGAGGAAGCTCGCCGCCTTCGCCGCCCGGTCGATGTAGGAGCGCTCCCCGAGGAGCTTTCCGGCCACGGCGAGCCCCGTGATCAGCATGCCGTTCCAGTCCGCCAGCACCTTGTCGTCCGTGAGCGGCCGCTCCCGGTTCGCCCGGGCCGCGAGAAGCTTCGCCTTGCCGAGCTCGACCTCCTTCAAGAGATCCGGGACCGGCATCCGGCGGCGGCTCGCCACGGACTCCAGGCGCTCCGGGAGGTGGAGCACATAGTGGCTCCCCTCGAAAAACGGCGGCCCCTCGAAGCCGAGGATGGGAGCGAGGAACGTGAAGTCCTCCTCCCCCAGGGCGGCGCGCAGCTCGTCCTCGGTCCACACGTAAAAGGCGCCCTCGTGGCCGTGGGTCTCGGCGTCGATCGCGCTCCAGAAGGCCCCCTCGGGCGAGGTCATCTCCCGGGCCACCCACTCCGCGGTCTCGCGCACGATCCGCGCCGCCTGCGGATCGCCCGTCCGGGCGTGCTCGCGGGCGTAGAGCTCCAGGAGGAACCCGTTGTCGTAGAGCATCTTCTCGAAATGGGGGATCTTCCACTCGCGGTCCGTCGCGTAGCGGTGAAAGCCGCCGGCCAACTGGTCGTAGATGCCACCCCGGGCCATCTGGTCGAGCGTCGCCGTGAGCATCTCGCCGGCCTCGGGGTGCTCTTCCCCCGCCATCTCCAGACAGAGATAGAGGTTGGACGGCGTGGGGAACTTGGGCGCTCCGCCGAACCCGCCCCACGCGCGGTCGAAGCGCCGCGCGAGGGCTTCGAGCGCCTGCCGCGCGACCGACGACCGCGGCGGCTCGTCCGCCGGGCGGGACCGCTCCTCCAGGAACCGGCCCATGGCCTTGGCCATCTCGTCCGCCTGCTCCTCCACGTCCGCCCGGCGCGTGCGCCACGCGTCGGCGAGATCCTGCAGCACCGAGGGGAATCCGGGCCGGCCGTAGCGGTCCGCAGGCGGGAAGTAGGTGCCCGCGTAGAAGGGCTTCAGATCCGGCGTCAGGAACACCGAATTGGGCCATCCGCCCTGGCCGGCGAGGATCTGGGTGGCCGTCATGTAGATCTCGTCCAGATCCGGCCGCTCCTCGCGGTCGAGCTTCACGTTCACGAAATGGCGGTTCATCAGCTCCGCGATGGCCGGCGAGGAGAACGACTCCCGCTCCATCACGTGGCACCAGTAGCAGGTGGAATACCCCACCGAAAGAAAGATCGGCCGGTCCTCCTGCCGGGCCTTCTCGATCGCCTCCGGCCCCCAGGGGTACCAGTCCACGGGGTTGTGCTGGTGCAACAGAAGATATGGACTGCTCTCGCCCGCCAGGCGATTGGTGCGATCGGTCGCGGCATGCGTCGCCATGAAGCCTCCTTCCCCTCCCGGAAAGCCCATCCTCCCCGGGCACACTCCACACGTCTCCCTAGTTATACAAGGAATGCGGATCTCGTGCCCGGCGGGCCCTCACCTCCCACCACGCCAGCCCCCGCCCGGCCCTCACCCCCTGGCCCCCTCTCCCGCCACGCCGCCCCCCTCCCCGGGAGAGGGGGACCTTTCCGTCTTTCTCCCTCCTCTCCCAGGGAGGGGGGCGGGGTGGTGGGAGAGGAGGGCCGGGGAGGTGAGGGCCGGGTGGGCGGCGGCCCGGATTTTCGGGTTACGATCTCCCCGTCGCCCAGACTCCGCGACCCCGACAAGGAGACCCGCATGCCGCGCACCTCCCGAACCCTGACCGGACCGCTCCTCGCCACCGCCCTCGCGCTGGCGCTCCCCCCCGCCGCCGCCCATCCGCACCAGGCCGCCCCGACACCCGAAGTCGTGGCCCAGCGGGTGATGGACGCCCTGGGCGGCCAGGAAGCGTGGGACAACACGCACTTCCTCCGCTTCAGCTTCGCCGGCCGCCGCACCCACTGGTGGGACAAGTGGACCGGCCGCCACCGCCTGGAAGGACAGACCCAGGACGGCAAAAACTACGTCGTCTTGGAAAACGTCAACACCAAGGAAGGCACCGTCTACATCGACGGCAAAAAAGCCGAGGGGGACGAGGCCAAGGAGATGCTCGAGCGGGCCTACGGCGCCTGGATCAACGACACCTACTGGCTCGCGATGCCCTACAAGCTCCGCGACCCCGGGGTGAACCTCTCCTACGTAGGCGAGGAGACGATCGACGGCAAGAAGTACGACAAGCTCCTCCTTTCCTTTCAGAGCGTAGGCTTGACCCCCGGCGACCGCTACTGGGCCTTCATCAACCAGGACACCCACCTGATGGACCGCTGGGCCTACGTGCTCGAAAGCATGGAAAAGGGCGCTCCACCTACCGCCTGGCGCTGGGAAGGCTGGCAGAAGTACGGCAACATCATGCTCGCCCCCAAGCGCGTCCAGGTGAACGGAGACCGCACCCTGGAGCTCGGCAGCCTCGCCGTCTACGACACCCTGCCGGACACCGTCTTCACCTCGAACGAGCCGGTTCCCGTCCCGTGAGGCCCGGCCGCCTCAAATCCATCTGGATCAAGCGTTTCAAAGGGGGTCCCATGGACCCCCGCGACGCGGCCACGCTCGTTGCCGGCAAAGGCCTCGCCGGCAACGCCAACCAGGGAGGCCGCCGTCAGGTCACCCTGATCACCGAAGAATCCTGGGCCGAAGCCACCGCCGCCCTCGACCGCCCGCTCTCGCCCGACACCCGCCGCGCCAACCTCCTGCTCTCGGGCCTCCCGCTCGAAGGCACCCGAGGCCGCATCCTCCGCATCGGAACCACCCGCCTGCGCATCTGGAGCGAATGCGCCCCCTGTTACCAGATGGACGAAGCCTGGCCCGGCCTCCAGAAAGCCCTCCGCCCCAACTGGCGCGCCGGAGCCTGCGCCGAGGTGGTGGAAGGCGGGGAGATCCGCGTGGGGGACGAGGTGGTTTGGGAGGAGGAGCGGCAGATGGGATTGCCTCTCGGCGCCGGTTGACTCTGCCGAACGCTCTGCCCTTCGAAACCTCACCCTCTGTCTCCCTCTCCCATCTCCCACCCAACCCCCCGCCGGGAGAGGGAGGACGCATCCGAACCGCTATTGCTCCTATTCGGAATCGGCGTAGGCAAGACCGCCTCAGAAGGGTCCTCCCTCTCCCTTTAGGAGAGGGAGACAGAGGGTGAGGTTCGAAGGGTACCCCGTTGACCTCCTGTATAATCTTTCCGGGAGCAATTTTTTTGATACCAGGAGGGCGCAAGGGAGCTTGTCATGCACAGCAACCGGTTGCGCCTGGGTCATTTTCTCTTTGCTTTTGCCGGTCTCGCCGTCCTCGTCCTTTCCGCCCCGGTGGCCGGGATGCCGCCGGACCTCGAAGTCCTGACCTCTCCCCACGAGGGACATGAGGGCGGGCCGATCGGCGGAGATCCGAACACCGAGTTCCTCTCGCTGGGCTCCACCGCCTGCCAGGCGGGCTTCGCGGACATCTACCCCTGCAGCGGAGTCGACCTCCAAAGCTTCCTGTCCCTCGCGGACCTCGGGGCCGATCCGGGGGAATGGGGCGCCGGGCTCTGGGGATGGACCGATCCGGAAACCCGGCGCGAGTATGCCCTGATAGCGCTGCGCAACCGCGTCAGCTTCGTCGACATCACCGATCCCAGAAACCCCTGGCTCGTCGGCGACCTCCTGGGGCGCACGCGGGGGCAGTCCAACCGCGAGGTGAACGTCTATGCGAACCATGCCTTCGTGGTGGCGGACGGGGGTGGAAGCGAAGGCAACGGGCTCCAGGTCTTCGACCTGCGGGAGCTGCGCCGCCCCCGCGGCGCGCCGGTCCGCTTTGCGGAGTCGGCCTTTTATGGCGGAGTGGGCAAGGTCCACAACTTCAACGTGAATCCGGAATCCGGCTTCGGCTACGCCGTGGGCGGCAATTGCAACGGCGGGCTCCACATCTTCGACATCCGCGATCCCAGAAACCCCACGCCGACCGTGTGCTGGACCGATCCGGTCCTCGCCTACATCCACGACGTGCAGTGCGTGATCTATCGCGGGCCCGACACCCGCTTCCGGGGCCGGGAGATCTGCTTCGCGAGCGCCGTGGACGCGCTTCTGATCATCGACGTCACCGACAAGGCAAACCCGCAGAAGATCTCGCGGACGAGCTACGAAGGCGCGAGCTATACCCACCAGGCCTGGCTCACGGAGGATCACAAGTACCTGGTGATGGACGACGAGGGCGACGAATTCAACAACGATCACAACACCCGGACCTATCTCTGGAAGGTCCTGGACCTGACCGCCCCGGATCCGTTCGCCCACTACGAGGGCGCCACGCGGGCGACCGATCACAACCAATACGTCCACAAGGGGCAGGTCTATCAGGCGAACTACCGCGCCGGCCTGCGCATCCTGGACGCCTCGAAGATCGCTTCCGGCCAGCTCACGGAGGTGGGATTCTTCGACATCGTGCCGGCGGGCGACGACGAGGGCTTCGATGGCGCGTGGAACGTCTACCCGTTCTATCCGAGCGGCAGCATCGCCGTGAGCGGCATCGGGCAGGGGCTCTACGTGCTGAAGCAGGCGCAGGAGATCCTCCCGAAAGTCTGCAAGCCCGGGCCGGACCGCCTCTGCCTCGCGGGCGGCCGGTTCCTGGTGGACGTGGACTGGCGCGGCGCGGAGAGCGGCGGAAAGGGCAAGATCGTCCAGCGCGGCAAGAATTTCGGCGCCTTCACCTTCGGCGGCTCCGGGATCGACCTCCTGGTGAAGACCGCGGGCGCGGGCCGCAGGGTCAACCTCCTCTACGGCCCGCTCACGAACATTCCCTTCTCCCTCCGAGTGGTCGACATCAAAGCCAAAAAGGTGACCCGCTACAGCAACGGCCCCAACAACTGCGGCGGCATCCAGCCCTTGACCTCCGCGCTCGCCGAGGGCGTGGATCCGGACGCCCTCCTGAATCCCCAGATCTTCGACTTCGCCGAGCCGGGGCGCGGAATCTCCGAAAAGATCTCCCTCACTCCCGCGACCGAGCCCCACGAAGCCGGAACCTGCAAAGCCACGCCCACCCGGCTCTGCCTCCACGCCAAGCGCTACGCCGTCGAAACCCGAGGCCCCTCCGGCACTCCCGGCCGCGCCACCCGCATTTCCGACAACGCGGGAACCTTCGCCTTCAAGATCGGCGGCGGCCCCGACCTCGGCGTCACCGTGGCCGAAGCGGACGGCGAAACCCTCATCCTCCGGGGATCGGTCACGAACCGGGCGTTCACTGTTCTCGTTACGGACACCGTGACCGGCGAGACCTCGACCTCCGTAAATCCGGCGGGGACGTTCTGCGGAGGGGTAGCTTCCGGCGCGTTCTAGAGAGACCCGTCGGCCCAGGCTCTCGAAGCCGCGGGAAAGCCTTCTGCCAAGGAGGAGTACCAGGCGCTCGTCAAGTTTCCGGACTAACTTTGAAAGCCCCCCCAAGGGGCGACATTTGAATAGCCCGGCGCGGGAGCGCCGGGACACGCGCGCCCCGCACATTCAAGAGCCCCGACGGGGCGACACCCCCACCTTCAGCGCTGGGTACCGCCCACCGCCCAGGGTTTCCACCCTGGGCTATTCGGACGTCGCCCTGGGGGCGAGAAAAATGTAGAGACGCCCCGTGGGGCGTCTCCGAGGCGACGATATCCTCCCGAAAAGAAGACGTGCCGCGAAGGGCCGGAAGCACCGGTGGACTTGCCGCTCCGTTCTCCGGTATCCTGATTCCATAACTTGGAATCTGCGATGGTACGCGCCGACCTCATCCGCCGGCTGGCGGAGCTGGATACCCTGACGCCTGCGGCCTGCTTCGCGCGGCTCTGGTTGTATTTCAAGGAATCGGGAGTCACCGAGGGGGAGAACCTCCTCCGGAGACGGAAAATCCACCCCACCCGGCTCGAGTTCCTGGAAGGATATCCCTCCCCTTTCAGCCGCACCTCGCAAAGCCTGGCCTCCACGCTCGGTAAGCTCGACGGGACGGCCACTCCGGCCGAATTCGACGCCTTCGGCCTTCGGTGGCTCAAATCCCTCGATCAGGTTCTCAAGGACAGCGTCTTCAAATCATTCGCCCGGCAGGAAACCGTGGCGGACGACAGCCGGATCTACAAGGTCCGCCGGCGGAACGCCTTCCTCGCCGAGCACTACGAGGCTCTCGGAAAGGGAGTCACCTGGGAGGCCGGGCAGAGCCGCTCTCTCGCCGCCTATTGCCCTTTCCATACCCTCGTCCCCGATCGGGTCGTGGATGTCCGGATCGACGTCAAACCGGCATCCGATTGGGGCACCCCCTTTCTGCACAGCCGGCTGCAGGAGGAAAGCTCACGCCTCAAAGTTCTCCTCTGGCCTCTCGAGACTCAGATCGACTATGCGAGCCTCGACATCCTCGGAGAGAACCCGCCGCCCGAATTCGTCAGCCTTCGGGATGTCCGGAACGAGGAGGATCTCCAGCGAGACGTCGGCAAGGCCCTGGAGACGGCCCGTGCGCTCGAAGCCACGCTCCTGATTTTCCCCGAGCTCGCCATTCCTCCAGCCGTCGAGGCGGAGATCCGGCGCATTCTCGGAAGCGCCAACCACGGCCGGGACGGCTATCCGCTCCTCACCCTCTTCGGCTGCTGCCACCAGCCGGCCGGAGAAGATTCAGACATCAACGAAGCTTCTCTCCTGGGACCGGACGGCCAGGAGCTGTGCCGGCACCGCAAGCTGACGAGCTTCACGAGCTACCGCCGAGGAGGCTCCATTCACGCCGCCGAGCGGCTGGAGATCGGCAAGACCCTCTCTATCCTCGAATCCGCCCTCGGCAACCTCACGCCCCTCGTCTGTCTCGACGTGTTCAACCCCACTCTCCACGAAGTTCTCGTGCAATCCCACGGGAACCTGTTCGTGGTGCCCTCTCTGAGCCCAAGACGACCGCCCACCGCACGGCAGCCGGCAGCCTCCAGGCAAGCCACAGGGCCGGCACCTTCGTCTGCAACCGCTGGATCGAGGGCACCGCGGTCGGCAGCTTCTACCAGGTCCCCCGGCAAGGGGTACCGGAAGTCCCGGGGAAAGACGTACCTCCTCTACAAACTGGAGAGCGCCGGGTAGACAGTCAAGTAAAAGACAAGTATCCTCAGGGAGTCCTGGAAGGATACTTGCCATGTCTTTGACTCCGAGCACCATCCCCCCCGATCTCTCGGGCCTCACGGGCGTTCCCCCCGAAGAGGTCTATCCCCTTCTGGAGCGCGCCGCCCGGGAGCAGGAGCCCGCAGCTCTGGATTCCTTGACCGCCCTCCTTCTGGACCGTGCCCTCCGGCTCCTGCGCCAGGGTTCGCGCCAGGAGATCTTCGAGGAGGCCAAGGCCCTGAACCGGGTTCTTGCCGGCACCGAGTGTGCGTCCCTGGAAGAGACGACACCCCGCATCCATGGCGGCTGGACGGCTCTGGGCGAGTTGCTCTCCGAAGCTTCCCGCCGGAGCGACCGTGCTGCGGTGGACTCCATCCTCCTGAGCACCAAAGGCCATGGGCAGTCTCTTCTGGAGGAGTTGGCCCGGGAGGGCCGGCCTCTCCCCAGAGCCGAGATCCGCAAACGCCTTCGGCTCGGAGAGTCCCACCTGTCCCACCTCCTCCGGGATCTCGCGGAGGCCAACCTCATCGTCCGCTACCGCCCGGAAGGAAGCAAAGAGGTGCTCCTCGACCTTGGACCAGTCGGACGAGAGGTCGTCAAGACCTCTATCCTCCCGGACTGGCTCCACCGCTTGGTCGAGTTCCTCGGCAAGGCCGCCTCGGGTGAGCCCGTCGGCCAGGAGACGGCGGCCAGAGAGCTCGAGACTGCCGGGGCGCCTTCGCGGATCGCTGCCGAACGTCTGGCCGAGGCCCTGGCGGCGCTCTCGGGAGGACCGGCCACGGAGGAGCCCCGTCCTGGCACCCCGGAAACCCTGGCCAAGGTTCTTCACTTCTCGGACAGGATGGCCAGCGTCAAGAACGATGAGAACCACTTCGACCTCATGCGCGACCGCCAGGGAGATCAACGGCCGGGAGCGCTGTTCGAAATCGAAGAAAACGCCGTCCAGGCCAGGTAGACAGACCTTTTCGGGGAGGACCGGCGCGTGATCGTCACCTTCTACTCGTTCAAAGGCGGCGTGGGCCGGAGCTTCACTCTGGTGGAGACGGCCGTTCAGCTCGCCGCCCGCGGGTATTCCGTCGCCGTCTGGGACCTCGATCTCGAAGCTCCCGGCATCCAGCGCATCCCCGACCTCCGGTGCCTGGAAGACAAGCTGGAGATCGGTACTCTCGATCTCGTCCAGGAGTTCCTGGGCTCCGAATACGAATTCCCCGAAGAGAGCCTCAAAAAAGCGCTGATCCCCTTCCCCCTTCCCGAGAAGCTCGCAGAGAACGAGGGCCGGCTTTCCTTCCTCCTCCCGGGCAAGCTCGATCGCAAGTATCCCGGCAAGTTTTCCGCGATCGATTGGACTGGCCTTTTCAAACCCAAGGAGGGCCCCGGGCCAGCCTTCTTTTACAAGATCGCCTTTTCCATCGTCCACGAGCTGGGCTACGAAATCCTTCTCATCGATTCGCGCACCGGCTACACGGACCTCGGCGCGGTCTGCACCTTCCAGATCCCGGACCTGGTCGTCCTCGTTTTCAATCTGAACGAGCAGAACCTCGCCGGTATCGAACAGGTCTACCTCGCCGTCACCCGTACCCCGGCGCGCCTCGAAGGTACGCTTCCCGCCTATCTCCTGGCCAACATGATCCCGAGCGAGCCGAAAAAGGTTCGCGCGGAAAAGATCGCCGCTCTGGCTGAGAAGGGCCTCTCTCCTCACCACGTCATTCCTCTCCGCCCCGACCTGCTCCTCACCGATCGCGTCCCCAGTCTCGCCGGGCTCGCGGAGGCGGCGGGCGATGTCGCTCCGGTCGCCCAAAGGATCGAAGCGCGGAAAGAGGAGATGGAGCGGCTGGCCGACAAAACGGCGAGCAGTGAGCTCTCCCGCGCCAAGGGCAAAGCCGACCCCGAGGAGCTTGAAGCCCTCCGCCGCCGGGGGATCTATGAAAAGGCCAAGACTTTCGAAGAAAAGGTTGCCGAGCTGTTCGGCCTGAGCGGCGGCCGGACCACGGTGGACTACAAGCGGGACGACATGCAGTTCGACGTCCGCGTCGAGCTGACCATGGGCATGTTCCCCGTCTACCTGCTCATCGAGTGCAAGGACACGAGCCGCCCCGTCACCCAGCAGCAGGTCCG
>DATHUD010000308.1:0-11006 GCA_035462575.1 Thermoanaerobaculia bacterium | reverse complement strand
CGAAGAGGGCGTGGCGGTGCCCGAGGGCACCGGCGACGACATCCCCCTTCTTCACCTGGGCCATGCGCCCGCTCGGCAGCTCGAGCTGGCTGTAGGTGCTCTTCTCGTTCTTCACCCGCACGGCGACCACCACCCCCTCCTCGCAGGGGATGTCGGCGGAGATTCGCACCTCGCGCTTCAACTGGCAGGCGCGGGTCACGGAGGCGATCTTGTCCAGCATCACGGTCTTCATGGGCGTTCCTTTCAGCTCCCCGCTCCGGCCATCCGGGCGTAGAGCTCGCCGGGGATCGACACGATCCGGGAGAAACCCTTGGCGTCTGCCGAAGTCCACTCCCCCGCCGCCTCGCCGTAGACGCCCCGGGAGGCGTCGCGCAGCGAGAACGGAGAGGAGACCCCCTCGACAAAGACCTGCCCGGGGCGGAACAGGAGGAACACCTTCCCCGTGACCCGCTCCTGGGAGGAGAGGAGGAGCGCCTCGATGTCCCGGCAGGCGGGATCGAGGTTCTGCCCCTCGTGGACGAGATCGCCGTAGACGGCCGAGACCATCTCCTTGACCCGGAGCTGGCGGCCGGTCGACGTCAGCTTTTCGAGCTCCCGGTGGGCCGTGAGCAGCACCTCGGCGGCCGGCGCCTCGAAGGCGACCCGCCCCTTGATGCCCAGGATCGTCTCGCCCAGATGAATGCCCCGGCCGATGCCGTATGGCGCCGCCGCCGCCTCTATCCGCTCGATCAGCGCGACCGGGGAAAGCTCCTCGCCGTCGAGCGCCGCGGGCACGCCCTGCACGAATTCAAGGGTGTGCCTGGAAGGCGGCAGCGGGACTTCGAACGCTCCCCGGGTGAGCACCCAGGCCGGCTCGGGGATCGACTCGACCGTGTCGAGCGTCTCCTTGCCGCCGATCGTCACCCCCCAGAGGCCGCGGTTGATCGAATAGGCCGCGCCGAAGGGGGGCACGGGAAGGCCCCGCCCTTCGAGGTACGCCACCTGGTCAGGCCGTGCGCGGGGGACGTCCCGCACCGGCGCCAGGATCTCGAGCCCCGGGGCGAGCGTGCGCAGCGCCACCTCGAAGCGCACCTGGTCGTTGCCCGCGGCCGTCGAGCCGTGGGCCACGGTGCGGCTGCCGAGCCGGGACGCGGCGCGCGCCACCTCCTGCGCCTGAATGAGCCGCTCCGCGCCCACGCACAGGGGGTAGACCTGCCCGCGGCGGACGTTGCCCATCACCAGGAAGCGCAGCACCCGCTCGAAGAACGCCTCCCGGCCGTCCACCAGGACGTGATCGACCGCCCCGAGGGTGCGGGAGCGCTCGGCGAGAGACGCGGCGGCAGCGTCATCGATCCCCCCCGTGTTCACGGTGACGGTGACGACCGGACGGCCGTATGTCTCGGTGAGCCACGGGATGCAGAAAGAGGTATCCAACCCGCCGGAAAAGGCGAGGACGATCGGATCGTGCATGTCTTACCCCTCCTGGAGGTAGCTGTCGAGCCTCTGGATGAGACGCTTCTGGTCGCGGGCGGAGGCGGTCGCCGCGAAGACGGTGTCATCGCCGGCCATGGTCCCCACCACCTCGGACCACCCGGCCCGGTCGATGGCGATCGCCACGGTCTGCGCCGCGCCTACCGTGGTGAAGACGACCGTGAGGTACGGGCCGGCGGGCTTGGCGCCGCGCAGGAACCGGGCGACCTCGGCAAACCCGGGGTCCACCCGATCCTCGCGGTCCGGAGGGAGGGAGTACCGGCCGCCGATCCACGCGATCCCCAGCTCCCGCAAGTCGCGGCTCACGCTCGACTGGGTCGCGGAGATCCCCCGCTGGCGCAGCAGCTCGACGAGCTCCAACTGGCTCGTTACCCGTGCGCTCGGCAGGATCTGAAGGATCTCCCGCTGGCGGGTCTCTTTGTGCTCGTGGTCGGCCGGCATTGTCGCTTGCTTCTCCCGCAAAAGAATGCGCATGATAACGCATTCGGTGACTAGAATGTCAATGGAAGAGAGAGAATTCCCCTCTGGAGGACTTCGACGCCGTCGCGGCGGAACGTTTCGCGGGAGGCGCGCTACTTCAGGGAGACGAAAACGGTCTCGCCGTGGCCTTCGAGCTTCACCTGGTTCTGCCGGATCTCGACGACGGTGAAGCCCTGGATGACCTCGCCCGGGCCCACGACCTTGCCGTCGAGGACCGCGACCGGGCTTTGCGTGGAGAAGGCGATGCCGTTCAGCCGGAGGACGCCGCCGCCAGGGACCGGAACCTCTCCCACGTAGCTCCGGTTCTCCCGGGGGGCGGGAGCTTCGGCGGCCGGCGGAGCGGCGGGCTCCTGGACGGGCGGAGCCGGGGGCGCGACGACGGGAGGAACGGGCTGCGTCTCGAGCTGAGGCTGCGGAACGGGTTGGACCTCCCGAGGCGGCGCCGGCTCAGGCGTCCGAACCTCGGGGATCGGGGTGGGCACAGGCGCAGGCGGCGCCGTCTCCGGGACCGCGGGCTCGGTGATTTGCGGGACAGGAGATGGAGACACAGGCTGGACGGGCGGCGCGGCGGGCTCCTCCCTCACCACGGCGGGCGGGGCGGTCTCCGCGATCCGGGCTTCCGGCTCTACCCCGCGTTCCGGTCTCACGAAATAGAAGAGGCCGGCCAATCCTGCGGCAAGCAGGAGCCCCACGGCGAGGCCCGCGAGGAGCGGCGCGGAACGGCTGCGGTCCGGCGCGTTCGTCGTTCCCACGGCGTAGGGGAGGCCCTGCCGGAGGGAGTCCTGGCGCGCGGCCTCCTGCCGGGCCTTCTTCAACGCGTCGCTGATCAGACTCATGTGAAATCCCCTTCGAGCTCGCGGATCGCCCGGCGCACCTGCCGCCGGGTGAGGAGGTCCGTCCCGTCCACGAACCCGGCGAGGAGCGCCTTGTCGCACACGGCGTTGATGAGACGCGGGATGCCACCCGAGTAGCGATGGATCGAGCGGATGGCCCACGAGGTGAACGCCGGCCGGCCGTTGCCCCCCGCGACCTGGATACGGTGCTGGATGTAGCTCTTCGCCTCGTCTCTGGAGAGCGGCGTCAGGTGGTAGCGCACCGTGATCCGCTGCCGGAGCTGGCGCAGGCTCCGGTCGTTCAGCTTGTCGCGCAGCTCCGGCTGCCCGAGAAGGACGATCTGGAGGAGCTTCCTCTGGTCCGTCTCCAGGTTCGAGAGGAGGCGGACCTGCTCCAGGAGCCCCCGGTCCAGATCCTGCGCCTCGTCGATCAGGAGCACCACGTCCTTCCCCTTGCCGAGCTGCTCCAGAAGGAAGGCGTTCAACATCCCCAGGCACTCCACCAGATCGGCCTTGCCCGGCTGGAGCCCGAATTCGGTGAGAACCGTGCGCAGGAGCTGCGTGGCATCCAGACAGGGGTTCAGGATGAGCGCCGTGACGTAGCTCTCCCCCAGCTCTTCCAAGACCGCCCGGCAGAGGGTGGTCTTGCCCGCCCCGACCTCGCCGGTGATCTGGATGAAGCCTTTGCGCTCCCGGATCCCGAAGAGGATGTGGTTGAACGCCTCGCGGTGGCGGTCGCTCATGAACAGGAAACGCGGGTCGGGCGTGATGTTGAACGGCGGCTCGCGGAACCCGTAGAACTGGTTGTACATGATTGGGCGGCCTCTCCGTGGCGGAGCGGTGCGCGGTGGTGTGTCCAGAGTATCCTACGCTCCGCGTCCCTGGTCGGGGAACCCATCTGTCCCCCGGCTCCATTCCTTCTGTATACGGGAGATCCCATGGAAGAGTCCGTCCGCCACCAGCCTGTCCTCTCCGAAGCGCTCCCCCGGCCCGTCGGCCCCTACGTGCCCGGCATGATCTTCGAGCGCCTCGTCTTCGTCTCCGGCCAGGGGGCGACCGACCCCGCGACCGGCCAACTCGCCGGGGACGACATCGAGACCCAGACCGAGCAGGTGCTCAAGAATGTCCGCACCATCCTGGAGGCCGCCGGCTCCCGCATGGACTGCGTCCTGCGCTGCGGCGTCTTCCTGACCGACATGGCCGAGTTCCCGCGTATGAACGCCGTCTACGAGAGGATGTTCGCAGGCCACCGCCCGGCCCGGACGACGGTCGAGGTGACCGCGCTTCCCCACGCGGGGCTCAAGGTGGAGATCGACGCGATCGCGTACATCCCTTGAAAGGACAACACGGACGAACACGGACCAACATGGACGAACACACCGTCCTCTCGTCCCTGTTGGTCCGTGTTCGTCCTTCAGAGCGCCGTCTTTCCCTTGACGTACTTGTCATACCACGCGATATACCGCTCAATCCGGTCCTTCTGGTAGCTCGGCTTCGAGATCGAGTGGCCCTGGCCGGGGTAGACGACGAGCTCCGTTTCGACCCGGCCGAGGCGGCGGAGCGCCTGGTAGAGCTGCTCGGAGTTGAGCACGGGGACGTTCCAGTCCTCCTGGCCGCAGAGGATCAGGGTGGGGGTCGTGACCTTCTCCACGGAGAAGAACGGGGAGAGGCGGACCCAGCGCTCGGTCTCCTTCCAGGGGAGCCCGAGCTCGCCCTCCCACTCGCGCTGGTAGTGGTCGGTGCCGTAGTTCGAGAGGTAGTTGACCTCGCTCGCCCCCGAAATGGCGGCCTTGAAGCGGCCGGTCTTGGTGATGACGTAGTTGGTGAGGATGCCGCCGTAGCTCCAGCCCCCCACGCCGAGCCGGTCCGGGTCGGCCACGCCCATGCGGACCGCCTCGTCGACGGCGGCCATCACGTCCTCGAAGTCCTTGTTCCCCCAGTCGGCCCAGAGCGCGTAGCTGAAATCGCGCCCGTAGCCGGAGGAGCCCCGGGGGTTGGCGCCGACGACGGCGTAGCCCTGCGCGGCCAGGATCTGCCACTCCGGGCTGAAGGCCGTGCTGTACTGGGCGACCGGCCCGCCGTGGATGCGGAGGATCGTAGGCAGCCGCTGGCCGTCCGGCGCATCGGGCGGGAGCGTCAGGAAGGCGTCGATCTTCGTGCCGTCCGCGCTCGTGGCCTGGAAGCGCCGGACCTTGCCCAGGCGGATGCCGGCGAGGAATTCGTCATTGACCCGGGTGAGCCTCCGGAGAGAGCCGCCCTCGACCGCCGAGATCTCCGCGGGCTGGTGAACGCTGCTCTCCAGGACCACCAGCTCTCCCCGAGGGCCCACGTCGAACCCCGAGACGTCCCGCTCCCCCGCCACGACCCGCTCGACCGGGCCTCCCGCGGCAGGCACGCGGGCCAAGTGGGCGTTGCCGCCGTCCTCCACGAGGAAGAGGACGGACCTGCCGTCCGGCGAGAAGGCGGGATCCTGCACGTTGCGGTCGAGGGCGAGGGTCAGGGGACGGGGGGCTCCGCCTTCCACCGGGACCACCGCCACGTGATTCGTGGAGTACCAGAGGTCGTCGGGGGCTCCCCCGGCCAGGTAGGCGATCCATTTGCCGTCCGGGCTGAAGGCGGGGGCCCCGTCCGTTCCAGGAGAGGCGGTGACGGCCCGGGGCGCCGCGCCGGCCTTCGCTTCGACGACGAAGACGTCGGTGTTGTCGTTCGAGTCCGGGTTCTCGGTCCGGTTGCTGGTGAAGGCGAGGAAGCGGCCGTCGGGCGACCAGACGGGGTCGGAGTCGTCGTACGGTCCCGTGGTGACCGGCTCGGAGGTCTTCTTCTCCACGTCGAAGACGTGGATGTGCTGGCGGAGGTCGCGGAGATAGCCGGCACCGTCCTGCTTGAACTCGAGGCGGCGGATGACGATCGGCTTCGGCGTCTTCGGGGCCGCCTCCCCCTCGCCCCCGGCCTTCTCCTCGTCCTCCTCCTCGTCGTCGGGATCGACGTCGCCCACGACGAGCGCCAGGCGCTTGCCGTCCGGAGACCAGGCGAGCTCGGAGACGTCCGCTTTGAAAGAGGTCAGCTTGAACGCTTCACCGCCCTGAAGCGGGAGGAGCCAGACCTGGGTCTTCCCGCCCTCCCGGCCGGAGAGGAAGGAGAGCCACTTGCCGTCCGGGCTGAAGCGCGGCGTGGTCTCAGCCTTGGGGCTCGCCGTGAGCCGCAGGGCCTCCCCGCCTTCGCGAGAGACCATATAGATGTCGGTGTCGGAGCCGTCCTTCTTGGGATCGAGGGCCTTCACCGTATAGGCGACCCAGCGGCCGTCCGGGCTCACCTGGGGATCATTCACGGTCTTCAGGGAGAAGAGGTCCTCGGGCATTAAAGGACGGGGGGCCTCCGCCTTAAGGGGGAGGGCGAACAGGGTGGCCAGGGCAGCCAGGAGCAGAGCGCGTCGGTTCATCCGGTTCCTCGGTCGATGGATCTACGAGCGGAAGATCGTAGCAGGTCCCACGGCCGGGGTTTCCGGTTTAGACTCCCCCGAGCCAACGCGGCCTCGGGCCGAAGGAGCCGACAAGTGCGAAAGCTGATCCCCGTCCTCGCCCTGCTTCTCCTCTCTCCCTTGCCCGGCCTGCGGGCGGAGGAGCCGGTCGATCTCGAGATGGTCACCCGCATCCGGACCGAAGGGTTCCACAACTCGCAGGTGATGGACATCGCCTCTCATCTGACCGAGGAGATCGGCTCCCGCCTGACCGGCTCCCCCCAGCTCCTCGAGGCCAACGAGTGGACAAAGAAGAAACTCTCCGAGTGGGGGCTCGCCAACGCCCATCTGGAGCCGTACCCGTTCGGCCGGGGCTGGTCGTTCAGCCGTTCCACGGTGCGGATGGTCGCCCCGCGCGAGGTCCAGCTCGTGGCCTATCCCAAGGCCTGGACCCCGGGCACCGACGGCCCGGTCCGGGGGGAGGCGATGCGGGCCGACCTCAAGTCCGAAAAGGACTTCGACAAGTACCGGGGGAAGATCGCCGGCAAGATCCTGTTCCTGGACGCGATCGAGGATCTCGAGGCCGAGGACGGGCCGGAATTCAAGCGGTATGACGACAAGGGATTGGACGAGATCGCCGCCTTCGAGATCCCTGAGGAACGCGGGCGGAGCTGGCGAAAAGGAGCCCTCGACCGCTGGAAGCTCCGGCGGGCCCTGGCCGAGTTCCTGACCGCGGAAAAAGTGGCCGCCACGGTGGAAGCGAGCGCCCGGGCCCACGGCATCGTCCGGGTGACCTCGGGCGGCTCCCACGAGGTTGGAGAGAGCCCCGGCGTGCCCGCCCTGATGATGGCCAGGGAGCACTACAACGAGATCGTCCGCCGGTTGGACGCGGGACGTCCGGTCGAGGTCGAGGTGGACGTCGCCGCCCGCTTCCACGAAGACGAAACCCGGGCCTTCAACACGATCGCCGAGATCCCCGGCACGGACAAGAAGGGCGAGGTCGTGATGGCCGGCGCCCACCTGGACTCCTGGCACGCGAGCACGGGGGCCACGGACAATGCCGCCGGGGTCGCCGTGATGATGGAAGCGGTGCGCATCCTGAAAGCCCTCGGGGTCAAGCCGCGGCGGACGATCCGGGTCGCCCTGTGGACCGGCGAGGAGCAGGGGCTCCTGGGCTCGATCGCCTACGTGAAGGAGCACTTCGCCACCCGGCCCGAGCCGGCCGACCCCGAGCAGAAGAAGCTCCCCGAACGCTACCGGGACGACACCTGGCCGCTCCAGGTGAAGCCCGGGCACGCGAAGCTCGTGGCCTACTACAATCTTGACAATGGCACCGGCAAGATCCGCGGCATCTACACGGAGGAAAACGCCGGGGTCAAACCGATCTTCGAAGCCTGGATCGCCCCCCTGGCGGACCTGGGAGCCACCACCGTGACGCTCCGCAAGACCGGCGGCACCGACCACATGCCCTTCGACCTGGTCGGCCTCCCCGGCTTCCAGTTCATCCAGGACGACGTCGAGTACGGGAGCCGGACCCACCATACGCACCTGGACGATTACGACCACCTCCGGCGGGAGGACCTGATGCAGGCCTCCGTCGTCATGGCCTCCTTCCTCTACCACACGGCCATGCGCCCCGAGCCCCTGCCGAGGAAGCCCCTGCCGCAGGAGCCTGCGAAACCCAAGGAGAAGCCGAAGACAGAGGAGACCGCGACGGTCGCCGGGGGACGCTGACTATCCCTCGTCGTCCCCGAGACCGGTGGGCTCCGCCCAGACGCAGCCGTCCCGGGCGACGAGGAAGTGGGACGACTCCGGCCCCCAGGTCCCGGCCTGGTAGATCGGGAGGTCGGAGTGCCCCTGTTCCTCCCAGTACTGGAGGATGGGCATGACGACCTCCCACGCTTCCTCGATCTGGTCGCGGCGCATGAACTGCGAGAGGTCGCCCTCGATGACGTCCAGGATCAGGGTCTCGTACGCCTCGGGCTGCGGGACCCGGAAAGCGGCCTCGTAGCTGAAGCGGGTCTCGACGGTGGCGAGGCGCATGTCCGCGCCGGGGCGCTTGGCCTGGAAGCGGGTCACGATCCCCTCGTGGGGCTGGATCCCCAGAATCAGCCGGTTGGACTCCATCTCGCCGATGGCGGAGGCCGGAAACGCCTGGTGGGGGACCGGCCGGAACTGGATCGAGACCTCGGAGGCCCGCATGGGGAGGCGCTTTCCCGTGCGCAGGTAGAAGGGCACGTCCTGCCATCGCCAGTTGTCCACGAACAGCTTCAGGGCCACGAAGGTCTCGGTCGTCGAATGGGAGTCGACCCCGGCCTCGCTCCGGTAGCCCGGGACCTTCTCGCCTTCGATCAGCCCCGGCCCGTACTGCCCCCGCTCGACATAGTGGCGGACCTCCTCCGGTTTCATGCGGCGGATGGCCCGGAGCACGTCCAGCTTCTTGTTGCGCAGCTCGTCCGCCTCGAAGCTCACGGGAGGCTCCATGGCGACAAGGCAGAGCACCTGCATCAGGTGGTTCTGGACCATGTCCCGCAAAGCGCCCGCGTGCTCGTAATAGCCACCCCGGGTGCCCACCCCCACCTTCTCGGCCACCGTGATCTGCACCGAGTGGATGTAGCGGCGGTTCCAGAGCGGCTCGTGGATGGAGTTGGCAAAGCGGAAGGCCAGGATGTTCTGGACCGGCTCCTTGCCCAGGTAGTGGTCGATCCGGTAGATCTGGCACTCATCGAAAAGACTGGAGAGATAGAGGTTCAGGTCACGGGCGGTTTCAAGGTCCTGCCCGAAGGGCTTCTCGACGACGACGCGAGTGCGCTCGCCCCCGGCCGCGAGCCCGGCCTTGTGGAGCTGATCCGCCAGGAGGCGGACGACCGACGGCGGGGTCGCGAGGTAGAAGACGCGGACGGCCGGCTTCCCCCAGGACCTGTCGAGCTCGTCGAGCTCCCGGCCGAGCGAAGCGAACGCCGCCGCGTCGTTGAAGTCCGCCCGCCGGTAGGACAGGTGCCCGGCGAAGCGTTTCCAGACCTCCTCGTCCGCCTTCCCCCGGCGGCCGAACTGGTCGATCCCCTCCCGGAGGTGCTTGCGGAAGGCTTCCTCGTCCATCTCCTTCAAATCGATCCCGATCACCTGGAAGGGCTCGGAGAGGGCCTTGTCCAGCCACAGGTTGTAGAGCGCCGGCACGAGCTTGCGCCAGGTCAGGTCGCCGCCCCCGCCGAAGATCACGAACACCGTCGGATCCGTCGTCGCCGCCATGCCTTGCCCCCTCTCGTTGGCTTACAGGTTGAGCCCCAGCTCCGCCAGCGCCGCCCGGGTCTCCGCGGTCTCGCGGTGCCAGATCGCCCGCATCCCCAGCCGGCCGGCGACCTCGGTGAACATGTGGCGATCGTCCAGGTAGACCACCCGCTCCGGGTCGGCCTGAGCCACGTCCAGAGCGAGACGGAAGATGTCCTCGTCCGGCTTCCGGAAGTGGACGAAGCTCGAGACCACGAAGAAGTCGACGAACCTTTTGAGATCGAACCGCTCGATCCGGTCCGCCGTGAGCTCCCGCCCCTCGTTGCTCACCACCGCCACCTTCAGGCGGTGCTTCTCTTTCAAGCCGCACACCAGGTCGATCATGTCGGGAAAGGAGCGCGCCTGCCCCAGCATGAAGGCCACGACCTCCTCGGGTGTGAAGCTCCGGGGCTCGTAGAAAACGACGCGGCGCAGGTATTCGTCGAGCCCGATCTTGCCCGACTCGTAGGTGTCGTAGGTCAAGTGGTGCCGCTCGTTCATTTCGTCCGTGTCGATGCCGAAGTGGGAGGCCACGAGCTTTCTGAGCCCCCGGTCCCAGCCGTTGGTCAGGAGCACGCCGCCCAGATCGGTAAAGAGATGGGTGATCTCCGTCATGTCGTCGACACCTCCGGAGTCTCGATTTTCGCCACGGGAGCCTCGGCCAGAAGCGCTTCGAGCTCCCGGCGAACGGCCTCGGGCGTCACCACCCCCGACGGCAGGTAGGCCACCAGCCAGGCGCGGCGGGTCCCGTCCGTCACCTTCACGCGCTGACTGTCGGTGATCGGGGTGCCGAAAGGGCCTTGGGAGTCGGCCAGGAGGGGCTTGCCCTCCAGGTTGAAGGGACCGCGGAGCGACTCGTAACTCTCCCCCGGAAGGCCAGCCCGCAGGGTTACCGGCGGGGAAAAGCTCCCCTCGGCCACGATGCAGCAGGGCAAGGCGAGCGCCACTGAGAGGCAGTTGTTCAGATCGACCAGGGGGTGGATCGCCGGCAGGCTCTCGCCTTTCAGGACCCGCCGGAGCAGAGCCTCGGACGATGGGCGGTAGCGGGTGGGGTCGCACCCGGCGGCCCGGAAGAGCTTCCGCATCGCCGCGACCGCCGGGCGGTCCGGCAGATCCTCCAACGTCCAGGTGGACCGGGCGCGCTCCGCCACCGCTTCGCGGAGGGCGGCGAGCGGCTTCTCCGGCTCGGGGACCGTCTCCAGGCGGACCCAGAAGAGGTTCCAGCCGGGGAGCTCTGAATGAACGGGGAGGTTCGGCGTGTCCATGACCCGGCATCTTATACAGAGCCGGGAGCGGGCGCCTCAGTGGCCGTTGTAGCGCGCCTCGAAGCGGCGGATCAGCTCCATGGTGGACGCCCCCTCGGCACCGAGCCGGCGCGGGCGGCGCCAGGGCTGGCGGTTCAGGCGCGGCCGGCGCTCGAAGAGCTCCTTGTCCTGCCGCAGGTCGGCGTCCTGCCGGGAAGAGCGCAGCACCTCGACGATCAGGTCGACCGTCTTCTT
>DATHUD010000307.1:0-3215 GCA_035462575.1 Thermoanaerobaculia bacterium | reverse complement strand
GGACCCGGCGCTCGCAAGCCGGGGGCGGGCTATCGTTGCGACCACGTTCAATCTCTCGCTCGATCTGCTGCGGGATCAACTTGTCCGCGTTGGGACGGATGCAGACTGTCTCCTCTCAGGTTTCCACGCTCTGGCCCAGGCTCCCGCCTCAGGCTTCGGAGCTAGCCTCGGTGCGGCTATCGCGGACCTCTCGGCTTCAGAGCTCGAAGAATTGATCGTCAACGCCGGCAAGCTGTCACTCCTCGACCCGGTCCTTGCCACGGAGCGGCCGGATCGCGCCTGGCGCATCCACGCCCTCCTCGCCGAGTTGCTGCAGCGCAGCCATGGCGAGGAAGAAGGACGGCGGGCTTTCGATCGCATGACAGAGTGGTTCGTCTCGCGACTTCCTGAGCTTCCCTCGGGGCAAGAAGAGGAGATGGGGCGAAGGTGGCGGGAGGTACAGGCAGAGATCGAAACGTTGACGGCTTGGCTCGCGCGGGTCCGCCTCGAAGACAGAATAATCGTGCTGGCAGCAGGCTCTCGGTATGCTACCCGCGTCGGCCCTTTCCATGCTTGGGTAATGTTCTGTGAAGAGATGCTCGCTGATTTTCTGGAGGACGCCAAACGCTCCGATGCGCTCTGGGTACTCGGCCAAGTCTCCCTTAAATCGGGGTTGCTCGATCGAGCTATGAAGGTAGCACAGGACAAATTGGCTCTCGATAGTAGTCGCGGTGAGGAGCACAGAGTCGCCATTGCTGTTGGGCTCGTTGCCGATATTCTCGAAGCACAAGGACAGCTCGACGACGCTCTCAAGATCAGGCAAGAGGAAGAAATCCCAGTCTACGAAAGAATCGGTGACATCCGTGCACGTGCTGTTACGCTCGGCAAGGTCGCAGACATTCTCCAAGCACGAGGACAACTCGACGATACTCTCAAAATTAGGCAGGACGAAGAACTGCCCATCTACGAAAAAATCGGTGACATCCGCTCACGAGCCGTTACGCTCGGCCAGATTGCAGACATCCTCCAAGCACGAGGGCAACTCGACGACGCTCTCAAAATCAGGCAGAACGAAGAACTACCCGTCTACGAAAAAATCGGCGACATCCGCGAGCAAGCCATTACGCTCGGCAAAATCGCGCAGATCCTCAAAGAACGGGGGCAACTCGATGATGCTCTCAGAATCACACAGGATGAATCGTTACCTGTCTTAGAAAGAATCGGCGATATGCGAGAGATCCTCGCGTGTCGACTCAGGCTAGTTTTGATCTATCTGCAGCGGAACGGAGAGGGCGACCGGGAAACCGCCAAGCAACTCCTCCTTCTGGCTCTCGAAGCCGCGGAACGCCTCCGAATCCCCGAAGCAGACCAGATTCGCAATATCCTCCGGCGCGTCGAGGACCCCGAAGGGGACCCGGAATAAAGCCTGGCGTTGATGGAGGGAAACCCGGTCAATTCTCCTCTATCGGTTCTCCCCCAATGTAGAGACGCCCCGTGGGGCGTCTCCGGATCGGGGAGAACGGTCCGGACCGGCGGGAGGCCCCGCGGCACGTTCTTGTTATGAGGGAGGACGTCGCCGCCTCGGAGACGCCCCACGGGGCGTCTCTACCCTGGGTCGACGGCGCCAGGCAGATCGCAATTCGCCCCGCTGTCCCGCTCCTCGCCGCGGGCTCGGTCCGGCGGGGTACAATCCCCGCGACCGACTCCGGAGGCCATGACCGATGACGACTCCTCTCTTTGCGCTGATTCTCGCCCTCGCCGTCCAGGCGACCCCCGCGTCCGACTTCGACGCCCGGTTCACGGGGCGCACGATGCGCTTCGACTACTTCCACAGCGGCACCGCGAAGGAGGAGCACGTGAGCCTCGACGGCCTGCGCCTCGAAGGGGAGTGGCCGGGGAGCCGCACGCGCCTGCTGGACGATACGAACCTCGGCAAGTACCTCTTCGAGGTGGTGGACATGGCCACCAACCGGACGATCTACTCGCGCGGCTTCTCCAGCATCTACGGCGAGTGGGAGACGACCGGCGAGGCGGCCGAGGGCGTGTGGCGGACGCTCCACGAGGCGATGCGCTTCCCCGAGCCCCGGGGGAAGGTGCAGCTCGTGCTCAAGAAGCGCGCGCCGGACGGCTCCTTCCGCGAGATCTACTCCGGAGTGGCGGACCCGGCGAGCCGCTTCGTGGACCGCTCCCCCATTCCTCCCGCGGGAACCGTCTGGTCCGTGTTCGAGAGCGGCCCGGCGGCCGTGAAGGTGGACCTCCTGATCCTCGGGGACGGCTACGCGGCCCCGGAGATGGAGAAATTCCGCGCGGACGCCCGCCGGCTGACCGACGCGATCTTCGCGGTCGAGCCCTTCAAGAGCCACCGGGAGGACTTCAACGTCCGCGCGATCGGCCTCCCCTCCCCCGCTTCCGGGGTGACGGATCCGCGCACGGGCGCGTGGAGGAAGACGCCGCTGGGGCTCACCTACAACGCTTTCGATTCGGAGCGCTACGTGCTGACCTTCGAGGACAAGGCGATCCGCGAGGTGGCGGCCCAGGCGCCGTACGACACGCTGATCCTTCTCGCCAATGGCCGCAAGTACGGGGGCGGCGGCATCTTCAATCTCTGGAACACGGCGGCGGCGGACAGCGCCGAGTCCGCTTATCTCGTGATCCACGAGTTCGGCCACTCCTTCGCCGGCCTGGGCGACGAGTACTACACGTCGCAAGTCGCCTATCAGGATTTCAATCCCCCCGGCACCGAGCCCTGGGAGCCGAACGTGACGGCGCTCCTCGATCCCGAGCACCTCAAGTGGAAGGACCTCGTCTCCGAGGGGACGCCGCTCCCCACGCCCTGGAACCAGGAGACGTACGACAAGACCATCCTCGCCTACGAGGCCAAGCGCCGCGAGATCCGCGCCAGAAACGCCCCGGAGGAGGAGATGGAGGCCCTCTTCAACGAGATCCGCGAGAAGACCGCCCCCATGCTCCGCAAGGAAAAGCTTTTCGGAAAGGTCGGGGCCTTCCAGGGCGCCGCCTACGATGCCAAGGGCCTCTACCGCCCCTAAATCGACTGCGTCATGTTCACCCGCAACCCCGTGCCCTTCTGCGCCGTCTGTTCCCGGGCGATCGAAAGAATCATCGGGATGTATACCGAATAATCCAACCCACAATTCCCCACCCTCCGGCAGGATCAACCCTCCCGGAAAGGCAACCCCGTCCCGTAGCGTCTCCGCAGGCCGCGAACGCCTCGCGTC
>DATHUD010000306.1:0-6718 GCA_035462575.1 Thermoanaerobaculia bacterium | reverse complement strand
AGTTTGTCGAGTTTGCTTTTTCTCTCCCTCTCCTTCAGCAGAGGGAGCCGGAGGGTGAGGTCGCAGGCCGAGACGGCCCCGAGTAGTGCCCCTACGCCGCCTCCTCCTTCAACCCCGTCGTGAACTCCCGCAGCGTCTTCTTGGCGTCCCCCAGAACCATCATCGTGTTCGGCCGGATGAACAGGTCGTTCTCGATCCCCGCGAAGCCCGGGTTCATGCTGCGTTTCAGGACGATCACGGCCTTCGCCGAGTCCGCGTCGAACACCGGCATGCCGTAGATGGGGCTCGCCGGGTTGCTCTTGGCGGCGGGGTTGACGACGTCGTTGGCGCCGACGACCAGGGCGACGTCGGTGCGGGGGAACTCGTCGTTGATGTCGTCGAGGTCGTAGAGCTGGTCGTAGGGGATGTTGGCCTCGGCGAGGAGCACGTTCATGTGGCCGGGCATGCGGCCGGCCACGGGGTGGATGGCGTACTTGACCGTGGCCCCGTTCGCTTCGAGGATCTGGGCGAGGTCGCGCACCGCGTGCTGGGCCTGGGAGACCGCCATGCCGTAGCCCGGGATGACGATGACCGACTGCGCGGCGGCGAGCACGCCGGTGGCGTCTTCGACCGTGGCCAGGTTGTAGGAGGCGCCGGCCGGGCCGGCGGCCCCTTCCACGGCCGGTTCGACCTTGCCGAAGGCGCCGAAGAGGACGTTGGCGAACGAGCGGTTCATCGCCTGGCTCATCTTCATGGAGAGGAGGAAGCCCGAGGTGCCGTCCAAGGCGCCCGCGATGATCAGCACGTAGTTGTTCAGGGCGAACCCGGTGGCCGCGGCCGCGAGGCCCGCGTAGGAGTTCAGGAGCGAGATCACGACCGGCATGTCCGCCCCGCCGATCGGGAGGACCGCGAGGACGCCGACGGCCAGGCCGATCGCTCCCATCAGGAAGAAGAGGAGGGCCTGCGAGGGGTCGCGGACGAGCAGGACCAGGATCACGAAGGCGCCGAAGAACATGGAGATGTTCATGGCGTTCTGCCCCTTCCAGGTCACCGGGGCGCCGGTGATGAGCCCCTGGAGCTTGCCGAACGCCATGAGGCTGCCGGTGAAGGTGAGGAAGCCGAAGAACACCTCGAACCCGAGGGCGCCCATGGTGAACCGGTCGAGCGTGCCCGCGTGGGAGCGGTGGAGGTATTCGGAGACGCCCACGAGGGCCGCCGCCAGGCCGCCGAAGGCGTGGGAGAGCGCGATCCGCTCCGGCATCTTGGTCATCGGGATCCACACCGACATGGCGGCGCCGATCGCGGAGCCGATGATCAGCCCGAGGGCGATCCACCGGAAGGTCAGGATCTCGTTGAACAGGAGCGTCGCCACCACGGCCAGCAGCATGCCGAAGGAGCCCAGGAGGTTGCCCCGCCGGGCATGGACGGGCGACGAGAGGCCCTGCAGGGCCATGATGAAGCAGACCGACGCGACGAGGTAGCTGAAGAGCAGCCAGGGGTTGATCAGGTCCAGTCTCACGAGCGGCCTCCGGGGGTCTTCTTCTTGAACATCCGCAGCATGCGGTCGGTGATCAGGAAGCCGCCGACCGTGTTGATCGTGGCGCAGACCACGGCGATGAACCCGAGGATGGTGGAGACGGTGCCGTAGCCGCCGCCGGCGGCGACCAGCGATCCCACCAGCGAGATTCCGGAAATCGCGTTCGTCCCCGCCATGAGCGGCGTGTGGAGCAGCGGCGGCACCCGGTGGATCACGTAGTGCCCCAGGAACCCCGCGAGAACGAAGATATAGAGGCCGACGAGCAGCTCGTTCGTCATTGTGCGTCCTTCCCTGTATTGACCTTCCCGAATTGAAATCGGGGGAATCCTAGCATGCCGTCCCCCGGGAGAAGCCCGGACCATTGGCAGGCCGCTAAGAGGGCGCTAAACTCCGCACGTGCCAAGCCCAACCGACGATCTGCGGCGCCGCCTGCAGATCGAGACCCGAGCGGACAGCGCTCCTTCCGCCCCGGCCGGAGTTCTCCTGGTGCCGGGATTGACGATCCTCGCTCACTCGGAGGTGCAGCGCGTGGGGGAGAGGGCTCTCTTGTCCGAGCTCGCCTTCGGCCGGGAGGAGCGGATCGCCCGGGGAGAGCCGGGGTTCTCCTCGACCGCGCGGCCGTTCCAGGCCCCGCTGGCCGACCCGTACCTCTCCCGCCGCCCGTTGCGGCTGGTCCCGGGGGCCGCGCCGGGGAGCGTCCGCCTGCTCCAGGGGGAGAGCGGGACGGCGGTGGCCGTGAACGGCGAGCCTCTGACCGGCGAGCGGGAGCTCTCCGAGGGCGAGATCGAGCGGGGCGTCGTCCTCCTCCTCACGAACCGCGTGGTCCTGCTCCTCTCGTTCCTGGACCCTCTGGGCTCGGGCGGCGTGCCGTCCTTCGGGCTCGTGGGGGAGAGCGCGCGCATGGTCCACCTGCGCCGCGAGATCCATCGGGTGGCCGGGCTCGACATCCCGGTCCTCCTGCGCGGGGAGACGGGCACGGGCAAGGAGCTGATCGCGCGCGCCCTCCACGACGCCTCTCCCCGCTCCTCCCGCCCCTACCTCGCCGTGAACATGGGGGCGATCCCTCAGACGCTCGCGGCGGCCGAGCTCTTCGGCGCGGCCCGGGGCGCCTACACCGGGGCGGACAGGAAGCGCGACGGCTATTTCGTCCGCGCCCAGGGCGGCACCCTGTTCCTGGACGAGGTGGGCGAGACTCCGCCCGAGGTGCAGGTCCTCCTGCTGCGGGCCCTGGAGAGCCACGAGATCCAGCCGGTGGGGAGCGACGAGCCGGTGTCCGTGTACGTGCGCCTGCTCGCCGCGACCGACGCCGACCTCGAAGGGGAGGTCAAGGCCGGCCGGTTCCGGGCGCCGCTCCTCCACCGCCTCGCGGGGTACGAGATCCGGGTCCCGCCGCTGCGCGACCGCCGGGACGACTTCGGCCGGCTCTTCTACGCGTTCCTGAAAGCTGAGCTCGAGGAGCTGCGGGAGGGGGGGCGGCTCCACAGTCTCCCCGAGGGGCGCCCCTTCGTTCCCGCGGCCCTGGTGGCCCGCCTCGCGGCGTACGACTGGCCGGGCAACGTCCGGCAGCTCCGAAACGTCGTGCGCCAGCTCGTGATCGCCGGCCGCGACGCCGGGGACGCGGGGATGTGGCTCCAGGTCGAGCGCCTGAGCGACGAGCCCACCCGGCCGATCTCCGGAGAGAGCGGCCCGGTCGCGGTCCCCGCGGCTCCGAAGCCGTCCCGGAAGGTCTACCGCAACCCCGAGGAGGTGAGCGAGGAGGAGCTCCTGGCCGCGCTCCGGGCCCACCGCTGGCGCCTGCTCCCCACCGCCGCCGCCCTCGGCATCTCTCGGACCTCGCTCTACGATAGAATCGAAAAGAGCCAGCGAATCCGCAAGGCGGCAGACCTCTCCCGCGAGGAGATCGAGGCGTGCCGGGAGCGCGTTTCCGGAGACCTGGACGCGATGGCCGAGGCCCTGGAGGTCTCGAAGCGCGGCCTGCAGCGCCGGATGACGCAGCTCGGCATCGCCTGAGACCCGTTACCGAGAAAACCCCCCTATGGGCTCGCGCCTCGAAAGGATCGGCCCTTACCGCATCGACAGCCGGCTGGGCGCCGGCGGAATGGGCGAGGTCTACCGCGCCTGGGACGAGCGTCTCGAGCGGTGGGTCGCCATCAAATTCATCCGCCCCGAGTCCGCGGAGAGCGACAAGGCCCGCGAGCGATTCCGCCGCGAGGCCCGCGCCGCGGCCAGCCTCTCGCACCCTTCCCTGGTCCAGATCCACGACATCCTGGTGGAGGAGGAGGGCGACGCGATCGTCATGGAGCTCGTCGAGGGCGAGTCGCTCGCGCGGCGGATCGCCCGCGGCCCGCTCTCCGCGCGCGAGACCCTCCGCCTGGGCCGCGACATCGCCGAGGGGCTCGCCTCCGCCCACGCCAAGGGGCTCATCCACCGGGACCTGAAACCCGAGAACGTCATGATCACGGCGGACGGCCGGGCCAAGATCCTCGACTTCGGCCTGGCCAAGCGCCTGGAGGGCGAGGCGGGCCTCACCCAGGACAGCGTCGTCGTCGGGACCTTCCGCTCGATGTCTCCCGAGCAGGCCCGCGGCCTCCCGCTCGACGCCCGCTCGGACCTGTTCTCCCTGGGCACGCTCCTCTACGAGATGCTGGCCGGCCGCTCCCCGTTCGCGGGGGACTCGACGCTCGACGTCCTGACCCGGGTCTGTACGGCCCGGCAGACCCCGCTCTGGGACTGCGTCCCCGATATCTCCCCCGGGCTCTCCGAGCTGGTCGACCGGCTGCTCGAAAAGGACTCCGCCTTCCGTCCCCAGAGCGCCCGCGAGGTGGCGGCCGCCCTGGAGAGCCTGGCGAGCACCTCCTCCGCCACCCGGCTCGGCGACGATCAGGCCACCTGGATCGACGCGCCGGGGAGCGGGCCGCCGGTCCGGCCGGTGACGGCCCGGGGCGTGGTGCCGGCCCCTTCGGGCGTGACTCCGCGAAGGAGGCGGTGGATCGTGCTCGCGGCGGCGCTCGCCGTGGCCGCGGCGGGCCTCGCGGTCTTCCTCCTGCGCCTGCCCGCGAGGGAGCCGCTCACCGTGGCCGTCCTGAAGCCCGAGGTCACGGCGGGAGGCGTGGGCGACAGGGCCGAGCTCGCGGCGTCCGGCCTGCGCATCGCTCTGCTGCGGGAGCTCCTCTCCTTGAAAGGGATCTCGCCCCTGGCTCCGGAGCAGGTGGACCCGGTCTCCGGCCCGCCGCTCGCGGTGGCCCGGGCGGTCGCGGCGGACGAGGTGCTCACCTCCCGCCTCGACTGCGGGTCCGACATCTGCCGGATCGCTCTCGCCCGCATCGGCGGCAAGGAGGGGCGGCTGCTCTGGACCGTGGGGTTCGAAGCGCCGGTCGATCAGCCCTTTCTCGTCGCCGAAGCGGTCCAGGTCCACCTGAGGAACGGCTATCCGGACTACGCAGCGCAGGGGAGCCTCCCGGACCTGGACGTCCGCGCCAGCGATTACGAGGAGTATCTGAGGATTCGCCGCGAGTACGACCGCAAGGAAAAGGGCCTGTCGCTCGACGCCCTGCTCGACCGGCTGGGCGAGGTCCGGAGCCGGTCGCCCCGGTTCCTCGAGGCCCAGGTCCTGGAGGGGGACGTCCTGCGGCAGCGGTTCGTCGCCGGGCGCGACGCCGCCGACCTCGACCGGGCCTTCGCCGTCCTCCGGGCCGCCCGCGAGATCGCGCCTTCCGATCCGCGCCCCCTGGTCTCCCTGTTCGAGACCGCCCTCAAAGGGGAGAGGCTGGACGACGCCGAAGAGGCTCTGGCCGAGCTCGGGGATCTTCAACCGGGAGATCCCACGGTCCTCGTCCTGCGCGCCCGGCTTCTCGAGCGGCGCGGCGAGGGGACGAAAGCCCTGGCCCTGATGCGGGACGCCGCCCGGCAGAGGCCGTCCTGGGGCCACCTCTTCCGGCTCGCCGACATGGAGTACAGGCTGGGCGAGGTCGATGCGGCCCGGCGCCACCTGGGAGAGCTCCTGGAGCGCTTCCCCCAGTACCACGCGGCCCGGTCGCTCCTCGCGCAGATCGAGCTCCTGAGCGGCAGCCCGGAGCGGGCGGTCGAGATCTACTCCGGCCTCGTCGAGCGCTCACCGCAGATCGCCGAGATCGGAAATCTGGGGACCGCCTACCTGCTGCTCAAGCGCTACCCGGAGGCCGAAGTGCGGTTCCGGCAGGCCCGCGAGCTCGAGCCGAAGAACCCGTTCGTGGCGCTCAATCTGGCGGACGTCGTGCTCCTTCAGGAAAAAGACCGCGAGGCCGGGGAGCTCTACCGCGAGGTCCTGGAGCTGGCCGGAAAGGACCCGGCGGCCGAGGGCTGGCAGCTCCTGTCGGTCCGCGCCCAGGCCCTCGCCCATCTCGGGGAGCGCCGGCAGGCGGTCGATGCCGTCCAGCGCGTGCTGGTCCTCGCCCAGGGCAACGCCCAGGCCGCCTACGAAGCCTCGCTGGTGTACGCGCTGGTGGACGACCGCTCGTCCGCCCTCGTCAACGCCGAGCGGGCGCTGCGGCAGGGGGTCGAGCCGCGCTGGTTCAGCCTCCCCTGGTTCGACCCCCTGCGCTCGGCTCCCGAGCTCCAGGAGCTACTCAGGAAGCCGCCCGCGAGACCTGCTGTGTCGGATCCACGTTGATGATCGTGGGGTCGGGCGAGATCCGGACGACGTTGTTGTACACGGTGACCAGCCGGAAGTGGAAGGGCTCCTCGCCGGCCGACGTCAAGTTGGCGTCGGCGATGATCAACTGCTGGGCCGGTTTCCCATCCTTCTCGACGACGGTGACGTCGAAGTTCTTGGGAGCGCTCGGAAAGATCCACAAGACCGGTGGCGCCTCTTTCCCCTGGCCCGTCGTGAACTGCACGCCCGGCGTGCTTTCCCGGCTCAGTGTGTATTTGAGCAGAGCGACGCTGCTTTTGACCGTGACCTCCTGGGGCTCGACCGTCCAGAGCCCGTTGATGTTCTGGGGGTCCTGATCGTCCTCCTTCCACGTGACGCTGACTTCGATCGAATTGCTGAGGAGCAGGCGGCTGTCGGTCTCGGCGGCGACGGCTGCGATCATGGCAAGGTCCTCCTCCGGTCATCCCTCGACGGGATCGTCGAGGCGGTTTCGTGTTTCGGCCGGTCTCGGCTCCCGGCTTCTGCACCGGGTGTGCCAGAGGGCTCTCCCGAGGGAGACGGGGCCGGCCGGG
>DATHUD010000305.1:0-2238 GCA_035462575.1 Thermoanaerobaculia bacterium | reverse complement strand
GTCGTTCAGGGCCCTGACCTGGATCTGGTACAGGCCGGCCCCCCGGGCGAGCACCGCAAAATCCTCGTCGCCATTCGCGCCGTTGTAGCTGTCGACCGCGGAGACCACCTTCCCATCGGGTCCGAGAAGCTCCACGGTGACGTCGATGCCGTTCTGATCGACTACGACCCGCAGGAACTCTCCCTCTCTCAGGGAGACCGGGTAGCGGTGCTGCTCCCTGGCCTGCAGCTCGCGCTTGAGAACGAGGCCGTCCTCCAGGGTAGGGCCGGAAGGAAGAGCCGATTCCGCCGTGAGCCCGCAGAGGAGCACGGCGGACGCGGCGAGCAACGGCCAGGGAAGGCCGCGGTGACGCCCGCTTGGCGAGGGTCGGCCGGGGAGGAGGGAAAAGCTCATCTTTGCTTCGTTATTGACGACTTCAAGACCGCTTGATTCCGGCCTCCGCTGAGCCGGCCCTTCGCCCGGTTGCAGCGTCGGCGAAAGTGTCTGGTGACCCTCATTCTACCGTCATGCGATACGGGCGTTCCAGCCGGGGGGTAGCTTGGGTCCGCATTTTCGTGACAAATCCGCTCCCGGTCCATCTCCAGGGGTGGCCGGAACGGCTCGCTTCCGCGTCGGCTAAGCTATCCGCGTGGCGACGATCGGCACGGAGGGGGACGCCCCGGCGAGGCGCGTCCTCCACTGCGACATGGACTGCTTCTACGCGGCGGTCCACATGCGGGACGATCCGCAACTTCAGGGCAAGCCCGTGGTGATCGGCGGCCGGCCCGAGGGGCGGGGCGTGGTGGCCGCGGCGAGCTACGAGGCGCGCAAGTTCGGCATCCATTCTGCCATGCCCTCCTCCCGCGCCCACCGGCTCTGCCCCGGCGTGATCTTCATCCCGCCCGATTTCCGCCGCTACAGCCGGGAGTCGGAGAAGATCTTCGCGATCTACCGGGAGATCACGCCTCTGGTCCAGGCCGTCTCGATCGACGAGGCCTATCTGGACGTGACCCACCATCTGGGGGAGGCGGGGAGCGCCACGGCCGTGGCCCGGGAGATCCGGCGGCGCGTCCGGGAGGAGCGAGGCCTGACGGTGAGCGTCGGGGTCGGCCCCAACCGGCTGGTGGCCAAGATCGCCTCGGATTTCAAGAAGCCGGACGGGCTCACGGTGGTGCCTCCCCACAAGATCCAGGCGTTTCTCGACCCGCTGCCGGTCCGCCGTCTCCACGGCGTGGGCCCCGCCACGGAGAGGATCCTGGTGGAGATAGGAGCCCAGACCATCGCCGACCTCCGGGATATCGCCCTGGAGGTGCTCGTTCACCGCTTCGGGATCAAGCACGGAAACCTCCTCTGGGAGTTCTCCCGCGGGATCGACGACCGGCCGGTCGAGACCCACCAGGAGAGGAAGAGCCTGGGGACCGAGAACACCTACGCGAAGGATCTGGGGTCCCTGGCCGAGATGGAGGAGGAGGTCGGCCGGATGGCCGAGGAGGTCGCCCGATCCCTGGCCCAGAGAGGCATCGCGGGCTGCACGGTGACCTTGAAGGTGCGCTACGCCGACTTCACGACCGTCACCCGCTCCAGAACCTTCACCATTCCTGTATACGGGAGCGCCACGATCGCCGCCTGCGCCAAAGACCTCCTGCGGAAGACCGAGGCCCCCTCACGCCCCGTGCGCCTGCTCGGGGTGACGGCCTCGAACCTCGTGCGGGAGCGGGTGGAGCAGCTTTCGCTGTTTGGGTGAGAGGGGAATCGGGAACGGTCCGGAGCCGGTATATAGGAATGCCATGGCTTCTCCCTCCCCTCTCCTCCGCATCGACGACCACGGCCTCTTCTGCGAGGCGGGCGGGTTTCACATCGACCCGTGGAAACCGGTCGCGCGGGCGGTGATCTCCCATGCTCACGGCGATCATGCCCGCTGGGGGAGCGCGGCGTACCTCGCGGCGGCTCCGGCGGAGCCGATCCTCCAGCGCCGGCTGGGGAAGGAGGCGGCGATCGAGAGCGTGCCTTTCGGGGGACGGGTTCGGCTCGGCGACGTCACGGTCTCCTTTCATCCGGCCGGGCACATCCTGGGATCGGCCCAGGTGCGGGTGGAGAGGGGCGGCGAGGTCTGGGTCTTCTCCGGGGACTACAAGCGACAGCCGGACCCGACCTGCGAGACGTTCGAGCCGGTCCCCTGCCATACCTTCATCACCGAGGCCACGTTCGCCCTGCCGATCTACCGCTGGGACGACACCGCCGAGGTGGCCCGGGAGATCC
>DATHUD010000304.1:0-5257 GCA_035462575.1 Thermoanaerobaculia bacterium | reverse complement strand
GGTCGGCCCGGCGGATGTACATCATGTGGCCGGCCTCGTAGTACTTCATCGTCACCCTCTGCTCGTAGCCGGGCTCGAAGCCCAGGTGGTCGAAGGTGTACTCGGTGGCGAAAAACGGGGTCGCGAGGTCGTAGTAGCCGTTCCCCACGAAGACCTTGAGGGCCGGGTTCTGGCTCATGGCGTAACGCAGGTCCTCGGCCACGTTGACGAAGCCCTGCTCGCCCTCCTCGCCCCAGTTCCAGGGGCGCACCCGGCCGGTCAGGATCTCGTAAGGGATGTCGCTCTTGTAGCCTAAGTCCTGGCTCAAATAGCTGTTGAGCACGGCGGTGTACGGCCCCTGGATGGCGGCATAGCTGGGATCGAACTCGTACTCCTGACCCGCGGCGTCGCGGTCCATCCCCTTGAAGCGGCTGTCCAGGCGGCCGACGGTCTGCCTCTGGTCGCGCAGCAGCTCTTTGACGAAGGCCTGGATCTCCGGCCGGAGATTGGTCCGCTTCACGTAGTCCGCGGAGAGGCCGGTCAGGCGGGCGACCTTGGCGGCGATGTCGTCCCACTGCTGGGAGGAGAGATCGTTGCCCTGCGCAAGCGCCAGGGTGTACTCGCCCAGGGCGAAACGCCGGGCCTCGTCCACGGCCTTTTCGAGGCCGGCGGCCTGGAGGTCCTGCGGCAGCTTCTTGTGGTACCAGGCGGTCGCCGTGTAGGTGGGGAGGAAGAGCGGGTAGGGCATGTCGTTGCCCACGTTGAAACGCGCCGTCTGGAAGTTCAAGATCGACGAGATCAGGACGACGCCGTTCAGATACATCCCGTGGCGTTCCTGGAGATACCGGGAGAGGGCGGCCGAGCGGGTGGTGCCGTAGCTCTCGCCGGACAGGAACTTGGGCGACTGCCACCGCCCGTAGCGGGTGGTCCAGAGCCGGATGAACTCACCGACCGCCTCGGCGTCCTCCTGGAGGCCGTAGAACTGCTTCGGGTCCTCCCCCGGCACGGCCCGGCTGTAGCCGGTCGTCACCGGGTCGATGAAGACGAGGTCGGTGACGTCCAGGAGCGACGATTCGTTGTCCACGAGGGGGTACGGGGGCGCGGCGGTGAAGCCCTCCTCGCCCATCTCCACCCGGCGGGGTCCGAAGGCGCCCATGTGGAGCCAAACGGAGGAGGAGCCCGGGCCGCCGTTGTAGGTGAAGGTGACGGGGCGCCGGCTCTTGTCCTGGACGCCGTCCCGGGTGTAGGCGATGAAGAAGATGGCGGCCTTGGGCTTGCCGACCTCTTCCTTCAGGAGCAGGGTGCCGGTGGTGGCGGTGTAGCGGATCTCCTTGCCGTCGATCGTCGTCCGGTGCTCTGTGGTGACGATCTTCTCCTCAGGTGCAGGCGGCTCGAACTTCGCCACCTGCAAGGCATCGTCCTTCTTCATCGGCTCGTCCGCGGGCCGCTCGCGGGGGCGCTGCGCGGCGGCGGGAGCCAGGATCATCAGGAAGAGAGCGGTGGCGATCCACCAGGTCGTTGTTTTCATCGGGACAGAAACCTCCTTCGACATGTCGTCGCGGGGGATTATCCCGGAAGCGGCCCGGGACCGCATCACAATCTCAAGAGAATTCTGAGCCAGACTCTCCCCAGACGGGTTGGCTCATCCCTTTCTAGGCCCGGTGAATCGAACGTCTCCCCTCTCATCCCAGACCTCGCCTTCCTCCAAGCCGTCTCCTAAGGTGATATCCCAAGAAGTACGCTGGGCCTCCAACTCCGCCCAAGCGGCAAGATCCTTTCTCTGCTCCGCATAAGAGGCATTGACGTCCTCGAGGAACCGTTTCCTCCGATAATCCTCGTGGCTCATAGGTAGACCTCTCTGTAGACAGAACAGCATACAACCATGGCTGCACAGGAGGACCCAAAGGACAAAAAGGATAGCAAGGACGACAAGGACACTGGAGTGTCCTTGCAGTCCCTGCTGTCCCTGGGGTCCTTTTTCTTAGTACCGCGGCACCGAGGGATCGACCTGGGTGCTCCAGTCGTCGATGCCGCCGGCCAGGTTGACCGCGCGGGAGAAGCCCCTCTGGCGGAGGAAGCTCACCGCCTGGGCGGAGCGCATGCCGTGGTGGCAGTGGGCCACGATGGTGGCGGCGGGGTCGAGCTCTTCCAGGCGGTCCTGGAGCTCGTGAAGGGGGATGAGCATTGCGCCCTCGATGCGGGCGATGTCGTACTCGTGGGGATTGCGCACGTCGAGGACGGTCACCGGCCGCCCCTCGTCGAGCCAGGACCTGAGCTCCATCACCGTGATCTCGAACTGTTCGTCCATCCTGTCCTCCTCGGCCGACGCAACGCCGCAGAACTGGTCGTAATCGATGAGCTCGCGCTGCAACGGGTTCTCCGAGCAGATCGGGCACTCGGGGTCTTTGCGGAGCTTGAGCTCGCGGAACCGCATCTTCAGGGCGTCGAAGAGGACGAGGCGCCCGATGAGCGGCTCTCCCACCCCGACGATCAGCTTGATGACCTCGTTGGCCTGGAGCGAGCCGATGATGCCGGGGAGCACCCCGAGGACCCCGCCCTCGGCGCAGGAGGGCACGAGGCCGGGCGGCGGCGGCTCGGGGAAGAGGCAGCGGTAGCACGGCCCCTTCGCCCCCCAGAACACCGCGACCTGGCCCTCGAAGCGGAAGATCGAGCCGTAGACGTTGGGCTTGCCCAGGAGAACGCAGGCGTCGTTGACGAGATACCGCGTCGGGAAGTTGTCGGTGCCGTCGACGATCAAGTCGTAATCCTTGAAGAGGTCCAGGGCGTTCCCTGAATCGAGGCGCAACGGGTGGGGGACGAGCCGGATGTACGGGTTGACGTCCTTCAGGCGCTCGACCGCGGCCTCGAGCTTCGGGCGTCCCACGGAGGAGCGGCCGTAGAGCACCTGGCGGTGGAGGTTCGTCTCGTCGACCACGTCGAAGTCGACGAGGCCGAGCGTGCCCACCCCGGCGGCGGCGAGGTAGAGGCCGAGCGGCGAGCCGAGGCCGCCGGCTCCGATCAGGAGCACCCGGGCGGCCTTGAGCTTCCTCTGCCCCACGGTGCCGACCTCCGGCATGATGAGGTGCCGGCTGTAGTGGAAGATCTCCTCGGGCGAGAGCTGCGGGAGCTCCTCAACGCCGCGGGCGGCTTCGAGGACGCTCATTGCCCGCCTCCCCCGGCGATCGACGGGATGATCGAGATCGTGATGCCCACTAGACCGCCTCCTTGTGCAGCCCCTGGGAGGAGAGGCCGGGGTTCTGGTCGATGACCTCTTCCTCGAACCGCTCGCCGTCGTCGGAGAGCCGCCAGCTCCGGGCCTCGGCCACCCGGCCGCCCTCGACGGACACGATGAGGTAGGACACCCCCGGCCACGCGTGCTCGCGGTCGAACTCGGAGGGCCGCGCCGGGTGATCGGGATGCGAGTGATAGTAACCGACGATGTCGAGCCCCAGAGCGCGCGCCTCCTTGTGGGCGGCGAGCACCGTCTCGGGGCTGATCAGGTATCGATTCTGGCGGCTGTCCCCCCGCTCGTTGCCCACCGACAGCACGCGCTCGACGACGATCGCGTCCGGATAGGCATGGCCGACGAGCACGCCGCAACACTCCTCGGGATAGCTCATCGCGGCATGGCGGCTGATCGTCTGGAGGTGGCGTGGGGTGATCACCAGGCGGTTCATCTCTTCAGTTTCCTTCCAGAAACGCTCGGACAGCCCTTGTCCGCGCTGTCACACAGGACCGTGACGAGCGCTCCGCTTTGCAATCCGGACGCCACCCGAGGGCAGCCTCCCCGTTGGCGCCAGCGCGAGCAGCATCCCGTCCTCAGGAAGGTGCCGCTCGTGCCCAAACCGGTGACGAAGTGCCAAAGCGGCACCCCGAAAATGGCAACCGTTCGATATCCTTGCCGGTCAGGAGGTGGAGCATGGACGACAGCATCCGCACCGGTAAGGAGAGGGTCCCCCCGGGCCAGTACGTGACCAACAAGTGGCCCGTCCTCACCTACGGGTCGACGCCGCACGTAAAGCCCGAGGACTGGACGCTCCGGGTCTTCGGTCTCGTCGAAGCCGAAGAGACCTTTCCATGGAGCCGCTTCGAGGCCCTCCCCCGCGTCCAATTCGCCGCGGACTTCCACTGCGTGACCCGCTTCTCCACCCTGGACAACCTGTGGGACGGGGTGGCGACCCGCGAGATCCTCCGCCACGTCCGGGTGAGCCCGGAAGCGTCCCACGTCCTCGTCCACTGCTACGGCGGCTACACCACCAACCTCCCGCTGGAGGACTTCCTTTCAGAGCACGCTCTCTTCGCCGACCGGCACGGGGGCGAGCCCCTGGCCGTCGACCACGGCGGGCCGGTGCGCCTCGTGGTGCCGCACCTCTACGCCTGGAAGAGCGCCAAGTGGGTGAACGGCGTCGAGCTTCTGGACGAGGACCGCCGGGGCTTCTGGGAGGAGAACGGCTACCACACCTACGGCGATCCCTGGCGCGAGGAGCGCTTCAGCCACCAGGAGACCCGCGAGGCCTACCAGGTGAGGCGCCGGGCGAAAGAGCTCGGGCTGGTACCGGGAAAGTAAGGGGAGAGCAGGCCCTAGCGGAAAAGGGCGGCCGGGATCGGCACGACCAGCGAGGCCAAGATCGAGGCGGCGGTCAGCGCCAGGCAGACGAACGCCAGGATCAGGTGGTTGCCGCGCTCCGGCTTCGTGGGATCGAACAGCATCCCCGCGAGGTACCCGCCGGCGAAACCGCCGAAGTGAGCCCAGTTGTCCACCCTCGCCATGATCAGGCCGAAGACGAGCATGAAAATGGCGTAGGTCCACGCCGTGCGCCCGACCACGCTGCTGCCGGTGCGCCGACTGTAGAACACCATGGCCCCGAGGAGGCCCAGGATCGGGGCGGACGCCCCGACCGTGAGGTGTGTGAAGTCGGCCATCGGCGGATAGAGGAGGTGGTTTCCCAGGCTGCTCGCGAGGAATCCGGCGACCGAGGAGAGCGTGTAGACGATCACCATCCGGGCGGCGCCGTAGAGCTCGGCCGTCGCGGGCGCCAGGAAGCGGATCCAGTAGACGTTGAACCCGACGTGCAGAAGGCCGGCGTGGAGCCAGCCGGCAGAGAGCAGGGTCCACCACCGGTCGAGTCCGAAGACGGGCATGGCGCCGCTCGCCCCGAACCGGAGGAGCGCCTCGCCGCTGGGCGCCGCCAGGTTGAAAAGGCCCCCCATCCGGATCCCCGCCGGATCGACCGCGAGCATGGCGAGGTAGAGGAAGACGCTCCCCCCGATCACCACC
>DATHUD010000303.1:0-12226 GCA_035462575.1 Thermoanaerobaculia bacterium | reverse complement strand
CGGCGCTTCTCGGTGGTGGCCGAAGAGGTGCGCCACCTCGCCCAGCGCTCCCAGGAGTCGGTCGAGTCGGTGCGCAATCTTCTGGACGAGTTCTCGGGCTCGATCCGCGCCACGATCGTGGCCACGGAAGAGGGGAGCAAGGAGGCGTCCCGCGTGCTCGAGCGCTCGCGCGCCGCGGCCGGAGCGATCGGCGACCTGCGCCGGGCCTCGGGCGACACGTCCCGCGTGGCGCGGCAGATCTCCATGGCCACCCAGCAGCAGAACGCGGCCTCGGACGAGGTGGTGATGACCCTTCGCGAGGTGAGCCTCGTGGTGCAGCGGATGACCGGGGGGTTGAAGAACCTGTCCTCCACGGCGGACCGGCTGAACTCGCTGGGCTTGACCATCCAGCTCCTCGCGCAGTCGTTCCGCCTGGACTCGCCGCGGTCGTTGAAGCACCTGGTGGAGGACTGGGCGAGGAAGCTCGAAGCGGTCGACGGCTCGATCGAAAAGGAGCGGGTGCTGGACGAGCTGGTCCACAAGGCCCCGTTCGTAGAGCTGGGCTATCTCGCGACCTTGAACGGCTCGACGCCCGTGCTCTCCTTCAACCGCGACCTCCTGGACGAGCGGCAGTTGGCGCTGGCCGCCCGGGTGCGCGAGTCGGACATCCGCCAGCGCCCCTGGTTCAAGGCGGCGTCGCGCAACTGGCGGACGACGCTCATCCCTCCGTATGAGTCCATGCAGGACTCGGAGGCCTGCTTCACCGTCTGCACCCCCGTGCGCGACGCGGCGGGCGAGGTGACCGGGGTCCTGGGGATCGACATCAACGTGACCGGCTGGACGAGGATCTGACCGCGTGAGCGTCCTTCGCGAGAGCACCGAGCTGCCGACCGCCCGCGACGAGGCGAGCCACCTGCTGGTGCGGGCGGGCGAGTACGTGTGCGCGCTGCCGCTCGCCTCGGTGCGCCGGGTGGTGCGGGCGCTCACCATCCATCCGCTCCCCGGCGCCACGGACGAGCTTCTGGGCTTGGCCGAGTTCGGCGGCGAGCCGCTGCCGGTGCTGAACCTCGCGCGGCTGATCCACGCGCCGCCGGCCGCCAATCCTGCCTACCCCGTGACCATCGTCGTGTGGGCGGGCTCGGCCGACGGCCGGGAGATGGTGGGGCTCTCGGCGGACGCGGCGCTCGAAGTGGTGAAGGTCTCCCGAGATTCGATCGTGGCCGGGGACGGCGGCTTCCTCCTGGGCGAGGCGCCCTTGAAAGGGGACGTCGTGCGGGTGGTGAACCTCGAGGCATTCGGGAGAGACGCTTGAGCCAGCGCGGCTTCCTGCTGCTGCGGCGGGGCGGGGGCCTGTGGGGGATCGCCAACGCGGCCGTGCTCGGGCTCGCCCGCCGGGGCGGGGGAGGCTTCGAGGTGACCGTGGGCGCCGGGGCCCTGGTGGCCGACGAGATCCTGGGCGTGGTGGAGGAGCTTGCCGTTCGGCGGGCCGCGCCGGTCGTCCGCCGTTTCTGGCCGGAGGCCTCGGCCGGCGTCGCGATGTACGAACAGGTGCCGCTCGTGGTGGTGGACCCCGACCGCCCGCCGCAGGTGCTGCGGGCCGATCTGCCGGCTCTTGCGGCGATTTTTCCGGAGACTGCTGACGATGTCTGACGGCGCGACGAAGACGGCCAACCACGCCCTGACCGGATTGGCGATCGCCGGAGCGGTCGCGGCGCTCGGGCTGGTGCTGCTGATGGTGACCGAGGAGGCCGGGGGGCGGACCTGGCTGTTCAACGCCTACATGCTGTTCGCGGCGGCTTCGCTCGCCATCTACGTGCGGGCCGTCTACCGCACGCAACAGGGCCTGCGGTCCCGGGTGCAGGCGATCGACAACCGCCGTGCCGCCGTGGAGGAGACCCTGGTCGACGCGCTCGACCGGCTCCGCGCGGGCGACCTCGTGAACTGCCTGGAGCAGTCGCGCTCGCTCCCCAACCGGCTCTCGTCCACGCTCGCCAACGCCACGAACGCTCTGGACGTGCTCGCCCAGCAGATCCAGGCGAGCTCGATCGAGGTGGCCTCGGCCGCCAACGCGGTCAACGAGATCGCGAGCGAGCTCGCCTCGGGCTCCTCCGAGCAGGCGGCCTCGGTGGTCGAGATCACGGCCGCCATGGAAGAGCTGGCCCGCACCGCCTCGCAGATCGCGGACAACGCCGCCTCCCAGGCGGACCTCGCGCAGAAGGCCGAGGAGAGCGGCAACGTCGGCCAGGCCGCGGTCGAAGAGGCGGTCGACGGCGTCGAGGAGGTCAAGAAGCGGATCAGCGGCATCGCGACCCGCGCCGAGACGCTGGGCACCCGCTCCAAGGAGATCTACCGGGTGCTCGACCTCATCACCGAGATCGCCCAGGAGACGCACATCCTGTCGTTGAACGCCGCGATCGAGGCCGCCGCCGCGGGCGAGCACAGCAAGCGTTTCTCGGTGGTGGCCGAGGAGGTCCGGCGCCTCGCCCAGCGCTCGCAGGAGTCGGTCGACTCGGTGCGCAACCTGCTCGACGAGTTCGCGGGCTCGATCCGCGCGACCGTGGTGGCCACCGAAGAGGGGAGCAAGGAGGCGGGCCGGGTGCTCGAGCGCGCCCGGGCCGCGGCCTCGTCGATCGAGGACCTGCGCTCCGCGTCCTCCGACACGGCCCGCGTGGCGCGGGAGATCTCGCTCGCCACCCAGCAGCAGAACGCCGCGTCGGACGAGGTGGTGCTCACGTTGAAAGAGGTGAGCCAGGTGGTGCAGCGGATGGCGGACGGCCTGAAGCAGTTCTCCGAGACCGCCGACCGCCTGAACCGGCTGGGGCTCATCATCCAGATGCTCGCCCAGTCGTTCCACCTCGAATCCCCGCACTCCCTGAAGCACATGGCCGAGACCTGGGCGGGCCAGGTGCGGCGCCGCCTCGGCAACTGGGAGGCGATCGAGCGGCTGCTGGAGGACATGATCACGCGCCAGCCGTACGTCGAGTGCCTCTACTTCTACGACGGCAAGGCGGGGCAGAACGCGCTCGCGGTCAACCGCCAGCTCCTGGGCGACCGCGAGGTCCCGCCCGCCGTGCGCACGGGCGACGGGTTCGACGAGCGCCCCTGGTACAAGGCCTCGGTCAAGGAGGGGCACACGGTCCTGACGCCGCTCTTCGACTCGCTGCTCTCGGGCCAGCCCATCTTCACCGCCGCCACCCCGGTCTACGAGAAGGGGGAGCTGCGGGGCGTGCTGGGCCTGGACGTCAACGTCGACAGTTGGACCAAGATCTAGAACCCGGGCAGGGCCGTGGACTCCGAATTCGCCGACCTCATTCCTCTCTTCGTGGAGGAAGCGCGCGACCGCCTGGAGCGGCTCGCGACGAGCGTGCCGCGCCTGGAGGCGGACGCGCAGTCGGTCGTCGAGGCCAAGCGCGAGCTGCACACGCTGAAAGGCGCGGGCCGCATGATGCGGATCGGGGCCCTGGCCGAGCTGTGCCACGCGGCCGAGGAGGTGCTCCACGACCGTCCGCCCGGCATGATCCCCCTCCTGACCCGGGTGGTCGACGAGCTGACCGTGCTCGTCGAGACCGTCTCCCGGGGCGGCGAGCCGGCGGCCGACCCCGAGCTCCTGTCGATGCTCGCGAGCGCCGGCAACGGCAAGGCCCCGGCGGCGGCCGCCCCGGAGCCTCCGCCTCCGCCCGCTCCCGAGCCCGTCCCGGAGCCCGAGCCTCCTCCGCCCGCGGCCCCGGAACCGGAGCCCGTGGCGGCGGCGCCCGCTGCGGCGCAGACCCCGGCCCCGGCCGGCAAGAACGCGGCGCCCACGGCGGGAGACGTGCGGGTGGACGCCGCGGCGCTCGACGCCGTGGCCGAGCGGGCGACCCAGGTGCGGATCATGGCGGTCGCCGGCCGGCAGGTGACGGACCGGATCTACGACCTCGCGCGCCTGGCGGAAGAGGGGCTCCACGAGCCGCAGCCCAAGCAGGTGCTGGCCGTGCTCTCGACCATGCTCCGGCGGGTGGCGGTCGAGCTCGAAGGGGGGCAGCGCCGGCTGATCCGCGCGGCGGAAGAGCAGCTCGAAAAGATGCTCTCCCTCCAGCTCCAGCCCCTGCGCGGGTTCCTCCTCTCCTACGCCCGCTATGCCCGGGAGCTCGCCCGGTCGTTTAGGCGCGAGGTGGAGGTGGAGCTCGAAGGCGAGGAGGTCCGCCTCGACCGCCGGATCGCGAGAGAGCTCGACGAGGCGATCCTCCACCTGATCCGGAACGCCGTGGACCACGGCATCGAGTCGCCGGACGTGCGGGTGGCCTTGAACAAGCCGCGCGCCGGCCGCATCCGCATCTGCGCCGTGGCCGACGGCGCCAAGGTGCGCCTGGTGATCGAGGACGACGGCGGCGGCATCGACATCCCCGCCGTCATCCAGAAGGCCGTGCGCGTGGGGCTCCTGGATGCGAAGAGCGCCGCGTCGCTCAGCACGAAGGAGGCTCTCCGCCTCCTCTTCGCCCCGGGGTTCTCGACCAAGAAGGAGGTCTCCGAGATCTCCGGCCGCGGCGTGGGGCTGGACGTGGTGGCGAACGTGGTCAACCGGGTGGGCGGCGAGGTGTTCCTCGACATGGAGCCCTTGAAAGGGACAAAGTTCACCCTCGAGGTGCCGGTCGCCCGCCGGGGCGAAGCGGTGATGCTCCTGAAAGTGGGGCAGTTGAAGATCGCGCTGCCCGCCTCCGTCGTCCGCCGGGCCACCCGGATCGCCGCCTCCGCCGTCGTCGAGCGCGACGGCCGCACGCTCGCGGTCCTCCCCGAAAGGCTGGTGCCGTTCGTGCCGCTCTCCCGGATCTACGGCCAGCCCGCCGAGGAGAGCCTGCTGCTCTTGGAAGGCGTCGTCTCCGGCCAGCCGCTGGCGCTCGCGGTGGACGACGCCCTGGGCGAGCAGGAGGTGCTGGTGCGCCCGCTCACCCGCCGCGTGCCCACGGACCGGCTCCTCGAAGGCGTGGCGCTCCTGGCCTCGGGCGAGCCCGTGGGGGTGCTTTCGCCCACCGTGCTCTCCCAGCGCGAGTTCCTGCGCGTGCTCCCCGTGGCGCGCGAGCGGGTCGCGATCCGGCGCGTGCGGGTCCTCCTGGTCGACGACTCGCTCGTCACCCGCGAGATGGAGCGGCGGCTTTTAGAAGACGCCGGCTTCGAGGTGACGCCCGCCAACGACGCCGAGGACGCGCTCTCGCAGCTCGGCGAAGGGAGCTTCGACTGCGTCGTGACCGACATCGAGATGCCGGGCATGGACGGCTTCGAGCTCGCGGCCCACCTGCGCAGCATGGAGCACTTCTCGCACCTGCCCATCATCGTCGTCTCCACCCGCGACCGCCCGGAGGACCGCCTGCGGGGCCTGAAGGTCGGCGCGGACGCCTATCTCACCAAACAGAGCCTGGACGCCGGCGAGCTCGTCGATCTCGTGCGGCGCCTGTCCGGGCGCTGAAAACGCGGGCTTCCTCGGGTAGGCTTTGCCGATGATCCGCGTCCTCGTGGTCGACGACTCCGCCTCGGTGCGGGCAGTCCTCAAACGCTTCTTCTCGCGCACGCCCGACATCCAGGTGGTGGGGGAGGCGGCGGACGGCGAGCAGGCCGTGCAGTCGGTCCTCGATCTCTCTCCCCACGTGGTGGTGATGGACCTCCAGATGCCGGTCCTGGACGGCTACGCGGCCACCGAGCGGATCATGGCCGTGCGGCCGACGCCCATCATCGTCCTCTCCTCGCGCGCCAACCGGAACCAGATGCAGATCGCCTTCGAGGCGATCCGCCGGGGCGCGCTCGAAGTGCTGCCCAAGCCCGAGGACACGCCGAGCTGGCAGCAGCTCGCCGAGAGCCTCCCCGAGACCGTGCGCACGGTCGCCGGAGCCCGCACGGTGCCGCGACGCGAGCGCGCGCGGACGCCGCGGACCGAGCCGTCGCTGTCGACCGCTCCGCGGGTGCTGCGCTGGGTGGCGATCGGCGCCTCGACGGGCGGCCCCGCGGCCATCCGCGAGTTCCTGGAGGAGGTGCCGGAGAACCCGCCGGTGGGGTTCCTCATCGTGCAGCACATCGCGGCCGGCTTCGAGCTGGGCTTCGCCGACTGGCTCAACAAGGAATTCCCCTTCGACGTGCGCCTGGCCCAGGACGGCGAGGTGCTCCGCCGCGGCTCCGTGCGCCTGGCCCCCGGCGGCTCCCACCTCCTCCTGGAAGAGCAGGGCGTGCTGCGGCTCGACACCGAGACCCCGGCGCGGCGCGGCCACCGGCCCTCGGTCGACGAGATGTTCCTCTCCTGCGCCGAGAGCTGCCCCCGCGAGGTGGCCGGCGTGCTGATGACGGGGATGGGCTCGGACGGCGTCGAGGGCCTGCTCGCGCTGCGCCAGGCGGGCGGCCTGACGCTCGCGCAGGACGAGGCGAGCTCGGCCGTGTTCGGCATGCCCCGGGTGGCCCTGGAGCGCGGCGCCGCGGACGTGGCCCTGCCGCCCCGGGAGCTCGCGAAGACCCTCGTCCGCCTCTGGCAGAAGGGGGAGCCGTGAGCCGGACGGTCCTCGTGGTGGACGACAGCGAGGTGACGAGGGCGATCCTCGCCCGGACTCTGCGCGGCGCCGGGTTCGACGTGCTGGAGGCGAAAGACGGCGCCGAGGGGGCGATGACGGCTCTGCGCGAGCAGCCCGACGTGGTGGTGACCGACCTCGAGATGCCCACCATGGACGGCTTTCCGCTCCTGCGGCTCCTGAAGGCCGATCCCGCGAGCTCGCACATCCCGGTGCTCATCCTGACCAGCCACTCCGAGGCCGCCTCCCGCTTCTGGAGCCTGCGCACCGGGGCCGACGCCTACCTGACCAAGGACCACCGGCCGCAGCAGCTCATCGCCACGGTCGAGCGCCTGGCCGAGGAGTCCTCGGCCGCGCCGCGGGCCGCGGCCTCCCCCTTCGGCGCCGTGGACGAGCCCCGGGGCAGCGTCGAGATCGGCCCCATCGAGGTGCTCGCCCGCGTGGCGCGCCACCTCGACGCCTCGCTCCTCCAGGCCACGGTGGTGAACGCGCTCCTGGAGCACGGGATGACGGCGAGCGACTTCCACGAAACGGCCCGCTCCGCTCTCCAGACCCTGGGGGACGTGGCGGACACCGTCCTCCTCGCCGTGGCCGTGGCCGAGCCCGAGTCCGGCGTGGCGCAGATCGTCCTCCAGGAGGCGGTCCGCCCGGCGGACGTCGAGGTGCTCTCGGCCCTTCTCGTGGCGGCCCTGAAGCTCCCGCCCGGGGCCGGAGTCGAGATCCGGGTGAGCGGCGAGCGGGGGGAGGTGGCGGTCGATCCGGAGAACGCCCTCTGGTTCCCGCTGTCCGTGCGCGACGCCTCGGGCGTGCTGGCGCTCCTCCCGCGGGATCCCGAGGAGTTCGCCGCCACGACCGGCCCCCTGATCGACGCCCTGACCGTCCACCTCGCCCTGGTGCTCGACAACGCGCGCCTCTCCCAGCGCCTCCACGAGCTCTCGACCCTGGACGGCCTGACCCGCCAGTTGAACCACCGGGTGATCTACGACCGGCTGACCGAGGAGCTCGAGCGCTCGCGCCGCTACCGCTATCCCTTGAGCGTGATCCTCTGCGACTTCGACCACTTCAAGGAGGTCAACGACACCCTGGGGCACCTGGCCGGAGACGCGGTGCTCCGCGAGGGGGCTGCGGTGCTGAGGCGCTGCCTGCGCGCCACCGACCTCCTCGGCCGCTACGGCGGCGAGGAGTTCCTGGCCGTCCTCCCCCAGGTGGACCTGAACGCGGCGCGCATCGCGGCCGAGCGCCTGCGCCAGGGGCTCGAAGCCTTCCACGTCAAGCTCCCCGCGGGCGGGGAGGCCCGGATCACCGCCTCCTTCGGCGTGGCCGACCGGGACGAGCTCGGCGGACCGGTGACCGCCGACCTCCTCGTCTCGCTCGCCGACCGCCGGCTCTACGAGGCCAAGGCCGCGGGCCGGAACCTCGTCCGTCCATGAGCTTCGAGCCGCCCGCGTCGCCGGTCCTGCAGCAGCTCGTCGCCCTGGTGCGCGACGTGACGGGCAACAGCATCCCCCCGGCCCGCTTCTCCTTTCTCGAAGAGGTGGCGCTAAGGCGTGCGCACGCCCGGGGCTTCCCCGGCCTCGCCGAGTACGTCCGGGCGCTCGCCGCGCGGGAGATCGAGGAGGAGTGGAAAAACGTCATCTCGCTCATCACGGTCAAGGAGTCGTACTTCTTCCGCGCGCCGCAGCAGTTCGAGGGGCTGCGCACCGACATCCTCCCCAAGCTGATCCGCGCCCGGCAGGCCTCGCGGCACCTGCGCATCTGGTCCGCGGCCTGCGCCCGGGGCGAGGAGCCCGCGACGCTCGCCATGCTCCTCGCCGAAGAGCCGACCCTCGCGGGGTGGGACTGGACGATCGTCGCGACCGACGTGGACGAGGAGGCGTTGGCCGGCGCGCGGCTCGGCCTCTACGGCGAGCGCGCGGTCTCCCAGGTGCCGCCGCCGCTCCTCGAGCGCTGGTTCACCCGGCGCGGCAAGCTCTACGAGCTCGACTCGGGCCTGCGCTCGCGGATCGTCTACCGCCAGATGAACCTGGCCCATCCGCCGTTCTCCCTGCCGTTTTCCGAGTGCGACCTGGTCCTGCTCCGAAACGTCCTCATCTACTTCCGCCGGCCGCTCCAGCGGTGGGTGATGTCCCAGGTCTCCCAGCTCCTCGCCCCGCACGGCTATCTCTTCCTCGGGGCCTCGGAGACCCTCTGGCAGATCCAGGACGAGCTGGAGCCCGTGGATCTGGGCTCCTGCTTCTCCTACCGGCACCGCACGACCCCGCTGCCGGCCCCCGCGCCCGCGCCGCCTCCCCGCCCGGCGCGCGCGAAGCGCGAGGAGCCGCCGCCCGCGGACACCTCCGGCCGACGGCTCGACGAGGCGCATCCCCGCGACTGGAGCCTCGCCCGGGGTGCGGGAACCGGGGCCGCCGCTCCCGAAGCCGTGGCCGACCCCCCGGCTCCCGAGGCCCCCACCACCGCCGAGCGGCTGCTGGAGGCGGCCAGGGACCTCGCGGCCAACCGCATCGCCGAGGCGGCGCACCGGGTCGAGGCCGCCCTCGCCGCCGACCCGTCGGACCCGGCCGCCCACGCGCTCGAAGGGTTCCTGCACGACCTGCGCGGCAAGCCGGACGACGCCGTGATCTCCTACCGCGCCGCCCTCTACCTCGATGCCGCCCTCTTCCAGGTGCGCGTGCTCCTGGCCGACTGCCTCCTCCGCCTGGGGCACCGGGACCGCGCCGGGCACCAGTACCGCGAGGTGTTGACGACGTTGGAGAGCGGGCGCGACCGCACCCTCCTCGTGTTCGAAGGGCTCCCGCTGCCCGACCGCGAGAGGGCCCAGCGGAGATGCCGGCAGGTGCTGAAAGGAGGGTGACGGAGCTCTTGTAACGCTTCGCGGTTACAGAGTCCCGCTTCGCGGTAAACTCTTTCCGTGGAAGTTCACCCTTCAGACATCGAGACCGCCCGTTCCCGGATCGCCGGAATCGCCCGGCCGACCCCTCTGATTCCGTCCCCCCGCCTCGGCGAGATCGCCGGGGCTCCCGTCCATCTGAAGCTCGAAAACCTCCAGGCCACCGGCTCCTTCAAGGTGCGCGGGGCCGCGAGCAAGATCCTCGGCCTCTCGGCGGAGGAGCGGGCGCGCGGAGTGATCACCTGGTCCTCCGGCAATCACGGCCTGGCCGTGGCCTACGTGGCTCGCCTCCAGGGGATCCTCGCGACCCTCTGCATCCCCGAGTGGATCGACCCGGTCAAGCTCGCTTCGATCCGCAGGGAAGGCGCCGAGATCGTCACCTGCGGCGAGGTGGACGAGGCCGCCGGCCGCTCCGAGGAGATCCGGCAGGCGCGGGGAGCGACCCTCGTCCACGCCTTCGACGACCCGGCCGTCATCGCGGGCCAGGGCACGATCGGCCTGGAGATCCTGGAAGACCTTCCGGGCGTGGGGACCGTCGTCGTCCCCCTCTCGGGAGGCGGCCTGATCTCCGGCGTGGCCCTGGCCCTCAAGGAGAGGGGCGTGCGGGTGATCGCCGCCTACGCGGAGAAGGCGGCGGTGATGGTGGCGAGCGTCCAGGCCGGAAGGCCGGTCTCGCTCCCCGAGGAGGAGACGCTCGCCACCGCCCTGTCCGGCGGCATCGACCTCGACAACCGCCACACTTTCCACATCGTTCAGCGGATGGTGGACGGCTTCGTCCCGGTCTCCGAGGACGAGATCGTGGACGCCATGGCCTTCGCCTTGGACGAGCACCGGCTGGTCCTCGAAGGGGGCGGCGCCGTGGCCGTGGCGGCGCTCCTCGCCGGCCGCCTGCGCGCGGAGGGGCCCGTCGCCGCCGTGATTTCCGGAGGCAACATCGCTCTGCCAAGATTCCTCGCGGCGATGGAGACGAGGGAGAGACGAGCATGCTGATCCTGACCGAGGAAGAGATCCGCGGCGCCGTGACCATGGACGAGGCGATCCGGGCGGTGGAGGAGGCCTTCGCGGCCCTCTCCCGCGGCGAGGCTCGCCTGCCCGGCGTCATCGGCCTCGAGATCCCGGAGTCCCGGGGCGAGGTCCACGTGAAGGGGGCGCACCTGGCCGGGGCGCCGTTCTACGTGTTCAAGGTGGCTTCCGGCTTCTGGAGCAACGCCGAGCGGGGCCTCCCCGTTTCCGGCGGCCTCGTGATGGCCTTCGACGCCGCGACCGGCCAGCCCGCCGCCCTCCTCCTGGACAACGGCTACCTGACCGACCTCCGCACCGGCGCGGCCGGCGGCGTGGCGGCCAGGTACCTCGCGAAGAAGAGCCCGCAACGGATCGCCATGATCGGCGCCGGCATCCAGGGCCGCTTCCAGCTCCGGGCCCTGGCCCGCGTCCTCGGAAGCCTCCCGCCGGTGGCCGCCTGGAGCCTCCGCCCGGAGACCGCCGCCGCCTACGCCCGGGAGATGGCCGAAGAGTTGGGCGCCGAGGTGGAGGTCGCCCCCACCGTCGAAGCCGCCGTCTCCGGAGCGGACCTGATCGTGACCTCCACTCCCAGTCGCGGGCCCCTCGTCCGCGCCGCCTGGCTCTCGCCCGGAGCCCACCTGACCGCCGTGGGCTCGGACGGCCCCGACAAGCGGGAGCTCCACGTGGACGTCCTCGCCCGCGCCGACCGCGTCTTCGCCGACCGCCTGAGCCAGTGCCTCCGCCTCGGAGAGATTCACCACGCCGTGGAGGCGGGAGCCCTCCGGGAGGAGGACGTGGCGGGCGAGCTCGGGGACCTGATCCTCGGCCGGGTTCCGGGGCGGGGGAGCGACGAGGAGATCACCGTGGCGGACCTGACCGGGGTGGGGGTGCAGGACGCGGCGATCGCCGCGGCGGCGCTCCGGGCGCTCAGGCCCTGAAGGACCCTCACGGACTCACACGGACTCACACGGACCCCCACGGACCTTCAGGGATGTCCGTGCAAGTCTGTGCTCGTCCTTGTGAGTCCGTGCCGTCCGTGTCGTCCGTGTTAAATTTTCCCCGTATGGCCATGTCCGTCCGCCCCCCCGCCGTCGCCGGCACGTTCTACCCGGCCTCTCCCTCCGAGCTGAAATCCCAGGTGGAAGGCTTTCTTCAGGGTAGTGGGCCCTCCTCCGTCCCCAAGGCCGTGATCGCCCCGCACGCGGGGTACGTCTACTCCGGTCCGATCGCCGGGAGCGCGTTCCGGGGGCTCGCTCCGGCGGCCTCGGCGATCCGCCGGGTGATCCTCCTCGGGCCTTCTCATTTCGTGCCGATCCGGGGGCTCGCTCTGCCGGACCGGCAGCGGTTCGAGACCCCGCTGGGGCAGGTGACGATCGATCCCGAAGGGGCGCGCGACGCGCTGCGCCTGCCGCAGGTTCGGGTCATCGCCGAGGCGCACGCGCGGGAGCACTCGCTGGAGGTGGAGATCCCGTTCCTCCAGGTGCTTCTCGGGGACGACTTCACCCTGGTGCCGCTCGCGGCGGGGGAGGCGAGCGGTGAAGATGTGGCGGAGGTCCTGGAGACGCTGTGGGGAGGGCCGGAGACGGCGGTCGTCGTCAGCTCCGACCTGTCGCACTACCTGCCCTACGCCGAGGCGCGCCGGGTGGACCGGGAGACCGCCTCGGAGATCGTGGGGTTGGCCGGCCCCCTCCACGGGAGGCAGGCCTGCGGCGCCGTGCCCATCAACGGCCGTCTGGAAACCGCCCGCCGGCTCAAGATGACGGCCGAGCTTCTGGACCTCCGGAGCTCGGGGGACACCGCCGGCGACCGCTCCCGTGTGGTGGGCTATGGAGCC
>DATHUD010000302.1:0-4649 GCA_035462575.1 Thermoanaerobaculia bacterium | reverse complement strand
CGGGGTTTCCACCCCGGGCTATCCGAACGGCGCCCTTGGGGGCACACAAGCTACCCCTCCGCCAGGAACTCCCGCAGCACCGCCACGTCCAGCGGCTTCGTGAAGTGGCGGTCGATGCCCGCGTCGCGGGAGCGCTGCTGGTCCGTCTCCTGGCCGTAGCCGGTGAGCGCGGCGATGCGGGCCTCTTCCATCCCCCTCTGCGCGCGCATGGCCTCGGCCACGCGGTAGCCGTCCATCCCCGGCAGGCCGATGTCCAGCAGCACGATCTCCTGGGGATCTCTCGCCGTGACCTCCACGGCGGCCGGCCCGTCGAGCGCCACCCGCACCTCGTGCCCCCAGAGCCGGAGCAGCTCGAAGAGGGCCGCCGCGGAGTCGACGTTGTCCTCCACCACGAGGATCCGCCGCCGCCGGTCGCCGGTCGCCCGGGCCGGCGCCTTCTCCCGCTCCTCGGAGGCGGCCGGCAAGACCGGCAGCCGCACCACGAGCTCGCTCCCCAGCCCCGGACCTTCGCTCACGGCCCGCACGCTCCCGCCGTGCAGGCTGACCAGGCTGCGCACCAGGGTCAAACCGATGCCGAGCCCGCCCTGCGAGCGGTCGAGGGAGCGGTCCACCTGGCTGAACAGGTCGAAGACCTTGCCCAGCATGTCGCGGGGGATGCCGGCGCCCGTGTCCTTCACCCGGATCACGGCCTCGGAGATCCCCGGCCGCTCCACGTGGACCCACACTTTCCCCCCGGGATCGGTGTACTTGGCGGAGTTGTTCAGGAGGTTCGCGAGCACCTGCTCCAGCCGGGCCGGGTCGGCCTCCATCCAGACCGGCTCGTCGGGCAGGGAGACGGCGAGCTCGTGCCCCCGGATTTCCAGGAGCGACCGGCTGCTCTCGACCGCATGGGCGACGAGAGCCCCGAGCTCTACGCGCTCCTTGCGGAGCTCGATCTTGCCCCGGGTGATGCGGGACACGTCCAGCAGGTCGTCCACCAGGCGGGCCATGTGGCGGGCCTGGCGGCGGGCGAGCGTGAGCGCCCGCTCCCGCGCCGCGGGATCTTCCCCCCGCAGGCGCAGGATCTCCAGGGCGTTCAGGATGGGGGACAGCGGGTTCCTGAGCTCGTGGGCCAGCATGGCCAGGAACTCGTCCTTGCGCCGGTCCGTCTCCAGGATCTCGTGATAGAGACGGGAGTTGTCCAGCACCAGGGCGACGTTCCTCGCGAAGTCCAGGGCGATCTCCAGGTCCTCGGGCCCGTAGCACCGCCCCGACCGGTCGGTCGACAGGGTGACGGCGCCGAGCATCCGGCCCCGCGCCACGAGCGGCACGGACATCGTCGAAGTCAGCCCCATCTCGCGGCACCGCTCGAAGCTCTGCTCGTCGACCGAGATCTCCCGAAGGAACGCCTCGTCGATCTCGGTGACCAGCTCGGGCTGGCCGGTACGGATCACCCGGGGGGCCATGTGGAGGAGCTCCGGATCGATCGGGAGGCCCTCGTGGAGGATCTCGACCCGCGAAGGATCGTGGTGGACCAGGGCGACGCGGACGATCGAGCCGTCCTCCTCCAGCAGGTAGACCCCGCACCAGTCGGCGATCCGGGGGACCGACAGGTGCGCCACGCTCGCCAGGACCTCGCGCTCGTCGAGCGAGGAGGCGAGGACCCGGGCCGCCTCGGCCAGGAAGCGCTGCCCCTCCTCCATCTTCTCCAGAGCCCGCTCCGCCTTGCGCCGCTGGGTGATGTCGCGGAAGACGAGCACCACCCCCGTGATCTCGCCCCGCTCATTCCGGATCGGCGCCCCGCTGTCGTCGATCGGCACCTCGGCGCCCTGCCGGGTGACCAGGATCGTGCGGCTGCCCAGCCGGACCACGGTCCCTTTTTCGAGGACCCTGTCGACCGGGCTCTTGACCGGCTCGCCCGTGCACTCGTAGAGGATGTTGAAGATGTCCTCGATGGGACGGCCGTAGGATTCCTCCGGGCTCCAGCCGGTGATCTTGACCGCAGCGGGATTCATGAAGATCACACGTCTCGAGTCGTCGGTCACCAGGACCGCATCGCCGATGCTCTCGAGGATGACCTCCAGCCACTCCTGCCGCCTCATGTGCCTGTCCTCAAACAAAGATGAAAAACTCCTCCCAAACGAATCCTGCTCCCCGCAAGCCCTGTGCCACGTGAACCGGGGAGAAATGGGCAACCTTATTGCTACTCCGGATGGGATGGAAGCGGTGGGAGCGTGCAGGGAGGCCGGTCGACAGCCGCATCGCGAGACCGGCAACGGCTGGCCGGAACGCTCCCCCCGAACGGGGGAAAGCCTCCCCCGAGTTGGGGGACGCCTCCCCCGAGCGGGGGGACGTCCGTACCCAGTGGGTACGAGCCCGTACCCGTTGGGGGGAAGCGCTCCCCCGAGTGGGTACGGCCCCGTACCTGTTGGGGGGAGGCGTTCCCCCGAGCGGGTACGGCCCCGTACCCGTTGGGGGGAGGCGCCGCCCCGAGCGGGTACAGGCCCGTACCTGCTCGGGGGAGGCTCGTACCCGTTGGGGGGAGGCGTTCCCCCGTTCGGGGCGAGCTCTCCCCCTTTCGTCCGGGCGGCCCGCCCCGCTCGTCTAGGCTTCCGCCCCTTGGAACCGCAGCTCCGGATCGTGCTCTGCCCGCTTCAGATAGTCCGCCACCCTGGCCACGACCTCGGTGGCCACCGCCTCCCCGGCCAGCGCCTGCTGCAGGAAGGAGAGGGCGGCCAGCGCCTCGCGATGGATGTGCCGCGAGGAGAAGATGGGGACCATCTCCACCGCGAGCTGCTTGAGCTCGGCCGTCCGCCCCTCTTCGGCGTAGAGAAGGGCGATCTCCAGGGAGACGAGCGCGGTGTCGTACGGAATGCCTTCGGCCAGAAAACCCTCCCGGGCCGCCAGGAACAGCGACTCGGCCTGCCGGAGCTGCCCCAGGCCGCGCACGATCTTCCCCTTCACCCATTTGCGGCGGTTCTGCGTCCAGGCGTCCGGGAAGCTGCGGTAGAGAGGGCGGGCGGCGCGGTACGCCGCCTGCGCCTCCAGAAAACGGCCTGATTGCGCGAGATAGTCGGTCAGGTTGTGCCGGGCGCAGAGGAGCAGGCGGGGCTCCTGCTCGGGGTCGATCATGTCCAGGGCCCGACGAAGCAGGGGGATGCCTTCCGAGGGATGGCCGGACTGACTATGGACGATCGACATCTTGACGAGCGACCGGCCCGCCCGGTGGCGCTCCCCGTAGTCGAGAAAGATCTCGACCGCTCGCCGCAGGAGCGTGAAGGCATCGTCGAAGCGCCTCTGGTCTCGCCGGAACGAGGCTTCGAGATCCAGCAGAACCGCCCGCTCCAGCGCATCCTGGGTCCCTTTCTCAAGATGAGAGAAGGCTCGACCGAACGCCTCTTCAGCCCCTTGGAGATCGGAATGCAACCGGCAGGCGTTTCCGACGTGGGCCCAGGCCTGAGCGCGGAGATCCTCGATCCTCTCGGTTCCGTAGCGGGAGGCGTCGAGTTGATTCGCGAGCTCGAGGGCCAGCAGGCCCAGTTTCTCGCCATAGGCGGGATCTCTGGGACTGACCTCCAGGCTCCGCTCCACCAGCAGCTCGGCCACACCCCACGTCTGAAAACGGGGATTGGCAATGAGGATCACCTGCCACTCGGGCGGCTGCGCCCTCAGCTCCAGGTAGAGGCCCGGGGCCGCGCCCCTCTCCTCCTTCAGGGCACGCTCGAAGCTCTCGACTGCCCGCCGCGCCTCCTCGAAGACGCGGTCGTAATCGGGAGCGGCGGACCGGCCTACCTCCTGAAGCCGGGGCAGGAACAGGAGCTTGGACCGGCAGGAAGGACACCAGATCAGGTGCTGCAGCACGGCTTGGTGTCCGCTGTCCTGGGACAGGATGAAATCCTCCAACACCTCTTCACTCGGGTGCGTCTTCAAGGGCGGCCTCCTCCTCTTTCAAGCGTCGGCACTTTTCGACGACGGTCTGGAACAGCCATCCGTCCGGATTGGGAGGCTTGCGCCGCGTCGTCACGAAAGCGGCGCAGGATTCCCGGAGGATCTCCCGGGCCTGCGGCTCGGTGATGCCCCGCGCCGCGAACACCGCCTTCAGGGCGGGCCGGAGGCGGTCCAGGATCTCCGCGCACGAGTCTTCCGGTTGCTCCATGGCCGGATAGAATACCATCTCCACAGATATAGTTGCCGCTGGCGCCCGATTCGTGACACTCCTCCCGAGGAAAAAAGCGCCGGCTCCCGGAACCGGCGCGCAATCAAGGGGGACGAGGTGACTCTAGCCGTCGGGGTCCATCTCGCCGCCCGCATCCGTCTTGGCGGGCAGGGGGATCACCCGGCCGTTGGGGTCCATCTCGCCACCTGCCTTGAGGCCGTCGGGGTCCATATCACCACCTGCGTTGACTCCGTCGGGGTCCATCTCGCTCCCGGCCTTGCCCCAGAGGGCCGCGAGGCCGGGAGCATTCCCCGTCAGCCAGCGCCAGAGGGTGTCCGGAAACGCCAGGATGGCGAGGACGAGGATCATGGAGCGGACTCTTCGAGACATGACGCGTGTCTCCTCTCCGGCGGCCTCCATTTGCCGGTCTCCACGACCGAGGCGGGGCCGCTCTGCCGAAGAGTGGCACTTTTGTGCGGGAGAGGGATTGGGGCACGAAAAAGCGCCCCCGGCC
>DATHUD010000301.1:0-1707 GCA_035462575.1 Thermoanaerobaculia bacterium | reverse complement strand
CGCGCTACGGCAGCGCGGGAGACTTTGCCCCAGCGTTGGAACGCTGCCGGTCCTTCTCCGTCCGGTGATGCCGACTCTTCCAGCCTCTCGATCCCAGAGACATCGAGAGCGAGGCTCGTCCGCACATCCTCATATCGCTATTCCATATCTCCAGAGCCTCTTCTGCGCTACTTCTCCCCAGAAGGCAGTATCATCCGGCAGGGAGAGACTCGATGCGTACCCCTGGCCCTGGCTTTTTTATGGATTGCTGTCCCGGTTTCACGGAGCCGTCCCACTTGGGCATAGTGGTTCCAAAACGCAAACCCCATGAGCTGGACTGGACGACGCTTTCCTCGGACACGGATCCCGAAGCGGAGAGGATCCAGATGGAGATCTACCGCCGGATGCCGGCCTGGCGCAAAATCGAATTGATCGTGGGAGCCAACGAAACCGCCCGCCAGCTCGCTCTCGCCGGGCTCCGGACCCGCCATCCCGAGGCCGGCCCGGAGGAGATCCGGCGCCGCCTCTTCGGTCTGCTGCTCGGAGAGGATCTCGCGACGGAGGTCTACGGGCCGTTGCCCGGCCGGGCGGAGGGGCACTGAGGAGTGAGCGGCGATTCTCTCCAGATTGTTCTTCGGGTCGTCGACGTCCTGGAGGAGCTCGGAGCCCGCTACCATTTCGGAGGCTCCTGGGCCAGCTCGATCCATGGAGTTCCGAGGCAGACCCAGGACTTGGACCTCGTGGTCGATCTGCCTCATTCCGCGGTCCCGATCCTGGTCTCCCGGCTTGAAGGCGAGTTCTATCTGGACGAAGAACGGATTCGCCTCGCCATCCAAAAGCGCAGCTCGTTCAACCTGATCCACCTCGCCACGGGTTTCAAAATCGATATGTTCCTGCGCGGCCCCGGCGAGTTCGACCGGCTCGAGCTCGAGCGCAGCGGTCCGCAGCGGATCGGAGCCGGCGAGGAGCGGGTGGTCTTCGTGAAATCCGCCGAGGACACCCTTCTGCGAAAGCTCCAGTGGTATCGCCTCGGAGGCGAGACGTCCGAGCGTCAGTGGACGGACGCCCTCGGCATCGTCAAGGAGCAGGGGGACCGGCTCGATCGGGAGCACATGCGCCGGTGGGCCGGGGATCTCGGCGTCTCGGACCTGCTGGAAAGGGCCTTGGAGCACCGGCCGGAATAGCAACGTCTCTCACAACTCCTCGAAGCGCATTCGCACCAGCCTTGCGGTTGGTGGTCTGCTCTCCCGGTTCCTGTATTAGACTCTGTGCCCGGAGCAGCAGCTTAACCAGGCCAGAAATTCACGGCGAACCCCAGGAGGGAATCATGGCAAAGGGCAACAACGCGCAAAAGAAAGAGACCAAGAAGCCGAAGAAGGGCGCGAAGGGCGGGGCGGACAGCAAGCCGAAGGACAAGAAGAAGTAGCGCCCTCCCCGGACTCCTGCAGGGGCGGCCTTTCCGGGCCGCCCCTGATTCAACCGCACCTACAGGGGCACGCTTTGCAGCGACTCGCAGCCCCCGCGAGCTCTTCACGTCGGGGAAGCGTCGCGCGTGGCAGACCACTAGGCTACTTCAGCGTGCAGGCGGACACCCAGCGCCCGAGCAACCTTCAAGATGGTTGCAAAGCTGGGGTTTCCGTCTTCGCTGAGTGCCCTGTACAAGCTCTCTCGGCTGAGCCCGGCATCGCGTGCGACCTGCGTCATGCCCCGCGCGCGTGCGATATCCCC
>DATHUD010000300.1:0-4617 GCA_035462575.1 Thermoanaerobaculia bacterium | reverse complement strand
CCTGGGCTCGGCTTTGGTGGTGGTGTTCTTCTACATGCACTACCCCAACGATTATTTCCTTTTGTTGATCGGTACGGTCTCGGCGATCGTGGACGGCGTGTTTTTGTATCTGTTTGCGGAGAAGCGCCGGCAGTTGCGGATGGGGGTCAGCCCCGAGGTGAGCGCTCAGGCGGCGTAGCGAGCCGGCGGAGATCTTCGGCGGCGCGCAGCTCGAAGGTCTTCTCCTCCCGTTCGCGGGCCAGGGAGAGCGCCTTTTCGAAGCACGCCTCCGCCTCCCGCGGGTCCCCGGCCAGCCGGCCACGCAGCCGGTGAAGCTCGGCTTCCCAATAGCGCTCCTCGGTCCTTTCGGCCAGAGCCAGCGCCTCGGCGAGGAGCCTCCCGGCCTTCTCGGCACGCCCGTGGTCGAGGGCGAATTCGGCAATCCAGGCCAGGTACCGCGTGCACTGGATGCTGCTGCCGTGGACGGTCCGCATGATCTCCACGGCGCGGACGGCGGACTCGAGGGCCTGATCGATTCCGGACGCCTCCGTCGTCCCCCTCACCGCCTCGACCAGATCGCAGAAGACCGTCCAGATGTCGTAGGAGTGCTCGCGGGAGAGCGCGGAAAGCTCGCGGGCACAGGCGAGGCTCGTCTCCGCGTCGCGCATCGAGCACGCGAGGATCATCCGCATCAGGAGAGCCACGGAGAGGGCCCGGGGGGACATCTTCCGGGCGAGGGAGACGGCCTCGTCGCACGTCTGCCGGGCCTGGTCGGGATGGCCCGTGATCCACAGGACGTCGCCCAGGCTGGCGAGGGCCGTGGCCCGGATGTCGTAGTCGTTCGAGGTGCCGACTTCGCTCTCGGGGTAGACCGAGAGCAGCCGCTCGTACGTGGCCCGCGCGCCTTTCAGATCGCCCAGGTATTGATCCATGCACCCCTTCGTAAAAAGGCCCAGGATCAGGGCTTCGAGATCCCGGCTCTCCTCGGCCTCGCGGATCTTCCCGTGGGCCAACTCGCGCGCCCGCCGCAACTCGCCGCGGCTCGAAAGGAGGTTCCACAGGCCGAAATAGATGGTCGAGGGGGTCTTGCCCGTCCGCTCGCTCAAGGCAAGGATGCGCTCGTACGTCTCCCCCACCTCCGGCGCGGAGTGCCCGCGGGTCACCGCGAGCGCGATCCCCAGGGCGCTCTGGAACGCCAGCTCCCGCCGGTCCCGGTCCACGCCCGGCGGCAGGGACTCGAGCGCCTGAAGGCCCTCCCGCAGGTGCTCGATCGCTTCCGCCTGCGCGAACCGCGCGCTCGCCTGCTGGCCGGCTTCGAGCCAGAAGTCGGCGGCCTTCTCGAAGTCTCCGCCCGCCGTCGCGTGATAGGCGATCACCTCCGGCGGCGCCGCCTCCGGCTCCGCGAGGCGGCCTTCGAGCACAAAGGCGATCCGCCGGTGGAGCTGCTGCCGGTCCTTCTGAAGGAGCGAGGCGTAGGCAGCGTCCTGGATGAGCGCGTGCTTGAAGCTGTAGCGCTCCCGGTGGGCCATTCCCCGGCGGTGGACGAGCTCGGCGTCGAGCAGCTCGGCGAGCCCCGGCTCCAGGGCCTCGCGGTCGAGCTCTGCCACGGCGGCGAGCAGGTCGAGCGAGAACGTCCGGCCGATCACCGAGGCCACCTGCGCGACCTCCTTGCCGGTCCTCAGGCGGTCCAGCCGCGTCATCAGCGAGCCGTTGAGCGTCGAGGGGATGTCCTGCTCCGACCCGGTCTCGCCGGCTTCGAGGACCGTCTTGGTCAGCTCCTCGATGAAGAGGGGGATGCCGTCGGTCCGGGCGATGATCTGCTGCCGCACGTCGTCGGACAGACGCTCGCTCCCGGCCACACGGTCCATGAGGGCCCGCGTCTCCCGGTCGCTCAACCGGGTGAGGGCGAGTTGGAAGATCTGGGCCCGGTGCCCCCAGGGAGCCTGGAAATCGGGCCGGAACGTCACGATCAGGAAGAGCCGCAGGCCCGCGAGGGCGTCCAGGAGGAGCCCCAGCAGCTCGAGCGTGGACGGGTCGGCCCAGTGGAGGTCCTCGATCACCAGGACGAGCGGCTTCTGCTCCGCCATCTCGGAAAAGAGGGTCACCAGGGCTTCGAGCGTCTTCTTGCGCCGGACGTCCGGAGTCATCGCGGGCGGCGGGTAGCGCCCTTCGGCCGGCAGCGCCAGGAGAGGCGCGAACAGCGGCACGCTCTCCGCCAGGGGGAAATGGTGGAGACGCAGAAAGCCTTCGAGCCGGAAGAGCTTCTCCTCCGCGGGCTCGTCGGGAGACGGGAACAGGACGCGCTCCAGGAGGCCGATCACCGGCAGGAGCGGCGAGCCGTGGGTGTAGACCGAGGCGTAGCCGGAGAGCCAGACGAGCTCCTCGCCGGAGGCGAAGACCCGCTCCCGCAAGCCCTGCAGAAGACGCGATTTGCCGATCCCCGGCTCGCCGCTGATCATGACCATCTGGCCCGTGCCGGAGCGGGTCAGATGGAAACGGTCCACGAGCAGCTCGACCTCCCGGTCCCGGCCCACCAGAGGGGTCGCCGCTCCGGTCTCCCGCTCCCGGGGGTCTGCAGCCTCGACCACGCGATAGACGGGGAGCGGCTCGGAGTAGCCCGGCAGGCGGGCCGGGGGGAGCGGCTCCAGGGTGAAGCTCGCCGCGATCAGCTTCCGGCTCTCGGCGCTCACCACCACGGCGCCGGCCGGAGCCGCGCGCTGGAGTCCCATGGCGATCTCGAGCGTGGATCCAGGCTGGAGCTGCTCGTTCTGCCCCGGACGGTTGACCGCCACGGCCGGGCCGGTGTGCACGGCGATGCAGACCTCCGCTCGCTGGCGCAGGCCCGGCCCGGAGCAGAGCCCCATCCCGCCGAGCCGCTCCGCGATCTCGCGGGCCGCCCGGACCCCGCGCTCGGGATCGTCCTCGTGAGCCTGGGGATGGCCGAAGGAGAGCCACAGCCGGTGCCCCAGAACGGCCCCCGGACGCCCCTGGAGCCGCTGGCACACCTCCGAGGCGAGCTCTTCGAGAGCGTTCATGGCCTCCGTCAGAGCTTCGAGGTCGAGGGACTCGACTTTGCCGGAGGCGTCGTCCACGCCGACAAGGCCGCAGCACACCACGGTGAGCACACGCCGCTCCCCGAGCTGCCATTGCCGGGTCCCCCCGCCGCTGCTGCTCTGCGGCGAGAAGTGCGGGGGCCGCAGATCGAACGTCTGCGGTTCGCCGAAGCTCAGCGAGACCGGCGCGAGCGACGAGGGGAGCGCCAGGGAATCAGACCCTCCGGTCCCCGAGAGAGAGGAGAGCGCTTCGACCACGTCGCGGGCGCTCTCCGGCCGCTGGCGGACGTTCTTTTCGAGCAGCCGGTCGACCAGCCGCGAAAGCTCGGACGGCACCTCGGGGCGGATCTCCTGGACCGGCCGCTGCCGGTAGGACAGGACCCGGGCCAGCGAAGCCGTCGGCGTCTCGGCGAGGAACGGAGCGTCCCCGGTCAGAATCTCGTAGAGGAGCGACCCGAGCGAGAAGAGGTCCGAGCGGCCGTCCAGGGGGAGCCCCTGCGCCTGCTCGGGAGACATGGCGTGACAGGTGCCGATGACGATCCCGGGCGCCGAGAGCGCCTGCTCCTGGCCTCCGCCCCAGAGCGGCATCTCCTTGGCGAGGCCGAAATCCAGGATCTTGGCGCGGCCGGACGGCGTCACCATGATGTTCGACGTCTTCAAGTCGCGGTGCAGGATGCCCTGGGCATGCGCCTCGGCCAGCCCCTCGGCGATCTCGCGGCCGATCCGGACGGCGCTCCGGAGATCGAGCTCCTCCTGCTGCCGGAGCAGACTGCGGAGCGTCCGGCCCTCCACGAGCTCCATCACGATCCAGTCGCCGTCCTCCATTTCGAGGAGGTCGTAGATATGGACGATGGACGGATGGTTGAGGCGGGCCGCGGCCTGGGCCTCGCGCCGGAAGCGGTCCCGGAGGCCCGAGACCCGGGCGCCCTCGACGTGGAACCGCTTCAGGGCGACCGCCCGCTTCAGCCGCTCGTCCCAGGCGCGCCAGACCGTCCCCATCCCTCCGGAGCCGAGCGGCTCCTGGAGACGGTACGGGCCGATCTTCTCGGCCGTCGAAGAGGATTCCGTCCGGTCTGTCGCCATTTCCGGGCAAGTATACCCGGAGCGTTCAGGAACCCGGTTCCAGCGGCGTCACGTAGGCCGCCGTGATCCCGCCGTCGACGAGAAAAGTGGCGCCCGTCGTGAAGGAGGACTCGTCCGAGGCCAGGAAGAGCGCCGCCCTGGCGATCTCGTGGGCCTCGCCGAAGCGGCCCATGGGGATGTGGACGAGGCGGCGCTGGCGCTTCTCCTCGGTGTCCAGGTACTTCATCAGGAGCGGAGTCCGCAGCGGGCCGGGGCAGAGGGCGTTGACCCGGATGTTCTCGCGGGCGTGGATGGTGGCAAGCTCGCGGGTCATCGCGAGCACGCCCCCCTTGCTCGCGGTGTAGGCGAGTTGCGGGGTGGCCGCGCCCAGGATCGCCACGAAAGAGGCGGTGTTGATCACCGAGCCCCCTCCCGCGCGCCGCAGGGCCGGAATGCCGTACTTGCAGCCCAGGAACACGCCCTTCAGATTGACGTTCATCGTCAGGTCCCAGACGTCTTCCTC
>DATHUD010000299.1:0-20759 GCA_035462575.1 Thermoanaerobaculia bacterium | reverse complement strand
TCACCTGGCCGATCTTCTCGGCCACCGCATCGGGGATGTCCCGGGAGCGGTCGAGCTCGTCCAGGATCTCCGGATACTCGTCCCGGAAGTGCTTGAGCATCGCCGCCTCGAAGGCCAGCACCTCGCGCACCGGCACGTCGTCCAGGAAGTCGCGGGTGCCGGCGAAGATCGAGATCACCTGGTCGTTGACGTTGTAGGGCCGGTACTGGGGCTGCTTCAGGAGCTCGACCATGCGCTGGCCGCGGTCGAGCTGGCGCTGGGTCGCCGTGTCGAGCTCGGTGCCGAGCTGCGCGAAGGCCTCGAGCTCGCGGAAGGCCGCGAGGTCGAGCCGCAGCGTGCCCGCGACCTTCTTCATGGCTTTCCTCTGCGCGTTGCCGCCCACGCGGGAGACGCTGATGCCCACGTTGATGGCCGGGCGGACGCCCGCGAAGAAGAGGTCGGGCTCCAGGTAGATCTGCCCGTCCGTGATCGAGATCACGTTGGTCGGGATGTAGGCCGAGACCTCGCCCTCGAGCGTCTCGATGACCGGCAGAGCCGTCATCGAGCCGCCGCTGTCCGGGAACCTGTGGACCCGGTAGCGGTCGCTGTCCTTCAAGGAGGCGAGCCAGGCCTCCGCCTTGTGGCGGCCGTGCGGCCGGTGGAAGAGGCCGTTCTCGTCGTCCGGACGGTGCTCCTCGGGAGCGGCGAGCCCCTCGGGGTGCTTGACCGCGAGCGACCGGTCCTTGCTGTCCGCGGGCGTGTCCTTCGGCACCACCGCGTACTCGTCGCGCAGCTTGACGCTGCGCTCCAGGAGCCGCGAGTGGAGGTAGAACACGTCGCCCGGGTAGGCCTCGCGGCCCGGCGGCCGGCGGAGAAGCAGCGAGAGCTGGCGGTACGACTGCGCCTGCTTCGACAGGTCGTCGTAGACGCACAGGGTCGCCCGGCCCTCCTGGTACATGAAGTACTCGGCCATGGCCGCGCCCGCGTAGGGGGCGATGTACTGGAGCGGCGCCGGGTCCGACGCCCCCGCCGAGATGACGATCGTGTAGTCCATGGCGCCCAGCTCGCGCAGCTTGTCGACCAGGCCGACCACGGTCGACTCCTTCTGGCCGATCGCGACGTAGACGCAGATCACGTCGCCGCCCTTCTGGTTCACGATGGCGTCGATGGCGACGGCGGTCTTGCCGGTCTTCCGGTCGCCGATGATCAGCTCGCGCTGGCCGCGGCCGATCGGGATCATGGCGTCGATGGCCTTGACGCCGGTCTGGAGCGGCTCGGTGACGGGCTGGCGCTCGGCGATGCCGGGAGCCCTGAACTCGAGCGGCCGGCGGTAGGGCGTCTCGATGACCCCCAGGCCGTCGAGCGGCCGGCCGAGCGGATCGACCACGCGGCCGACGAGCGCCGGGCCGCAGGGGACGGAGAGGAGCTCGCCGGTGCGGCGGACCTCGTCGCCCTCCTTGATCTCCAGGTAGTTGCCCAGCACGACGGCGCCCACCGAGCTCTCCTCGAGGTTGAACACCTGCCCCGAGGCGCCGTTTTCGAACTCCAGGCGCTCGCCCGCCATGGCCCCGGTCAGACCGTAGATCCGGGCGATGCCGTCGCCCACCTCCAGAACCTTGCCGACCTCGGTCAGATCGACCTGGGCGCGGTATTTTCTGATTTCCTCTGTAATGACCGACGCGATCTCGTCGACTTTGAATCTCATGAAAGCTCCTTGCCTCGATTACGACTCGGCCACGTACGCTCTGCCGCTATGAATTTCCTGGGAGGCGCGCGCGAGCAGCTTCTCGGACAGGTCGCGCAGCCGGGACGCCACGCTGGCATCGATCTTCTTGCCGGCGACCTCGATGACCATGCCGCCCAAAAGCGACGGGTCGACGCGCTCGATCAGGTCGGGCTTCTTCCCCGTGAACGCGGCGATCGAATCCTTGAGGCGGGTGCGCAGCTCGGGAGAAAGTGGCACCGCCGTCCGCACCAGAACCTCCACCCAGCCGCGCAGGTCCCGGTACTCCAACCGGTACGCCTCGGCGATGGCGCGCAGAGAGCCGAGCCGCCCCTTAAGGTTGACCACGTGCAGGGCGTCGATCAGGAGGTCGCTCGCCCGGCCCCGGAACAGGTCGTCGATCACCTTGGCGCGGGACTCCTCATCGACCAGGGGGCTCCCCAGGAACTCTTCGAGCTCCGGGCTCCGGTCGAGCTGCTTGACCACCTCCGCCATCTCCTCGAGCAGCTCGTCGCCCTGTCCCCTCTCCTCCGCCAGGTCCAGGATGGACCGGGCGTACAGGCGGCCCACGATCAGATCCTGATTGCTCACGCTCGCCATGGCGTCAGCTCGGCCGCGCGTTGTCGAGCCCCTCGATCGCTTCCGCGATCAGGCGCTCGTGGTCCCTGGGGTTGAGCTCACGGCCGATCACCTTGGCCGCCAGATCCGTCGCCAGGCGCGCGGAAAGGGTGTAGAGCTCCTTGGTCGCGGTGTCGGTGGCGATCTGGATCTCGCGCTTCGCGCGCTCGATCGCCTTGTCCGCCTCCCGCTTCGCGTCCTCTTCGATCCTGCGCTTGACGGCGTCGGCGTCGCGCCGCCCTTCCTCGACGATCGCGGTCGCTTCGGCGCGCGCCGTTGCCAGCCGCTCCTCGTACTCGCGCAGACGGATCTCGGCCGTCTCGCGCTCGAGCCGCGCCTTCTCCAACGACTCGCGGATGAAGTCCTCGCGCGCCTGGAGGGACTTGAGCAGCGGTCCCCAGGCGAACTTGCCGAGGACCACGACCACCAGGCCGAAGATCACCAGCGTCCACAGGGCGTTGCCGATGTCGCCCGCGAAGGGGTTGTTGGCCGCGGCTTCGTGCTCGCCGCCGCCGTGCTCCTGGGCCAGCGCCGGGGCGGCGAGGGCGAAGGAGGTCAGTAGAACCAGGGCTCTCTCGATCATCTGAGGACCACTCGTCAGGTCAATGCCCCTCCCCCGCGAGGGGAGGGGCGGGTGTGAAGGACTCTTAACCGAGAACCGCGAGCAGCGCGACGACCACCGCGAAGAGGGTCGCGCCCTCGATCATGGCCGCGGTGATGATCATGGCGGTGCTGATCTGGCCGGCCACCTCGGGCTGGCGCGCCATCGACTCGACCGCGGCCGCGCCCACGCGGGCCACGCCGGCGCCGCCGCCCATGATCACCAGGCCGGCGCCGATCGCGCCGCCCAGCTTGGAGGCGCCCTCGGTGGTCAGGAAGTAGGAGTCCTCGGTGCCGCTGGCCGTGTCGTCCACGATCTCCTGGGCGCTCACCGGAGCGACGGAGGCGAACATCAGCAGGAAGCCGAGGGCGATCATCATCAACGAGATCCTGGCAACTCTCTTGTTCATCGAAAAAGGTCCTTTCATCGTGTCCATGGCGGGCGTGCGGGGCCACCCACCGACTCCGGATCGCCATCGCAGCGACGCCTCATGGCCCGCGTGCCCCGCGCGTTCCGGGCATGGCGAAATCAATTTCAACGAATCAGTGCGCGCCGGCCTCCGCGTGGTGCTCCCCGTGGTCGTCGTGATGGAAGACGACCGACTGGCCGATGAACAGGGCCGTCAAGAACGTGAAGATGAACGCCTGGAGGAAGGCGACGAAGAGCTCGAGCATGGTGATCGCGACGCTCCCCAGAACCACCGGCACCGCGACGCCCAGCCCCATGGCCGCGCTGGCCGCTCCGGCGCTCAGGATGAACGAGAGCAGCACGGCGAGCAGGATGTGGCCCGCGATCATGTTGGCGAAGAGACGGATGGCGAGCGCGAAGATGCGGGCGATCAGGCCGATGATCTCGACCGGCACCAGGAGCGGCGACAGCCACCAGGGCCCGGGCGAGAAGTGCGCGAGGTAGTGCTTGCCGCCCAGGCGCAGGCCGTTCACCACCATCATCGCCATCGTGAGGATCGCGAGCGTCGCGGTCGTCCAGATGTTGCCCGTCGCCGTCCCGCCGATGTGGGCGCCGAAGAGCGGCGTCACCGAAGCGATCGGCAGGAGGCCCAGGAGGTTCACCATCAGGATGAAGAAGAAGACGCTCCAGATGTATTTGACGAAGCGGTCGGTGTGCTCGTGGAGGGCCGGCTGGGCGACCTCCTTCCGGAGGTACTGGCAGATCGCCTCGATGGCGTTGGCCGAACCGGCCGGCACCATGGCGTCCACCCCGCTCCCGCTCCGCCGCCGCCTGACGAGCATCGGAACCAGCAAAATCAGGAGGAGCCCCGCGATCATCATCATCACGATCTGGTCGGACAGCAGGGTGATCTTGCCCTCGGGCGTCAGGGCGCCCAGGTGCGCCTCCTGCTGGACCAGCGGATGCTGGACCACGTGCTCCAGAGGGTTCGCCATCAGTGCCAAGAGCATCATCGTCTTCGTTTCCTTCCCTAGAATCCCTTGACCGCGTACCAGGTATCGACCACCAACAGCGCCATGTAGCTGACTGCGACCCAGACCAGGAGCGGACCGCGCTCGAAAAGCCCCGAAAGGGTGGCCGCCAGGCCCAGCGCGAGGACCACCCCGAACCGCACCGCCATCGAGGCCATCGCGGCCTGGGAGCGCACCGCGGGCTGCGGCGAGCGGCGCGCCATCGCGACCGGCACCCCGCCGGCCAGCGAGGCGAGGAACCCCACGGCGCACCCGGCGATCATCGCGGGGAGCGCGCCCTCACCTCCCAGGCGCAACGTTGGCAAATATCCGAGCAGAGCGGCCCCGGTCGTGGCGGCCAGCGCCCAGCCCGAGAACCGCAGGTACTCCGCGGCTGGCGATCGGGCGGCGGTCATCGCTTCTTGTCGCCGTCCGTCCTGGTCTCGCGAACGGCTTCTTCTTTGGATGCAGCCAGCGCCCGGCGAATCAGGTTGTACATGCCGCCGATCAGGCCCAGGCCGATGCCGGCGAGGAGCCCCCAGGGCGCGGTCTCGAAGTGGCGGTCCCACCAGTATCCGAGGAGCGTGAACCCCGCGACCGCTCCGACCAGCTCGACGCCGAGGCCGGACAATCGGACCCAGTCGGCTCCTCGCTTCGGATCTTCGGACATGTTGGATTCGCGTCGGCCGGACCGGCCACGTCGCGCGGTACTCCCATCACCCTCTCCAGACGCGGGCGGAGCATAGCATGTTCCGGAGAGCTTGTGAAGATCGTCACAAGCGATCAATGCGTGTGACCGCTCCCCGGCTCGCGCGTCCGGTAGAGGATCACCTGCACCGGCTCGAGCGTCACGAGGCCCTCCGCCACCATCTCGTCCAGCTCGGGCAGGAACGCCTGGACCTTCTCTTTCTGGTCGACGATCTCGATCACCATCGGCAGGTCCTCCGAAAGGCGCAGGACCCGCGCGGTGTGGATGAGGTTGTGGGCCCCGAAGCCCTCGATGCCGCGCAGGACCGTGGCCCCGGCGAGCCCCTTCTCCCGCGCCCGCTGCACGATCGCCTCGGAGAGGGGCATCCCCTCCCAACGGTCCGACTCGCCGATGAAGATGCGCACCAGCAGGCCTTCGCCTTCGAGCTTCATGGACGCTCCCTACGAATGCGTGAAAAAGTTTCGGAGTCAGGAGTCTAGCACAGGCCGAAGGCCCACCCGGGAGGGCAGCGGCGCGAGGTCCGAGAGGTCTCCGGCCCGGGACCCGCGGGTGAGGAGGAGCGCCTGCATCCCCACCGCCTCGGCTCCCTCGACGTCTTCCAGGCGGGAGTCCCCCACGTGGAGCGCCGCCTCGGGCCGAACGCCGAGCCGGGAGAGCGCCTCCGCGAAGATCCGCCGGTCCGGCTTCTCCACCCCCACGGCCGAGGAGTACACGACCGCGTCGAAGAAACGGGCGAGCCCGAGCTTTTCGAGAACGCCCGGGAGCCGGTGGTCCCAGTTGCTCACGACGCCCAGACGAACGCCGCGGGCGGTGAGGGCTTCGAGCACCTCCGGCACCTCGGGGAAGACCTCCCACGCCCCGGCGCCACCGAACTGGTGGAAAAGCTCGGCGGCGGCGAACCGCGACGGCTCGGGCGCCTCCAGGTGCTCGCAGATCCGCGCGAGGAAGCGCATCCACCAACCGCGCCCGCCCTCGGGGTGGGAGGAGAACCGGTCGCGCCCGGGCTCGGCCGAGCAGGAGAGCTCCTGCCACACGACCGAGACCAGCCGTCGCGCCTCGCGGGGCTCGACCGGGACGCCGTGCCGGGAGAGGACCCCGGCGTAGATCTCCCCCAGGCGCGGGCTGTGGATCAGGGTGTTGGTGACGTCGAGCGTGACGGCTTCGATCATGAAGCAAGAGAACCGGCGAGGCGCTGTGATACCTTCCCGGCGTGCGCTCCCCCGCCCTCCGGACCGCCCTCGCTCTCCTCCTCTTTTCCGCCTGGCTCTTCCTGCTCTTCGCGGGATTTGCCGGCGGCGGTGCCGTCCACCTGCTGCTCGCCTTCTCGCTCGCCGCGTTCCCCTGGCGCGCGGCTACCCGCCGCTCCACGCCTCCACGGGATTCCTGAGCACGCCCACGCCCGGGATCTCCACCTCCACGGTGTCGCCGGGGAGAAGCGGCCCGACTCCCGCCGGGGTCCCGGTCAGGATCACGTCGCCCGGCTCGAGCGTCATCATCCGCGAGGCGTAGACCAGAAGATCGACGAGCCCGAACGCCATCTCCCGCGCGTGGCCGCTCTGGCGCACCGCGCCGTTGACGCGGGCGAGGACCGAGAGACCCTCCAGATCCGCACCGATCAGGATCCCCGGCCCGACGGGACAGAAGGTGTCGAAGGACTTGGCGCGGGCGAAGGTGGCGTCCTTCTTCTGCAGGTCGCGGGCGGTGACGTCGTTGGCGCAGGTGACGCCCAGGACCGCGGCCCGCGCCTCTTCGCGGCCGGCCCTCTTGAGGCGGCTCCTGAGCACCACCGCGATCTCCCCCTCGTGCTCCACCCGGGAGCTCTCGGGCGGCAGCACGACGGCCGCGCCGGGGCCGATCACCGAGGAGGGGGCTTTCAGGAAGAGGAGCGGCTCCGCGGGCATGGGGTTGCCGAGCTCTTTCGCGTGCTCGGCGTAGTTGCGGCCCACCCCCACGATCTTGCCGGGGCGGACCGGCGCCAGCCGAGGAGCCGCCTCGACCGGCCTCCCGAGCTCCCACCCTGCGGGCAGGACCTCGAAAGGATCGGAGGAGAGGACGCGCAGCCGGTCGTCCCCTGATTCGGGATCGGACACGGCCCAGAAGCCTTGGGGACCGACGCGGTAGAGGAGCATGGGCAGATTGTAGTGAAGGACGCGCCCCGCCGCCCACCTCGTCGCGCAAAACCGCTATCATCCTCCCCCGCCATCGCGAAAAAGCGCGACAGCAACCCGCGCAGGAGGAACCATGCCGAGAGCGCCCTTCGAGGAGGTGGACCTCGAGGAGTGGCAGCGCACCAACAGCAGCCTCGTCTCCCTGCTCACCGGCGGGGAGGAGGCCGAGATCCGGAGCCTGCTCGCCCGGCCGGAGGGCAAGACCCTGGAGTTCAAGCGGGACCTCTCCTCGCTCTCCCCGGTCCTCAAAACGCTGACGGCGTTCGCCAACACGGCCGGCGGCACGCTGGTCGTGGGGAGGACCAACGACGGCAGCCTCCACGGGATCCCGGACGCCGGCAAGGCGGAGGAGCGGCTGGCCAACGCCGTCGCGGACGGCATCGCTCCCGTCCTGCTGCCCGACATCGAGGCGGTCCGCCTGGACGGCGCCGACCTCCTCGTGGTGCGGGTGACGCGGTGGCCCGGCCCGTTCTACGTCAAATCCGAGGGGCCGGCCCAGGGCATCTACGTGCGTCTGGGGTCGACCAACCGGAGAGCGGGACCGGAGATCGCCGCGGACCTGGAACGCGCGGCGAGCCACCTGGCCTTCGATCAACTGCCCTGCATCGGGGCGGATCTCGAGGACCTGGATCTCGACGCCATCCGGCGCGCCTTCACGGCCGTGGGCCGGGAGATCGACGGGGCTCGTCTGGAGAGCCTGGGCGTCCTCACCCGCCTGGGAAGAAACCTCCTCCCTTCGAACGGGGGGATGATCCTCTTCGGACGCCGGAGCGCCCGGGAGCGGCTCTTCCCGGACGCCCTGGTCCGCTGCGCCCGCTTCGCCGGTCCGAACAAGGCGGAGTTCCTGGACCGCCTGGATATCGAGGGCTCCGTGCTCGAGGCGCTCGACGAGACCCCGCGATTCATCCGCCGCAATACCCGCATGGCTGCCCGGATCGAGAGCATGCACCGGGAGGACATCCCGGAGTACCCGCGGGTCGCGCTGCGCGAGGCGCTGGTCAACGCCGTCGCCCACACCGACTACACCCTGCGCGGGATGCAGATCATGGTCGCCGTCTACTCCGACCGAATGGAGATCCAGAACCCCGGCCTCCTGGCCTTCGGCATGACGCTCGACGATCTCCGGGCCGGGGTCAGCCGCATCCGCAACCCCGTCATCGCCCGCGTCTTCCGGGAGCTCGGCCTGATGGAGAAGTGGGGAAGCGGCTACAAGCGCATGGCCGAAGACTGCGTGGCCGGCGGCTATCCCCTTCCCGAGTGGGTGGAGCTGGGACCGGCTCTGCGGGTCGTGTTCCGTCCGCATGCGGAGGTGGTGGCGGATGTCCCCGATGTCCCCCTAAATGTCCCTGCAAATGTCCCCCTAAATGTCCCTGCAAATGTCCCCCTGAACGGCCGGCAGAGCTGGTTCCTGGAAGCCCTGCGGTCCGGTGAGAGACTCCGGGCAAAGGATGTCGCGGCGCATTTCGGCGTCTCCGCCAAGACCGCCAAGCGGGATGTCGCCGCCTTGAGGAAGCGAGGGTTGGTGGAGTTCGAGGGAGCTTCCAGGAACGGCTCTTACAGCCTGTGCCTTCCCGAGGAATAGTCAGTCCCGGCTCCTGAGGACGAGCAGCCAGAGGAAGAACGGCCCCCCGAGGAGGGCGGTCAAGATCCCCACGGGGAGCTCCGCGGGCGCCATCACCGTGCGGGCGACGACGTCGCAGAGGGCGAGGAAGGCGCCGCCCCCGAGCAGGCAGGCCGGGGCGAGGAAGAGGTGGTCGTGCCCCACGAAGCGACGCAGGATGTGGGGGACGATCAGCCCCACGAATCCGATCGGTCCGGCCACGGCCACCAGGGCGCCGATCATGAGCGAGGTGGCGAGGAGGACCCGGAAGCGCAGGCGCGCCAGGTCCACTCCGCGGCTCGCCGCGAGCTCCTCGCCGGTCAGGAGGAGGTTGAGCTCCCAGCGCAGGATCAGGAGCGCGGCGCTCCCCGCGAGCACACAGGGGAGGAGCCAGAGAACCTCGTTGTAGCCTACGACCGCCAATCCCCCCATCATCCAGCGCACCATCCGGAAGGTCTGGGTCGAGTCCGAGAGGTACTGCAGGAAAAGGATGATCGCCGAACAGGAGAGGGAGACCGCAATGCCGGCGAGGAGAAGAGTCGGCGTCTCGACCCCCTGTCGGCGCAGAGCGAGCCCCACGATCAGGGCGGTCGCCCCCACGGCCCCGGCGAAGCTCGCGAAAGCGACGAGGGAAAGGCCGAGAAAATCTCCGCCCTCGGCGCGCAGGGCGAGGACCGCCCCGAGCGCAGCGCCTCCCGAGACCCCCAGGGTGTAGGGCTCGGCCAGGGGGTTCCGGAACAGGGTCTGGAAGCCCAGCCCCGAAATGGCGAGCGCCCCGCCGGCCAGGAGGGCCAGGAGGACGCGCGGGAGGCGGATCTGCCAGAAGATGGTCGATGCCGCGGAGCCCGCGCGCAGGACGTCTCCCGGAGAGACCGGATGGCTCCCCACGAGGGGCGCCAGGAGAAAGGCCAGCACCCAGAGGAGGGCCAGAACCGCGAGCGCGAGGCGGGGCCGGGGCGCCATGTCAGGGAAGGGGACCGGAGGGTGGAGGCCCGAGGTCGAGGACGGTCACCGGCCTCTCCCCGCCCCGCACGATCTCGAAGCGGGCGCGGAAGAGGCAGTCCAGGAGGTCGGCGCGGAGGATCGACGCCGGGGGGCCGGCCTCGAGCACCCGGCCGGCGGAAAGGGCGAGGAGCCGGTCCCCCAGAAGCGAGGCGAGGTTCAGGTCGTGGGTGGCGAGCACCACCGTGCGGCTCACCTCGGCCTTGAGGCGCAGGAGCAGGCTCGCGAGATCGCGCTGGTGGCGGGCGTCCAGGTGGATCGTCGGCTCGTCGAGCACGAGGAGCTCCGACTGCTGGGCGAGCGCGGCCGCGATGTAGACCGCCTGGCGCTCGCCGCCGGACAGCTCGTCGACCGGCCGGTCCCGGAGGTCCTCGATGCCCACTACGGCCAGGGCCTCCGCCACGGCCGCGAAGTCGGCGGCCCGGGGCGCCATCTGGAGCGGCGAGAGGTGGGGGTAGCGGCCGAGGAGCACCACCTCCCCGACCCGGAGCGGCACCCGGTCCGGGCGGATCTGCGGCACGTAGGCGATGCGCCGCGCGAGCTCGCGGCGGGAGAGGGAGGAAAACGTGCGGCCCTCCCAGGAGAGCTCCCCCCGCGAGGGCGAGAGCAGTCCGGTCAGGCAGCGCAGGAGCGTCGTCTTGCCCGCGCCGTTCGGCCCCACGATCACCAGGCACTCGCCGCGCAGCACGTCGACGTCCACGGGGCCGAGGACGGTCCGCGGACCGGCGCTCCATTCGAGCCCCCGCGCGGTCAGCAGGGCTCCCGCGCTCACGTCCCTCCCCGGCTTCGGGAGAGCGCCTCCCGCATCTCGCGGTAGAGGCGGGGCAGGCGGGGTCCGGGGATCACCACGTAGTCGCCCGCGAGGATCTCGACCCCGTCGCCGCGCACCGCCGGAACGTCCCCCAGCTCCAGCCAGTCGCTCCGGAGCGAGGCCGCGACCTCAGGGCTGACCGGGTAGGCGCGCAGCTCCAGGATCACGTCCGGCCTGCGCGCCAGGATCTCTTCGAGACTGATCTGCGGATAGAGGCCCGGCGCGTCGGCGAACGCGTTCTGCGCTCCCAGCCGCTCCAGGAGCTCGTGGAAGAAGGTGCCCTTTCCGGCCACGACCAGATCTCCGAGCCGCCCCGTCTGCCGTCCCACGGAGAGCATGACCCGCGGCGGGGGGCCGGGGAGCGGCGACGGGGAGAGCCCCTGCCGCCACTCGGCGGCGAGGCGGTCGCCCGCCGCGGACACGCCGCAGCGCTCGGCGAGCGTGTGGAACGAGCGCTCGACGTCCGCGAGCGACTCGTTGGGGACGATGAGGACGTCGACTCCCAGGGGCTCGAGCCGGGCGGCCAGATCCCGCTCGCTGGGGATCAGGACCGCCAGGTCCGGCTTCAGGGCGACGATCTGTTCCAGGTTGGGATTGAAAAGCCCCCCGAGGCGGGGCTTCTTCTCCGCCTCGGGAGGCCACGTGCTGTAGTCCCCCACCCCCACGACCCGGTCCCCCAGCCCGAGAGCGAAGAGCGTCTCGACAAGGCTGGGGGTGAGCGCGATCACCCGCCGGCACGAACCGGGTTCCGGCGACCGGGCGATCTCCTGCCGGCAGCCGGAGACAACGGCCAGAAGGAGAGCGAGGAGGAGGGGGAGACGCCTCAAAAGTCGACCGCCACGCCGCCGGCGAACGTCCTCCCCGGGCTCGGATACCGGAGGACCTCCTCATACTCCTCGCCGGTCACATTCTCGACGCGGGCGTAGGGGGAGAGCCACGGGAGCGCCCGCCAGCGCGCCGCCAGGTCCACGCGGACATAGCTCGGAGCGTCGCGGACGGCGAAGGTCGCCTCGTCGAGCTGGGGACGCTCCCCCACGTAGCGGCTCTCGACGTTCAGCGTCCAGTCCCCCGGCCGGGCGGTCAGCAGGAGGCTCGCGCTCTCCTCGGGCCGCCGCTGGAGGGGGAGGCCGGTGTCCAGGTCTTTCGCTTCCAGATAAGTACCGGAGAGGCGCGCCGCGTAGATCCCGCGGGAAAAGCCCACCTCCCCCTCGACCCCGCGGCTCCGCGCCCGGCCGATGTTCACGCTCACGAAGGTGACCGGATCGAAGTCGATCAGATTCCTCTGGCGGTTCTCGAAGCCGGTCAACCCGAACCGCCAACCCCCGGCCTCGTGCTCCAGGCCGAGCTCGTAGCTCTCCACGGTCTCAGGTGCCAGGCCCGGGTTGCCGAAGAAGGGGTAGTACAGCTCGCCGAGCGACGGGGCCCGGAACGCCTCGCCGTAGCTCGCCCGCAGGCGGGTGCCTTCCCTCAAGGTGAGCACGGCGCCCGTGCGCAGGCTGGTCTCGGCGCCGAAGACGTCGTTGTCGTCGCGCCGAAGGCCCAGCTCCACGCGCACCGGGCCGCGGCCCCAACTCGCCTGGCCGAACGCCGCCCAGGTCCGCTGCCGCGCGCCGTCCAGGTTGGTCGTCGTGCCCGAGGTGTTGGTGGCCTCCAGGCGCTCCCAGTCGCCGCCCACGGCGATCCAGGTCTCCTCGCCCGCGCGCCACGTGGCCACGGCCCGGCCGCGCAGGGCCTCGGACTCGGTCCGCGTGTCGATGGGGCCGAAGGGGTCGTCGGGATCGCGGAAGCCGCCGTCGAAGCGGGTCTCCGAAACCTGGGCCTCGACCTCCCACGGGCCCCGCTCCATCCGGAACGGCACCGCCACCTCCCGCTCCTCCCACGAGATCCCGCGCCGGGGCGTGGGCAGGCCGCCCGAGAGCGGGATGCCGGTCTCCGAATCGTTGGCGCGGGCGAGCACCCCGAGGCTCGCGCCGGGCGCGAACGTCCAGAGCGCGCGCGCCGTGGCCTCCTCACCGTCGTAGAAATCGTTGTCGAGCTCGCCGCCGCCGCGCCGCAGGTGGCCGGTCACGTCGAGGCGCACGGCCCCCAGGTCCGCCCCCGCGGCGACGCCGCCGCGCAGGTAGTCGTTCTCCCCGCCCTCCAGGCGGACGGTCCCCCCCTGTCGCGAGCCGGTGAACACCTGCACGACGCCGCCCACGGCGGTGCTGCCGTAGAGAGCGGAAAACGGCCCGCGCACCACCTCGACCCGCTCCACCCCGTCCATGGACAGGAACTGCCAGTTGGTGGCCCCGAAGAAGGGGTCGTAGAGGGGGATGCCGTTCCACAGGAGGAGGGTCTGGGACGAATCCGCCCCGCGGGTGAACACCGAGGTCTGCTGGCCGGGGCCCCCGGACTGGACTACGGAGAGGCCCGGCACGGTCGAGAGCAGCTCCGGGAGGTCGACGGCCTGGCGGTCCTCGATCTCCCGGGCGTCGATCACGGTGACGGACGCGGGGACGTCGTCCCTCTCCTCCGAATCGAGGGTGGCGCTGACGACGACGGTCTCCTCGAAGGCCGGAATGTCGGGAGAGGGGGGCGGGGGGGACGGCGGCTGGGCCAACGCCGGGACTCCGCCCCCGAGGAGGCCGGCGATCAAAAGGATACGGCGCATGACGTGCTCCTGTAGAAACGCGACGCCCCACCGCGAAGGGTGGGGCGAAAGGAGGCACGAACGCCGCCAAGCCCTGCCCGCACCCCGCGGAAGGCATCGGACGGTTCGGCAGGTCTCCTGGCTTCCGGATCGTCCTACTCCCGGACCTTCCCACACGGGCGACCGCGTCAGCGATCCACCCGTGCAGTGGCAAAACTCCGGTTTCGTACCCGGTTACAGTGGCGGGGGCCGCGCCGGTCTCGCACCGGCTTCCCTCTTGTCGACGCCGGGCCTCGAGGACCCGGCGTACCGCACCGTCTGGGTTGTCAAAGAGGCCCTCCACGGCGGGGGGCTCTCAGGCTAGCTTACCTCGAAGAGGAGGCGGCGGGCTACTGCTGCTGGGGCGGATCGGTCAGGAAACGGCCCGGATCGGGCTCCATCGGATCGCTGCCGACCGTGCCGCCGCCCACGAAGCGGGAGGGCATGCCCTGGGTCCCCTCCGGCTCCACGAACTGGTTGATCGAGTACTGCGACTCCTGCTCCCGCATGCCGACGATCCGGTCGAGCGCCTGGCCCACCCGATCGGCGCCACCGCCGCGGGCCTGGGCCTCCTCCTCGGTCGGGAGGTCGTTGGGAGCCCAGCCGATCGCGACCGTGCTGTCGCTGATGCGGATGCCGTAGCCCTTGCGCTGCGTCTCGGTGCGGACGCTCTCGATCTCGGTCTTGGTTACGCCGATCCAGTTCCCCACGTCCGTCAGGAAGAGGACCAGGTTCGAATCCCAGGTCGCCTCCTGGGGCTGCTGGGCGGTCTCGACCACGGTCCCGTTGGTGAGCGTGATGGTGTAGATCTCCGCTCCCGCCGGCAGGGCGAGGAGCGCCAGAGCGAGCACGAACGGCCAGACACGAGTCAGGGACCGGAGCATGAGAACCTCCTGCGGCGTGGACCGCATCCAAAGCACATCGATTTCCTGCTATCAGTTTAGCACGTGAAACGCGCGCGTGGGGAGAGGGCGGCCCGGAAGGCTTCGAGCTGGCTCCGGAACAGCGCGGCCCCGCCGTGCGCCGGGTGCCGCAAGGCGGGGGCTTCCACCCCGAGGAGCGCCAGGGCCGCCTGGGCCGTCCGGCCGACGGCGAGCACCCGGGCGCCGCCGGTCTCCGCGAGGAGCCGCTCGAGAACGTCCAGGTTGGCCGCCACGAGCGACCGCTCCGGGGTGCGGTTGCTGAGCGGCCCCGCCTTGCCGTGGGGGTGCCAGGGGAAGGAGTTCCAGAGGAGCGCCCCGCGCGCCTCGCCCCCCAGCGCGTCCCAGACGATGCTCCCCGAAGGCTCGAGCCAGAGCGCGGGGTTGCGGCTGGTGGGGAGGAACGGCGGGCTCGCAGCCCAGGGGAGGCGCCGGCCGTCGTCTCCCGCGAGCTGCCGCTCGCTGGTGAAGGCGATCCCGGAAAACCGCCCGCCCCGGAATCCCAGCGCCTCGCCGATCAGGACCAGCCGGGGCGCTCCCACCCTCTCGAGGTAGGTCTCCAGGTTCCTCCGCCGCTGCCGGGGAGCTCCGGGGCCGTCCAGCTCCGGCACGGCGTCCCGATAGGGGTTGACCACCCCGGGGGCGGAGCCCCGGGGTCCCTGGTAGAGCCGGCGCAGGACGGAGGAGAGGCTCACGGGGCCTCGGGGCGGACCTGCTCCTGGCTCACGGGCTCCGCCATGCCGACCAGGATCTCCCGCGGGCCGGAGTAGGGGGCCCGGCCGTGGGCGACCAGCATGTTGTCCAGCATCAGCAGGTCCCCCTTCTGCCACGGGAAGGAGACGGTCTCGGCCCGGTACGCCTCGCGCAGGTGCTCCATGACCTCGGGCTCGATGGGCGAGCCGTCGCCGTAGTAGGTGTTGGCCGGCAGCTCGCCCTCGGCGAACTCCTCGAGCAGGGCCTCCCGCACCGCGGGCGACAGGGTCGAGACGTGGAAGAAGGTCGCGTGGTTGAACCAGACGAGCTCCCCAGTCTTCGGATGCCGGGCGAGCGCCGTCCGCACGGCGCGGGTCCGCAGCCGGTCCCCGTCCTTCCACTCGGCCTCGATCCCCTTGTCCTGGCAGTGGCGCCCGATCGCCTCCTTGTCGGTAGTCTGGAACACCGTCTGCCAGGCGAGGCCGAAGCCGTCGCCGAAGTTCCTCACGTACATCCAGCCCCGGCGGGCGAAGCGGTCCCGGATCTCCGGGTCGATCCGCGCGAGGACCTTCCTGACATCGGCGATGGGCGTCTCTCCCCCCGTGCCCGGCGCCTGCCGGCAGAGGAAGAAGATCTTCCGCGGCCACTCCTTCTGATAGGAGTTCTCGTTGTGGAGGAAGATGGGCTGGTCCGCCGGGTAGTCGGTCGAGGTATAGATGTTGCCCTTGACCGCCGTGCGCGGCGACGAGCGCTCCCGGTATTCCAGGGACTCGCCCGACACGGCCTGGATGAACGCCTCCAGGTCCTCCGGCCCTTCGAGGCCGAAGCCGCGCAAGAGGATGCCGCCGTGCTGCCGGAGCTTCTCTTCGAGGAGCTCGCGGTTCGAGGCGGCCCACGCCATGACGTCCACGCCCTGGATCGCGGGCTCGATGACGAGCGGCAGGTCTCCGGCCGGCAGGGTCCCGAAACGGACCAGGGACTCGCTCGACACGGTCACGGCGCGACGCTTGATCGCGCCCAGGCTCCGGGGAGGGGGGGTGCTGGGCTCAGTCATGGCATTGCTTCTCCAACGAGGAAAGTTCAGGTGAAGAGGTCTCCCGAGGCCGCGGGGAAGAACGACGGGATGTGCGTGCCCCGCCCCGCGGCGAGCGCCGCGTCCGCCACCAGCTTGCCCACGGCGACGTCCAGGACGCCCAGGCCGAACGGGCTGAAGATGGCGACCGAGCCGTCGCCCTTCCTGGCCGGCGCTCTCCCCGAGAGGATGTCCGCGAGAGTACAGCGGACGAAGCCCCGGCCGCCCGTGGCCTGCTCGGCCAGGTGGATGGAGGTCTGCGCGCGGCAGACGTGGTCCACGTCGTCGACCACGTTGTCGCCTTCGAGGATCGCCTCGGCCGTCAGGTCCCGGAGCGAGATGTGCAGGAGGACCGCTCCCGGCGGGCAGGCCGAGAGGTCTCTGACGTGGGGGCGGATGGCGGTCGTGGCGAACGAGACGAGAGGACAGGAGGCCAGGACCTCCCCGGTCTCCCGGGCGATCCCCACGTCGGCCGCCCCGAGGTGGTCCCGGAGGACCGAGGCGAAGCGTCCGGCGCGCGCCGTGTCCAGGTCGTGGAGCAGGAACCGCTTCGCCCCGCAGACGACGCCCAGGAAGCGGGCGATCTCGAAGTTGATGAGCCCGGTGCCGATCAGGCCGACGCGCTCCGGGACCCGTCCTTCGAGGAGCGCCCGCGCCCCTGAAGCCGCGCTCGCGGCCGTGCGGCGGGCGCTGATGATCGAGCTCTCGAGGACGATCTGGGGCCTGCCGCCCTCGCACTCGTTCAGGATCAGGATGGCCGAGGCGCGGGCCAGGCCCCGCTTCAGGTTCCCGGGGAACGAGGAGATCCACTTCAAGCCCGCCACGTCGAAGCCGTCGCCCAGGTAGGCCGGCAGCGCGATGATGCGGTCGAGCTCGTTGCCGGGGAAGCGCAGGAAGATGGAGTGGGGGAGCGAGCTCTTCCCCTCGTTGTGCGCCACGTAGGCCCGCTCGACGACCGAGACGATCTCCTCCTCGCGGCCCGCGAGCAACTCCTCGATCTCCGGGCCTCCCAGGACCAGAATCCCGTCGCCGCTCATCCGGCCTCCCCCACACCCGTCCAGTGGGACGAGACATCGCCGAAGTGCTCGCGCACCCAGTCATCCGAAAACAGCGTCTCCAGATAGCGCTCCCCCCGGTCAGGGAGGATCGCCACCACCACGGACCCTTCCGGAATGCGGTCGCGGTAGTGCTCCACCGCCGCGAGCACCCCTCCGGAGGAGCCGCCCGCGAGGATCGCCTCGCGCTCCATCAACCGGCGGCAGCCGGTCACGCAGTCCAGGTCGTTGACGTGCACGGGCTCGTCGATGAAGGAGAGGTCGCACAGCGGCGGACGCAGGCCGGCGCCCAGGCCGGGGATCATGCGCGAGGCCCGGACGTCGCTGAAGATCAGGCTGCCGTGCGCGTCGACGGCGATCACCCGGGTCTTCAACCCGTTCTTCTTCACGTATTCGCCGCAGCCGCGCACCGTACCGCAGGTGCTCGTTGCGACGAAGAGGTAATCGATCCTGCCACCGAGCGCGGCCGCCACCTCGTGCATCGTGGTCGAGAAGTGGGCTTCCGAGTTCTTGGCGTTGGCGTACTGGTTGGGCCAGAAGGAGCCCTCGATCTGCCCGAGGAGCACCTGGACCCGCTTGAGCCGCGCCTGGAGGAATTCCCCCGACTCGGGGTCCGGCTCGGCCACGTAGTCGATCTCCGCGCCATAGGCCCGCATCACCCGCAGGTTGCTCTCCGTCGTCTTGGGGTCGACCACGCAGAGGAAGCGCAGCCCGTGATAGCGGCAGGCCTGCGCCAGGCCGATCCCCATGTTGCCGGAGCTCGACTCGATGACCACCGAGCCCGCCCGCAGGACACCCGTCTGAAGCGCGTGCTCCAGGATGAGGCGGGCCGGGCGGTCCTTGATGCTGCCCCCGGGGTTCAAAGACTCGAGCTTCGCGAACAGATGAAAGCGGGCGTCCGGGAGATAGCGCCTCAGGCGGATCAGCGGAGTCCCGCCGACCGCTCCCAGAATGCCGTCGCAGACGCGGGCCGTTTCACCCGGCTGCGGATCGTACGGCTCCGTGCCGTTGTCACTGCGCTGCGGGTCTACACGGCCTCGGTCGCCCGGCTGCGGAGACCAGAAAAAACTCGGGCTGTAATTTTCCACTCGCTTCCAGCTCCTCTCCCAATGCGTCCAATTTCATGGTGCCATACATTCCAAAAACGGGACAGCAGTGGCAAAAATGCCATCGCGGCCGGGAGGAGGTTGGCAGGATGGGGAACAAAGAATGGTGCGCCCTAGAGGATTCGAACCTCTGACCTACAGCTTCGGAGGCTGTCGCTCTATCCAGCTGAGCTAAGGGCGCGGTTTGAAGGCGATGGGATCGCCCGCTAACGCGAGATGGTAAGAACTGATGGCCTGCCTGGAGGGATTCGAACCCCCGACCCGCGGCTTAGAAGGCCGCCGCTCTATCCAACTGAGCTACAGGCAGCCGTTCTGCGCTCCCGGATCGCCCGGTCCGACCCAGGGATCGCCGTCGGTATCGGGGCGCCCAGATTTGAACTGGGGACCCCCTGCGCCCAAGGCAGGTGCGCTACCAGGCTGCGCTACGCCCCGACGGAAAACGCGCAGGCCGGTCAGTGTAAGTCAGGAGGACCGGGGTGTCAATCAGAAGGACACCCCGGTCCGATGGGCCTACCAGGTGTACGAGACGTGGGCGAGCGCCCGGCGGGAGAGGAGGTCGCCGCCGAAGGACTCGAAGTGCTCGTCGTCCAGGAGGTTCGAGACGTCGAGGCCGAGCTCCCAGGCGTCGCTCAGCTTGTACGAGAGGGCGAGGTCGACCAGGTCGTAGGACGGAACCTCGCCCACGAAGATGCCGGCCGCCCAGGGGAAGTCGTCCACCCAGCGGTACTTGATCGAGCCGCCGATGCGGTCGCCGTTGTAAGTCACGCCGGCGTTGAACTTGTTCTCCGGCGAGTTCGGCAGGAGCTGGTCGCGCACGTTCTTCTCTTTGATCTCGAAGTCGAACCAGGAGTAGCTGAAGTCGAGGGTCACGCGGTTGGTCGCGTAGTAGTTCACGGCCACGTCGATGCCCTGGGTGTCCACCGCGCCCGAGTTGGCATAGGAGAGGATGAGCGCCGGCTGCCCGTTGGGGAGCGTCGTCAGGCCCACGAAGTTGGGGCCCAGGCCGCCGCGCAACGTGTTGAGCACCGTCGTCGCGATCGGGGCGGGCAGGAACGACGGGGGCGCGTACGGCGACAGGGACGTGTTGACCCCCGGCAGGAGGTCGGTCACGAAGTTCTCGATCTCGCTCTGGTAGTAGTCGACCGTCAGGAACAGCTTGGTCGAGAAGATGCCCGAGTAGCCGATCTCGTAGCTCGTGATCTCCTCGACCTCCAGGTTGTCGTTGCCGAAGGCGAGGATCGGGATGCTGCGCAGGCCCAGCGTCCGCCCGCCGAGGAAGGGCGCCAGCGCGTCCTCCAGAGGCCCGAAGGCCGTGATCGGGGCGCCCGCCGGGGCGCGCAGGAAGAACTCCGAGTAGTTGGGGACCTGGAAGGCCTCGTTGTAGGTCACGCGTAGCGTGTGGTTCGAGGCGACGGCGTAGACGAGCGAGCCCTTGGGGGAGAACTGCGTGTCGTGGAGCGAGCTCTCGTCCACGCGGGCCGCCACCACCGCCTTCAGCTTGTCCGTGAAGCTGTACTCGAGCTGTCCGAAGGCCGCCTGCTGGTCCGAGCTCTTCTTCTCGGCCATCAGGGTCTGCACTCCCGCGTTGTTGGCGGTGTCGACGTCCTGCTCGTGGTAGGCGAGGCCGCCCACGAGGAAGCCCTTGCCGCCCGCGAAGCCGGTGTTGCCCTGGATCTCGCCGTGCAGGTTCGAGGAGTCCTCGAAGAGGAGGGCGCCCGAGGCCAGAGCCACCTGCTCCTCGGCCTTTCTCTGGTCGTAGTAGCCGAGGACGTTCCAGTGCAGGGTGTTGTAGTTCACCCGGGTCCAGGGGCGCTCGACGTCCGTCACCTGGACGCGGCCGATGCCGGTCACGAAGGTCGGGCCCTCGAGGGTCGCCGTGCCGCCTTCGATCGTGAGCGCCCGGTTGCCGAAGTACTTGTCGATGCGCAGGCCGCCGAAGCCGATCTTGGCCTCGTCCAGAGCCAGGCCGCGGGCCTCGCGGCGCAGGCAGTTCGTCTGGGCCGCCGAGGTGCAGGGGGTCGAGTACTCGACCGTCTGGTTGCGCGAGCGGGTGAAGTCGTCGCTGTTCGCGTAGCCGGCCACGAGCTTGCCGTACCAGTCGGTGCCGAAGTCCCAGGCCCAGCGGAAATCGGCGCGCCGGGTCGACATCTCGCCCCCGGTCAGGCGGATCTTGCCCCCCTCGCTCCCCTTGGGCGACCGGGTCGTCATGTTGAGGACGCCGCTGAAGGCGTTGGCGCCGTAGAGCGCCGAGCCGGGGCCGCGGACCAGCTCGACCGTGGCGAGCTCGTCCATGGGGAAGGAGACCGCGGCCCACTCCTGGGCGCCCAGGAACGGCACCGCCGGGTCGCGGCCGTCGATCAGGGTGAGGATGCGGCGGTTCAGCGAGCTGTTGAAGCCGCGAGTGTTGAAGTTGATGTCGTAGAGGCCGCTCTGGGTGAAGTCCACGCCGGGCGTGAACTCGATGAGCTTGGGGATCTGGCCCGTGGCGGCCTCGCGCTGGATCTCCTCCTGGGAGATCACCGTCACCGCCGCCGGCGCCTCGGTGACCCGCTCGGCCCGCCGCGACACCGAATAGACGGTGATCGACTCCGCAAAGGAGACGTCCCAGTCCACCTG
>DATHUD010000298.1:0-2769 GCA_035462575.1 Thermoanaerobaculia bacterium | reverse complement strand
CTATGCGCGCCCAGATCACGGCGGTGCTGTCCGCAAGTGAACGTCCCGTGGCCATGGATCGTGCGCGGCTCGAACGCCAGATGCGCGAGCCCGCCTTGGAGCATGCCGCGGCTCGCCTTGACGACGCGGAATACCTCGCGCGGATGGCACGCCTCCGCGGAGATCTGGAAATCGTTGGGGCGCAGCCGGCCCGGGACCTGCCGGCCCGTCGCGCGGCCGAGTGGCTCGACGCCCTCGCCGAAACGTGGCAGAAGGCCGATCTAGCAGAGGAGAAATCCGACGTGATCCACGCGATATATGAACGGATCGTCATCGAAGGGCCGCGCTTCGTTGGCCTACGCCTCACTCCGGCCGCATACCGGCACGGATTGGCGCTCGCGCTGCCAGAGGCTGTTATGGCGCGCCCGACAGGGGTTGGGCGCGGGATTACAACCTACACGATCCCGATCGAGGGTCGGGATGAGTGGTTGGCGGCAGCGAGGCGGGAGGCATGAACGACCACCGCCTACGGGGCGACCTGCCGCAGCACGCGACGCGGCGCCAGCTGGACGTGCTGGCGGCCTACGTCGAAGCTGGGGGATCGGTGCCGAGGGCGGCTGCTCGCGCGGGCGTCCGGCCGAGCACCGCGAAGCGCCACCTCGCCGATCTGCGTGCGCGAACCGGGCTGACGACCGAGCAACTCATCTACGTTGGCCGCGCCGCTGGCTGGCTCGTGGTCGACGCACTTGAACCTGGGTGATCGGATGGCCTCCGCGGCGTAGCACCCCAGGCGAATAGGAATCCGACCGCCGCCACCGGACGCTTCGTTGGCGACTCTGCGGCTGCGACCATACCGCGCCGATCAGCATTCTGGCGGCCATCCGGTTCACGGGCTCGGCCGAGGCGATGGTCGGCGACTTGGAGCGGCGCCTGCGGTGCAGCCAGTGCGGCGGCCGGCGGGTGTCGATCGTGGTTCAGCCTGATCCGCGCCCGCCTGCGGTGCGGGAGAGCGAGGGGCTACGGCCAGAGACGCGGGCCGGGCTGCCTGACTAGGGGGGCAGGACGCCCCGGGACGATATGGATCGACAACGGCTCCCACCGCGACGTCCTATGATCGCCGTAGTCCCTCGCACGATCCACGCCCGTGGGAGGCTTCACGAGCGGGAGGCGAACGATGGACGAGGTGGCCGGCGGCAGGGTCGAGGACCACTATACCAGCAAGGGCATCGCGGCCCGGATCCTCGCCGCGCTCGGGGCCGCCGGGGGCGAGGCTACGCCGGTCACGCCCGACGCGCTGGCCCCGCTCGACCACTTCCACGGACGGGGGCTGAAGGCGACCCTGGAGATGGTCGCGCTCCTGGAGCCCCACCCTGACGAGCGCATCCTCGACATTGGCGGGGGCATCGGCGGGCCGGCACGCTGGGTTGCCTCGCGCTCCGGCTGCCACGTCACCTCGCTCGACCTCATCCCGGAGTTCTGCCGGGCCGCGGAGGAATTGAACGCCGCCACGGGCCTGTCGGACCAGGTGCGCGTCGTCGAGGGCAACGCGACCGATCTCCCCTTCCCGGAGGCCTCCTTCGACCGCGCCTACTCCGAGAACGTGGCGATGAACATTGGGGACAAGTGGCGCTTCTACGCCGAAGCCTTCCGGGTGTTGCGCCTGGGTGGGGTCTTCGTCTTCTCCCACTATGGCGCGGGCCCCAACGGGGAGCCCGACTACCCTCTCCCCTGGGCGGCGGGACCGGGGACGAGCTTTCTCTCCACGCCGGAGGAGACGCGCGCCGAGGTCCTCTCGGCCGGCTTCGAGCTGGTCCTCTTTCGCGACAAGACGCAGGAGGTCCTGCCGGACCTGCGGGAGAACCGTCATCGCCTGGAGGGCGGGGGTCTGCCGCCGCTCGGCCTTCAGACGCTCATGGGTGAGCGGATCAGGGAACTCCAGATCAACGTTGCCCGGAGCGCCGAGGAGGGGCGGCTGACCATCATAGAGGCTGTGGCCCGCAAGCCGACCTGAGGGCATCCCGCGGGTCGCCTAGAACCGCGGTGACCCCATCATCCGCTCGACTGCAGAGAGCGGCCTTGAGTCTAGGAATGATGCTCGGCAAGCCCACCTACCGGCGCCGGTGGGAGGAGAAGCTGAGCTGGTACGGCGGCCAGGGCATCACGCTGATGGGCGACGACGGAACCGGCGGCCAGTTGATCATCACGGCCGACGACGAGCGCCGGGGCCTCGACGCGCAGCGCATCGCCGCGATCATTCAGCGCCTCGGCGGATAGCCTGGCCACGCTTCCGTTTGAGGACCGAACGAATGGGCGACTGGCGCGTGAAGTACGACGGCGTTTGCTCCCGGTGTGGCGTTGCGCTCCGCGCCGGCGAACTGGCCGTCTACGACCGGCCGACGCGAACCATCCACTGTGTCACGTGCCCGACGTCTGCCGATCGCGAGCCGGAGGGGATCGACGCCGGCGTCGCGGGCCGATCGGCTCGCCACGAGCATGACCGGCGCGCCGCGAAACGAGAGACCGTGGTCAAGGAGCGGTGGGGGAACCGCATCGGCGGGGTCGTCCTCGCCCTGACCGAGGAGCCGCAGTCGACCCGCGCATGGGCGGCAGGCGCCCGCGGGGAGGAGAAGCTGGCCACGGCCCTCGACGGCTTCAGCGTGCTCCACGACCGACGGGCGCCGCGCACCAGGGGGAACATCGACCACATCGTCATCGCGCCAGCGGGCGTGTTCGTCGTCGACGCCAAGAAGTACGAGGGCCGTATCGAGATTCGCAACCACGGATGGTTCC
>DATHUD010000297.1:0-1970 GCA_035462575.1 Thermoanaerobaculia bacterium | reverse complement strand
GCCGCCTAACCCGCGCGGGCGCCGACCTCCTAGCGGCCACACAGTGGATGCGTCGGTTTGTGCGGGCGCGGTCTTGATGGTCCGCGGTTGATGCGCATGTCGTTAGACGCCAAGGAGAGGTCATGACGGTCAAGCGTATGGACAACGTCGGCATCGTGGTAGAAGACATCGATGCCGCCATTGAGTTCTTCACCGAACTTGGCCTCGAGCTCGAGGGGCGCGCCCCAATCGAAGGAGACTGGGCAGATGGCGTCACTGGATTGCGCGACATGCGCGTCGAGATTGCCATGATGCGTACGCCGGACGGTCATAGCCGGCTCGAGATGTCGCGATTCCTCGCGCCGCCTGTGGTCGCCGATCACCGCAGCGCCCCGGTGAACGCTCTCGGTTACCTACGCGTCATGTTCACCGTGGAGGACATCGACGATACGCTCGACCGGCTCGGCAAACGCGGCGCGGAGCTCGTCGGCAAAGTGGTCCAGTACGAGGACACGTATCGGCTCTGCTATATCCGGGGCCCCGAAGGAATTCTCATCGGGCTTGCCCAAGAGCTGGGGCAGCAGACTTCCCGATGAGCACATGTGACAGGTACAGACCGCTGACATATAAAGCGATGCTGAGATAACTGGCGCGGGCCAAGAGCCGGCGACACCTTCACTCTCGGCACATCTGGCGTAGAACCTGAAAAACTCGATTCACACGACCGATGGACAGTCCTGACGATCTCGAGCCCTACCGGTGGACGTGTAAGCGGGCGCTCGACTGGCATGGAAACCGGACAGCCGCAGAGCTTCTGGCCGAGATTCCGACGGACTCAGGAGTCGACCGGTACGGCGCCGGCGGCGCGGTTGAGGCGCTGGAGGACGAGATGCGGACCGTCCTCGGCAAGCCCGCTGTCGTCTTCATGCCCAGCGGCACGATGGCGCAGCAGATCGCTTTGCGCATTCATGCCGACAAGCGCGGCACCCAAACGGTCGCCTTTCATCCGACGTCCCATGTGGAGCTCCATGAAAACAAGGCCTACCAGCGCCTGCACGGCCTTGTCGGCGTTGAGATCGGCAATGCGCGCGAGCTGATCAGGATCGAGGACCTGCGAGGTGTTCGCGAGCGGCTGGCCGCCGTCTTGTTCGAGCTCCCGCAGCGCGAGATCGGGGGCCGTCTGCCGACCTGGACCGACCTCGAAGAGCAGGTCGCGTTCGTGCGCTCGCAAGGCGCGGCCGTTCATCTCGACGGGGCCCGCCTCTGGGAATGCACGCCGTACTACGGCCGCTCTCCCGCTGACATCTCGGCCTTGTTCGACACGGTGTACGTCTCGCTCTACAAGGGTCTCGGAGGTCTGGCCGGCTGCTGTCTCGCGGGTGAGGAGGATGTCATCGGCGAGGCACGCGCCTGGCGCAGGCGGCATGGCGGCACACTGTTCGGGCTGTGGCCGAATGCCGCGTCGGGGCTGGCCGCGTTGCGCAAGCGCCTCCCCCTCATGCCGAAATACTTCGAGCACGCGCGTGCGATCGCCGAAAAGCTCCGCGGCATTCGAAACGTGGAGATCGTCCCCGATCCTCCGCAGACGCCGATGATGCACCTTCACCTCCGGGTCGACAAGAAAGCGTTCCTTACCGCCGCCCGCCGGATCGCGGAGGAGCAAAGCGTCTTCACTTGGGCGCGAACGTCCGCCGGAGACACGCCTTCGATTCGCGTCGTCGAGCTCACCGTCGGCGACGCGACTCTCGAGCTCACGCCGGATGAGGTTGCCGGGATCGTGGAACAGCTCGTGTCGTGTGAACACCGAGCAGTATCCGGATGATCAGGCCAGGCCGGGCGACGGCAAAGTCCTGGGATTTACGGCAACGTGGCGAATAGGTGCCAGGTAACCCGAATAAATAGGTGCCGAATAGGTGCGAATAGGTGCCAGGTAACCCGTGGGAAGAATCATCAAGAATTCTCCTGCTCCTCCCTTCGAGATGGGGACTCCC
>DATHUD010000296.1:0-5272 GCA_035462575.1 Thermoanaerobaculia bacterium | reverse complement strand
CCTCGACGATTTTGAGGAGCGCGTCGAAAGCCTGGCGCGAGAGGCGGTGGATTTCGTCCAGCACCACCACCTTGTAGCGGTCGCGGGCCGGCCCGTACTTCAGGCTCTCGGTGAGCTCGCGGACCTGCTCCACCTTGGAATAGGTCGCGGCGTCGACCTCGATGACGTCCAGATCCGAGCCGCGGGTGATCTCGATGCAGGGCATGCACTCGTTGCACGGGTCGGCCGCGGGGCCCCGCTCGCAGTTGAGGGCCTTGGCGAGCACGCGCGCCGCCGTGGTCTTGCCCACGCCCCTGATGCCGGAGAAGAGATAGGCCTGCGCGATCCGCCCTTCCTGAAGGGCGTTGCGCAAAGCCGTGACGATCGGCCCCTGGCCGACGAGGCTGGAGAAGTTCTGAGGGCGCCACTTACGGGCGAGGACCTGATACGTCATGGCGGAGATGTCGGCGACAGTGGTCTACGAAGGGTTCCGGTGAATCTGCGGCACTCGACCGGATACCTTATCGCTGCTCCCTTCCGGGCCTGACGAGGTTCGGTAACGACCGATGCACAGGACCCGAACCCTTCGTGGGCCACTGCGAGGCCCCCATCGTACGACCTGGGATCGGGGATGTAAAGGACACCCCCTCCCGGGCCTGGAAGGATGATAACCGGGAAGACCGAGCCCGCATTCCAACGCTCTGCCCATCTCGCTCCGGGCTTGAGGAATGCATTGCGCATTGCCGGAGTTTCCTTCCTCGGGTAATATACGCGTTCCCGTTCCGGCGGGAGCCAAGGCGAGCCTGCGGACATGGAGAGACCGGACGATCGGCTCTGGATGACCGAAGCGCTCGCGGAGGCCCGTCGCGCTGGCGGGATCGGCGAGGTGCCGATCGGCGCCGTGATCGTACGGGAGGGCGAAATCCTCGGGCGCGGTCACAACCGCCGGGAGATCGACGGCGATCCGCTGGCCCACGCCGAGATCCTGGCGATCCGGCAGGCGGCGGAGGCGATGGGCGGGTGGCGGCTCACCGGTTGCACGATGTACGTCACCCTGGAGCCGTGCGCGATGTGCGCGGGGGCCTTGGTCGCGAGCCGCGTCGAGCGGCTGGTCTACGGGGCGGCCGATCCGAAGGCGGGGTACTGCCGGAGCCTCGGCAACCTGGTGCAGGATCCGCGGTTGAACCACCGGTTGGAGGTGACGGCCGGTGTCCTTGAAGAAGAGAGCGCCGCGCTCCTGCGCGGCTTCTTCGCGTCGCTCCGGAAGAGACCCTGAGCGACGCACGGTTCTTTACACGATTTCTGGAGAGATGTCCGAGTGGCTTAAGGAGCACGCTTGGAAAGCGTGTGTAGGGGAAACCCTACCGTGGGTTCGAATCCCACTCTCTCCGCCACATCCGAATTTGAAAAAACGGAGAGGTGCCAGAGCGGTCGAATGGGGCGGTCTCGAAAACCGTTGACCGGGCAACCGGTCCGTGGGTTCGAATCCCACCCTCTCCGCCATGTTCTCGCCTCGCCCGGCCAAGGGGCTTTCCCTTGACGCCCGGGCCACAGGTGAAATACGTTACGGGTTTCGTTCGAAGCGGGCGGATTCAAGCCGGGAGCCGGTGCTCCGGCGCGCCCCCTATCTACTGATCTAGAGAAGAAGAAGGCGGTCACACGTGAAACGCACCTTTCAACCCAACAACCGTCGCCGCAAGCGGACCCATGGATTCCTGGTTCGGATGCGCACCCGCCACGGACGCGCCGTGCTGTCGGCCCGGCGCCGGAAGGGTCGCAAGCGCCTGAGCGTCTGATGCCGGGCTCCCAGGTCTCCCCGGGCGCGAGCCCGGGCGGGACGGGTCAACGCCTGCTTGCGCGAGAGCGGCTGCGGCGGCGGGCGGATTACCTCAGATGCTACCGGACGGGACGCCGGCGGCACGGGTCGCTGGCCCTTCTCTACTACGTTCCGAACCAGCTCGGGCACCCGCGGCTCGGCATCACCGCCAGCCGGAAGGTCGGCAAGGCGGTGGTGCGCCACCGCTTGAAGCGCAGAATCAAAGAGATCTACCGGCGATGGAAGGACCGTGGCCAGCTCCCCCCCTTGGATCTGATCATCCATTTGAAGCCGGAGGCCGGCCGGTCGGATTTTCCGGCGCTCCGGTCGGAGCTTCTGCGCCTGCTCTCGGGAGTCCGGGAGCGGCGGGAGCCGGCGGGGTGACGCGCCTCCTCGTGGCGCTCCTCGGCGTCTACAAGCGCCGGGTCTCGCCCCTCCTCCCCCGCGCCTGCCGCTTCTCTCCCACCTGCTCGGAGTACGCCCGCCTCGCTCTCCTGAAGCACGGCTTCTGGCGCGGCAGCGTCCTGGCCGCCGGGCGCCTCCTTCGCTGCCAACCCTTTCATCCAGGCGGGATCGATCTGCCATAAGCCGCCGGCGGCCGGATCTCCCCAAACCCAAGACAGGACCTAAGAGAGAGGATTCGAAGCTCCGTGGACAATCGCCGTCTGTTCCTTGCCTTCCTGCTGTCCATGATCGTGATCTTCGGCTGGTACACCCTGTTCCCGCCGAAGAAGCCGACGCCGGTTCCGGAGGCGGCCCGGCAGGAGGGGACCGCCCCGCCGCCGGCCGCCGTCCCCCGGGGCGCCGACCCCGCCTCGCCTTCCGCCCCGGCACCGTCGTCCCCGGCCGCGCCCAGGGAGCGCCTCGAGGCCGCCTTGGAAGAGCGGGTCGTCCTCGAAGGAGGGGGCCAGCGGGCCGTCTTCACCAACCGGGGCGCTCAGCTCGTCTCCTTCGAGGTGCGCGACACCGCGGCCGAAGCTGAGGCCGAGGCCGGGGCGGGCCGCGCGCTCGACCTCGTCCGCGCGCGCAAGGAGGGGCCCTGGCCGTACGGCCTGATGAGTGCGCGCTTCGAGCCGCACCCGTTGAACCAGGCCCTGTTCACCTCGGAAAAGGGAGCTGGCGGCCGCGGTGTCGTCTTCCGCTACAGCGGCCCCGCGGGCCAGGCCGAAAAGACGTTCCGGCTGAACGAGCAGGGGCTGCTCGAGGTGGACGTCAAGGTCTCCGGGCCGGAGCGCTGGAGTCTCCTGGTCGGCCCCGGCATCCGCAACCCCACGGCCGAGGAGCTCAAGAGCCAGTACGAGCGGCGGGCCGCCGTGTACTTGACCGGCGGCGAGGTGGAGCGGCTGGACGCTCCGAAAGCGGAGGAGACTGTCGAGGTCCCCGGCCGCGGTCTTTCGTGGGTCGGTCTCGAGGACACCTACTTCCTCTCCGCCGTGATCCCCCGGGCCGGGCTCGACCGGGCCGTCTTCCGCCCGGTCCTGATCGAGCCGGGCGACGACGGCGCGCGCTTCGTGCCGATGCCCGCAGCGGATGCCTTGAGCGACGAGCAGGAGAAGCTGACGCGGGAGCTCGCGCTGGTCTTGCAGCCGGAAGCGGACGGCCTCTCCCTCGTCTCCTACTGGGGCTCCAAGCAGTACGAGCGTCTGGCGAATCTCCCCTACGGCCTCGAGAAGACGGTGGACTTCGGCATGTTCGGAGTCCTGGCGCGCCCGCTGCTCGCAGCCCTCCACTGGATTTACGACCACATCGTGGCCAACTACGGCTGGGCGATCATCCTGCTGACGATCGTGATCAAGATCCTGCTCCTGCCGCTCACGCACAAGAGCATGATGTCGATGCGCAAGATGCAGGAGCTCAATCCCAAGGTGCAGAGGATCAGGGACAAGTACCGGACCAAGCTGAAGGACAAGCAGGGGCGGCCGAACATCGAGATGCAGCAGCAGATGAACCAGGAGATGATGGGCCTCTACAAGGAGCATGGGGTGAACCCGGCGGGAGGGTGCCTCCCGATCCTGCTCCAGATGCCGATCCTCTTCGCCTTCTACCGGCTGCTCTCGGCGGCGGCCGAGCTGCGCGGGGCGCCGTGGATGCTTTGGGTCCAGGACCTGTCGGTCCATGATCCCTACTACGTGCTGCCCATCGTCATGGGCGCCACCCAGTTCCTCCAGGTACGCATGGCACCGCCCGCGGGTGATCCCATGCAGCGGCGGATTTTCCAGATGATGCCGATCTTCATGACGTTCCTGTTCCTCGGCGTTCCGAGCGGCCTCGTCCTCTACTGGCTGACGAACAACGTCTTGACCATCGTGCAACAGGGGGTTTACAACCGTCTCTGGCCGAAGCAGGAGCAGTAACGGCCGCGGACCCTCCAGAGAGAGCCCATTCCTATGGATGACATGAACGAGCCCAAGAGACGGTATTTTTCCGGCGACAGCCTGCAGCAGGCGCTGGTCCAGGCGGCCAACTACTTCAACCTCAAGCCCGAAGAGATCGCCTACAGGAGCCTCGAGAAGAAGCACGGGTTCTTGAAGACCCGGCGCAAGGTGGTGATCGAGGTCAATCCGGACGCTCCGCGGCGGGAGGCGCCGGGGGCGGCGCTCCCTCCGGCCGTCCGCGCCACCCCCCCGCCTCCGCCGGCGGAGCTGCTCTCCCGGGAGCCCCGCCCGGTGCCTCCGCCGGCTTCTCCTGTTGCACCGCCCCCGGCTCCTCCCGCGCCGCCGCTCGCGGCCGAGCCGGAGAGGCCCCGCGAGCGCCGCCCCCGGGAAGACGGCGAGCGTCCCCGCCGCCGTCCCCGCGACCGGGGAGGGCGCGACGACCGCCGCCCCCCGCTCCGCGACCGCTCGGACCGTCCGGCGGGCGTTTACGTGCCCGAGCCGCGCTCCGCGGAGCCCCGGATTCCCGGTGTGATGGCGGAAGCGGGGCTGGTGACTCTTCCCGAAAAGCCGAGGGGGGTCTCCGAGCGCTTCCCCCGGGCGGAAGGTCCGGTGGCCGACGCGGCGGCCAAGGCCGCAAACCTTCTCATCCGGGTCGCCGGTCTCTCGTTGCACCCCACGATCTTCCAGGGCGAGGATCGCCTGGAGGTGGATCTCGCGGGAGAGGACGTGGACTGGTGCTTTGCGGATGACGGCGAGCTCGTCATGGCCATCGAGCATCTCCTCCCCCGCATGATCCGCAGCCTCTCGGGCGAGGCGATCGCCGTGCGGGTCGACTGCGAGAACTTCCACGAGATCCGCGAAGAGCGCCTCCGCAGTCTCGCCCAGCGCGTGGCCGACGAGGTCCGCCGGAAGGGCCGGCCGCGGCTTCTGGAGCCGATGAATCCCGCCGACCGCCGCATCATTCACGTCACCCTGGCGGATGACCCGGGCGTGGTCACCGAGAGCGAAGGGGACGGCTACTTCAAGCGAATCATGGTCCGTCCCGCGTAGGCGGGGGAATATTCCCGGGCTTTTTTGAAGGGCGGCCGTGAGGCCGCCCTTT
>DATHUD010000295.1:0-5541 GCA_035462575.1 Thermoanaerobaculia bacterium | reverse complement strand
CTCTTCTCGCATCCCCGGATCGTGGAGTCCTTTCTCCTCGGCTTCCTCGGCAAGGACCGGGTGGCAGAGTTGGACCTCTCGACCCTGGAGCGCGTTCCGAGCAGCCTGATCAGCGACGATCTGCAGGAGCGCCACGGCGATGTCTTCTGGAGGCTACGCTGGAAGAAGGGGGACCCGGCCCGGTCCTTCCTCTACCTGATGGTGGAATTCCAGTCGAGGCCGGATCCGTCCATGCCAGTCCGTCTCCTGGCCTATGCGGGCTTGTTGCTCCAGGCCCTGTTCCGGAGGAAGAGGGGCCGGGCGGGGACCGGGCTCCCGGCGGTGCTGTCCATCGTCATCTACAACGGCAAGGCGCCCTGGCAACCTCCCGTCGCTCTCGGACGGCTGTTCGAGCCGGTGCCCCTCGCGTTTCGGCGTTGCCTTCCCCGGCTGCGCTATCTCCTGATCGACGAGAACCGGCTGGACCTTGGCCGCCCGGAGCTCGAAGGGAACCTGGTGGCCGCCCTGTTCCGGATCGAGACCTGCGACTCGCCGGAACGGCTCCCCGGGCTTCTCCGGGATGCCTTTTTGCTGCTCTCCCGAGAGGACGATCCGGAGTTGCGTCGAATCGTAATCGCTTGGCTGACCCGGAGGCTGCGAAATGCCCCGCAACGGGTTAAAATGATCCTGGCGGCAGACTTGGAGGGGACCGCGATGCTCGAAGAAACCATCGCCAAGTGGGAGAGGAAGATCAAGCGAGAAGGTGTCGTGGAGGGGCGGCAGGAAGGAATGCGGGAGATGATCCTCGATCAGCTAGAACTCCGCTTCGGCCCACTGCCTCCGGGCGTGCCGCTCAAGCTCGCAACCCTCAAGTCGACCGCGGCGCTGCGGAGCCTGGGCAAACGGGTGATGGATGCGAGCTCGCTCGCGGATCTGGGGCGCGGCTGGGCCCGGCTGACTACTTCCGCGTCATCGCCATCAGGCGGTGGGCGAGGCCGGCGCACCCCGCGATGAGCAGAATGATCCCCAGGATCACCCAGATCCGCTTCCCCTCCACCCCTGCGATCCACGCGATGTAGGCCGGCCCCGAGAGGATGCCGAACAGAAGCCCGAGGCGGGCGCCCCAGCTCAGACGGGGCGGAGGCGGTTCCTGCGGCTGCGGAGTCGTCACGCGCGGCCCTCCAGACGGTCGAATGCTTTTCGGATCTCCGGCGGAATGGGCTCCGTCCGGCTGCTCGGGATGTGGCTGTAGACCTGAACCGAGCGCGCCTCGGCGAAGAGGGTGGTCCCCTCGCTGTCCTCGACCCGGTACTCGTACTCCCAACTCTTCGTTCCCAGGCGGGCGCAGCGGATGAGGACCCGGACGCGGGTGCCGGGCCCCTGGTAGAGGATGGGCGCCCGGAAGTCGCACTCGATGCGGGCGAGGATGTAGCCGTACCCCTCAAGGTCCAGCTCGTACCCCAGGGCGTTCCAGTACGCCTCCCGCGCGGTTTCCAGATAGGTGAGGAAGACCGAATTGTTGACGTGCCGCAGCCCGTCCAGGTCGCGGAAGCGGACCGTGACGTCCAGGCGGACGGGGAATTCCGCGGCGCCGGTCACGCCCTCTCCTCTTCCGGCTCGCGCCAGGTCGCGGCCAGCACGGCGGGCACGCCCCCGGGGTAGAGAGACGGCTCTCCGGCGAGGACCGCCTCGGCGCGGAGGATGGGCCGCCCTTCCACGATGTACTTGGCCTCGTAGTTCGTGCGCGGCCCCTCGTCCCACGGGCGCTCGCGCCGGGTCACCCGGAGCCCGGGGTGGGCCTCCAGAATTTTCATCACGATCTCGCCATACTCCAGAAAGTCGGTGGCAAAGAAGAGCCGCCCTCCTGGGCGGAGCAGGCCGAGGACCAGGTCCACGGTCTGCGGATCGAAAAGCCGGCGCTTGTGGTGGCGGCTCTTGGGCCAGGGGTCCGGAAAGTAGACGTGGACGACCGAGGCGAAACCGGCCGGCAGGACCGCCCCGAGAAAAAAGAGCGCGTCGCCGCGCAGAGCGATCCAGTTCGTGAGCCCCCGCCGCCGGGCGCGGTCCACGAAGATGCCATGGTACTCGCCCGCGATCTCCAGTCCGAGGAAGCGGCGGCCGGGGTCCTCCTGGCAGCGGCGGAGGAGATAGCGGCCTTTGCCGAAGCCGATCTCGACCTCCCACTCCCCGGTGCCGGGGACCAGCTCGTCCAGAGGGAGGGGGGCCGGGAGGCCGGCGAGCGAACGGTCGCCCGCCGCGGTGGACAGGAGGGCCGGCTGGATCAAAGGAGATCCTCGCGCCCGCTTCGGATGAGCTCCGAGACGATCTTCTTGACCTCCTGCGAGCGGCTCTTGGGGAGGACGAGGACCGCATCGCCCGTCTTCACCACCACGAGGCCTTCGACGCCCAGGACCGCGATCGTGCCGGAGTCCGCGAAGAGGAGGTTCCCCCGCGCGTCGAGCGCCAGGGTGTCGCCGCGCCCGGAGTTGCCCTGTCCGTCGTCGGGGAGCACCTCGTCCAGCGCCTCCCAGGAGCCCAGGTCGCTCCAGCCGCAGTCGAGCGGGATCGTGCGGATGCCGTCGAGCTTCTCCATCACCGCGTAGTCGATCGAATCCGTTGGGAGCCGGCCGTAGAGCTCGCCCAGCCGCTCGGGCGCGGCGGCGATCTCTTCGAGCCCCCGGGAGAGCTCCGGCTGGAGCCGGGCGAGGAGATCCAGAAGCGTCGTCCCCCGGAAGAGGAAGATGCCGGCGTTCCAAAGATAGTTGCCGGAGGCCACGAAGCGGGCCGCGTTCTCGGGGGAAGGCTTCTCGACGAACCGGCGCACCCGGCGCACGCCGCCCGGCTCCGCCTCCGGGTCGAGCTCCAGGTAGCCGTAGCCGGTCTCGGCCCAGCGCGGGGTCACCCCCAACGTCATCACCCGGTTTTCCGCCTCTACCACCCGGGCCGCCCGCTCCAGCGCCTCCCGGAAGGCGCCGGGGTCGCCCACCCGGTGGTCCGCCGGCAGCACCGCCACCACGCCGCGCCGGGCCTCCTCGGGCATGGAGCGTACGGACCAGCCGATCGCAGGCGCCGTGTTGCGCCCTTCAGGCTCCAGGAGAATCTGCTCCGGAGGCACCTCCGGCAGGTCGCGGCGGACCTCCTCGGCCAGCCCCTCCGTCGTGCAGACCCAGACGCCTTCCGGCTCGACCAGGGGCCGCAGCCTCAAAACCGTATCGCGCAGCAGGCTCCGCTCCCCTTCGAGGGAGAGGAGCTGTTTCGGTCTCCGCTTGCGGGAGAGCGGCCAGAACCGCGTGCCGCTCCCGCCCGCCAGGATCAAGGCCTTCACGATGTCTCTTCTCCCGTCCGTCTATCCGGATGTGTCCTTCGTCGCATCCGCGGGAGTATATCCGTCCCCTCTCCCATCGTCGTCCCGGCGACTTTCGAAGCGGTTGTCCCCTTTTTCCGTTTTCAGGCACTATGGGGAGGACGGCTCACATTTCGGGCATTGATGACCATCGATCACTTCGGAGGAGGAGAAAAAGTTATGCTTAAAAAGCCACTCGCAGTTGTCGCGATCCTGTCCCTCTGCCTGCTCGCCACCCCCGCCATGGCCACGGCGGGCACCCGGACAGAGACCCCGAGCTTTGGCGCCCCCACCCTCATCATGGACCTGTTCGAAGCGTTGACCGCCTTCTGGGGCTCCCTCCTGGGCGGCGCGGCGGACGAGGCTCCCGCCGGCGCCTCGCTCCTGGAAAAGGGAAACGGCTGCGGCATCGATCCGAACGGTCAGCCCCTCTGCGGCGGCTGGACCGGCGCGACGGCCGACAGCGATCCCGCCGAAGAGCCGGGCTCCGGAAACTAAAAAGAAACGAAGGCGGCGAGGGGAGGGGGGCGCGCCGCGGGCCGCCCCCCTGGGGATCTTCTATTCGTCCCCCAGCTCCATCCCCATCACGTGGTAGCCGGCGTCCACGTACACGGTCTCGCCGGTGATCCCGCTCGCCAGGGGGGAGAGGAGGAAGAGGCCGAGGTTGCCGACCTCCTCGTGGGGGACGTTGCGGCCGAGCGGGGCCACGCCGGCCACGCGGTTGTACATCTTCATGAAGCCGGGGATGCTGCGCGCCGCGACCGTGCGCACCGGGCCGGCCGACACGGCGTTGACCCGGACGCCCTTCTTGCCCAGGTCGTAGGCGAGGTAGCGGACGCTCGCCTCGAGCGCGCTTTTCGCGATCCCCATCACGTTGTACTTGGGAACCACCTTCTCCGAGGCGTAGTAGGTGAGGGTGACGAGGCCGCCCCCCTCGGAGAGCAGCGGCTCGGCCGCGCGGGCCACCGCCACCATCGAGAACGCCGAGATGTCGAGCGCCGTCTTCCAGTCCTCCCGGGAGGTCTCGATGAAGCGGCCGTCCATCGCCGCCCGGGGCGCGAAGCCGATCGAGTGGACGACGTAGTCGAGGCCCCCCCAGTGGGTCCGGAGGTCGTCGAACGTCGCCGCGAGATCCTCGTCCCGGGTGACGTCGCACTGGTAGAGCCGGGTGCCCGGCATCTCCTTGGTGAGCTTTTCGAGATCCTCCTTGAGCCGCTCCCCCTGGTAGCTGAAGGCCAGCTCCGCGCCGGCGGCGTGCAGCCGCTCGGCGATCGCCCAGCCGAGGCTCCGGGCGTTGGCGACTCCCATCACGAGACCACGCTTTCCCTGCAAGTCGATCTGGATCATGGCCGGGTATCTTATCGGGGAAAGGACACCAAGGACACCAGGAACGTCAAGGACAGGGTTTCCTGTGCTCTGATAGCGTCATGTAGACCCGAAGGGAGAGGGACATGCCGGACTGGTTCTATCGGACCGTGACGCAACCCCTGCTGTTCCGGCTGCCGGCCGGAACGGCCCGCGACTTCGCCCTGGGGTTCATCGGCCGGCTCTCGCGGCTGCCGTTCGGCCCGGCCGCCATCGACTTTCTGGGACACATGCGGGCCGATCCCCGCCTGCGGCAGTCGTTCCTCGGGCTCGATTTCCCGACCGCGGTGGGCCTGGGACCCGGCCTCGACGCCCGCGCCGCCGCCCTGCCCGCGCTCGCCCGCTTCGGCTTCGGCTTCCTCGAAGTCGGGCCGGTGACGCTCGCGGGCGAGGCCGGCGCCTCTCCCATGGACCGTCTCATCGGCCAGGAGGCCCTCCGGACCCCCGATCCGCCGGAGAGCCTGAGCCTCGCGGCCGCGGCGCCGCGGGTGGCCGAAGCGGCCCGCCTGGGAATCCCGGTGATCGTCCGGCTGGGAGATCCGGCGGAGAGCGCGCGCATCGTCCGGGAGCTCGCTCCGCACGCCCACCTCTTCTCGCTCGCGTTCCCGTGGTCCGCGCATCTCCCGGAAGTCCTGGACGCCGCGCGCTCCGCCTCCCCTCCCCGCCCCGTCCTCCTCTGCGTGCCGGCCGATGCGGATTTGCAGGAGGCTTCCCCCCGGATCGAAGCCGCGGCCGAAGCGGGGGCCGCCGGGCTGATCGTGGACGGCAGCGTGCGGGCCGGGCCGGACGGGCGGCTGACCGGAAGGCCGGCCCGCGAGGCCGCCCTCGAGCGGGTGCGCGAGATCCGCAGCCGG
>DATHUD010000294.1:0-5405 GCA_035462575.1 Thermoanaerobaculia bacterium | reverse complement strand
GAGCGGCGGGAGCCGGTCCGGGAGTCGGGCTGGGCGGGGGCGCCCTCTCCCGGCGGCGGGCGGGAGGATGGGAGAGGGTCGGGGTGAGGGTTTCGGGCGGGGGGCGCAATCGGACAAAGTAGAGCTAGGCGGCCGGCTTCGGAGCCGGCGGGAACCTCTCGACCGTGTTCTCGATCGGCGGGACGGTCAGCAGGTACTCGTAGATGGCGCCCAGGTCGTCGTCCGTCATCCCGGCCAGGGAGAGCCAGGGCATGACGGTGTTGCGGCCGGCCGGGGCGGGCACGGCGGCGGCGGGGTCGTTGTAGACCCGGAAGAGGCCGATGAAGCTCTCGCGGCCGCGCTCCCCCAGGCCGGTGACGTGCGGGGTGAGGTTCGAGGAGCGGACCGTTCCCCAGGGGCCGCGGAACTCCTGCCCGCCCGCGAAGGCCCGGCCGCGGACCGGCTGGTTGCGGTCGTCGACCGGGGTGTGGCAGAACTTGCAGCCCGAGATGGTCGCCAGGTATTCGCCGTAGCGCACCGGGTCGGAGCGGTCCGGCTCCGGCACCGGGCCGTCGAGGTCCCGGGGCGCCAGCTTGACGAAGAGGCGCACGGGGAAGTCGATCTCGGTCTCGGCGACGGCTTGGCGGACGGGCCGGAGGGTCCGCAGATAGACGAGGACGGCCCGGGCGTCCTCCTCGGAGAGGGCCCGGTATTCCGTGTAGGGCATCAGGGGGAAGAGGGCGTTCCCTTCGCGGTCGACTCCTTCGCGGGTGGCCCGCAGGATCTCGCCGTCGGTCCAGGCGCCGATCCCGGTCTCGCGGTCCATGGTGATGTTCGACCCGCAGATCCGCCCCGGAAACCCGTGCTCCCCGGTCAGGCAGTCGCCGCCCGCCCCTCGCGCCCCCCGCATCGGCCCGCCCCAGCGGGACCAGTCCCGCTGGGTGTGGCACCCGTTGCAGTCGAGGACGTGCTCGACGAGGTAGCGCCCGCGCGCCATCCGCTCGGGGGTCCGCGCCACGGTTTCGCGCGACGCCGGCCGATGGCGGGGCGCGCTGAAGACGAAGAACGCGGCGAGGCCCACCAGGGCCGCGGCCGCGAGGACAGCGAGGGAGAGCAGGAGCTTTCGCATGACGCTGGTGGGGATTGTACCGCTCAGGGAGCCGGGCCGGTGAAGCGGACGGTCGTCCCTGCCGGAGAGGATTCGAAATCCAGCCGCCCCTTGAGCCGGCCGGCCCGGCGGCGCATGGTCGCGAGCCCCTCGCCCTGGCCGTTGGCGCGTTCCGGGTCGAAGCCCCGGCCGTCGTCGCGGAGCACCACTTCCAGCCGCCGGCCGCGGAGGGTCACGGACAGCTCGGCCCGGCGGCAGCCGCTGTGGCGCAGGGCGTTGCGGAGAGCTTCCTGGAAGAGGAGATGGAGGTCCTGGCGCCAGCTCATGGGCAGGCGCACCCTCTCGAAGGGCGAGAGGTCCCCTGCTTCCAGCTCGGCGCCGGCGTGCGCGAACAGCTCGGCGTAGGAGTCCTTGAGTCGCAGGAACAGCTCGCCCAGGGAGTCCCGCCGCGGGTTGATCAGCCAGACGATGTCGCCCAGGCCGTCCACCATCTCCCGGGCGGTGGCGGCGATGCGGTCGAGCTCGGGCAGGCGGCCGGCCTTCTGCGAAGCCACTTCGGAGAGGATGGCGATGTCCGTGAGTCCGGCCCCGACCTGGTCGTGGAGGTCGGCGGCGATTCCGGCGCGCAGGCGCTCCACCTCCAGGAGCTGCCGCACGCGCAAGACCGCGAACAGCGCCGTGGCCAGGGCGACCGCCGCCGCGGCCAGGCCGAGCACGAGCGCGGGCCGGCGCCACCAGGGCGGCTGCCGGATGGTGAACGAAAGGCCGGCCGGCGCGCTCCAGAGCCCGGCGTCGTTCGCGGCCTGGACCTCGAAGCGGTAGTCCCCGGGCAGAAGGTTCGGATAGCGTGCCGAGCGCTGGCCGGTGTCGGTCCACTCCCGGTCCAGCCCGGCGAGCCGGTAGCGGAACCGCAGGAGGTGGGCCGCGAGGTCGATCCCCGCAAAGGAGAAAGTCAGGTCGTTGCGGTCGTGGGCGAGGACCGATTCGAGAGGAATCCGGTCCTTGAAGACCTGGAGGCCGGTCAGCAGGGCCTTGGGAACGTTGCGCGGACGGTCCTTCGCGGGATCGTAGACCGCGAGGGCGTGACGGAGGCCGAACCAGAGCCGGCCGCGGCGGTCCCGCAGGCACACGGGAGAGCCGAGGCTCCGGCCGGGGCTGCCGATCGGGAGGACCCGTGAGACCGGGGACGGGGCCTGGAGGTCCAGGACGTTGACGCCCCGGTTGGTGCTGAGATAGAGACGGCCCTCGTCATCCTCCAGAATGCAACGAATCACATTGTTGGTCAGCCCCTCGGCCGTCGTGTAGTTGTCGAATTTCCCGTCGCGGAGGATCGAGAGGCCACCGGAAGTGCCCGCGTAGACGCTGCCATCCTTCCCGATGTGCACGGAAAGAACCTGATCCTCGACAAGGCCGTGCTGGCGGGTCCGGACCTGGAAGCGGCCCTGACGGAAAGTCACCAGTCCTCCGCCGGTCCCCAGATAGACGGTGCCGTCCGTCGCGAGAGCCAGAGCGTTGATCTCGCGCTTGGAAAGGCCGGCTGGAGGGCCGAACGAGCGGACCTCCCGTCCCTCAAGGATGAAAAGCTTCCCGGCACGTACGGCAGCGTAGACAGCGCCGTCAGGTCCCTCGACGATCGCCCAGACCAGATCCCTCTTCGGCAGCTCGACGACGCGGAGGAGGTTTCCCGCTTCGAAGATCCGGATACGACCCTGGTCGTCCCCGAGGTAGAGGCGGCCCGAGCTCCCGGCGTGCATGGAGTAGACAGTTGTTTTCGGGAACCCTTCGCCCGCGGCGGGAAGCCACCGCTCCCCTCTCAGGATCGCGACTCCCTGCCCCGTCGCCAGGTACAGGCTTCCCTGCATGTCCTCTGCAATCTCTGCGAACGGGGCCTCCGGCACGCCCTGGGCAGCGGTCCAGGTCTCGACAGCGAAGGTTCCGGCGATATCGAGCCCCTCGGCCGTTCCGAAGATGACAGGTCCGCCACGGCTTGCGTGAACAACGGCTACAAGAGGGTGGGAGAGGCCATGGGCCGTGGTGATGGGGGCAGCGGGCTCCAGGGTCGCCGAGCGCAGGTGGAGGACCCCCGATCCCCAGGTTGCCAGGTAGAGATCGCCTCCTTCGCTCTCGGAGATCGATTGGATGTCGTACCCCCGGGTCGAGGGCGGCATCGACATGGAGCCCCCGCGCAGGACCAGAAGCCCCTCTTTCGTTCCGATGTAGATCGTCCTGTCCCGACCCTCGTGGAGAGCATTGATGTTGACGTAGACCGGGGCCGAGAGGAGCGGGAGAGTCCGCTCGCCGCGAATCGCGAGGAGACCCTTCCCACCGGTCCCGACGTACAGCGTGCCGTCCCCGGCCGCGAGGAGGGCGCTTGGCGAGCGATCGGACAACAGAGGATGTCCCGGCTGCAGGAGAGGCTCCCACCTTCCGTCCGGATTCTGCTTGACGAGCCCCATCTTCCCGCCGAAGAACACCGTTCCGTCCGGAAGCCCGGCGATGGAGACGACGCGGTCTGCGATCCTCCCCTCCAGGCCGACGGGGATGAAGCGCTCTCCGTCGAAAACCGCGGCTCCGTTTCCCCCTCCGACGTAGAGGGTTCCGTCCGGCGCCTGGTGAAAGGCATGAATCCGGCCAGAGGGAACGCCCTGCTGATGGTCGAAGTTGGTGAAGGCGACGCCGTCGAAACGACTGACCCCGTCGTCGGTCCCGATCCAGAGGAATCCATCCCGGTCCTCGAAAATCGAGCTCACGTACGGATTGGCCAGCCCGTCCTCCATCGAGAAGCTGCGCACGATGCGGCTCTGGGCCATTGCGGCGGAGGGGAGGCCCGCGGCGCCGAGCCAGAGCGCGAGCGCCGCGAGCCTCCCGAAGGTTTGAATGGACCGGAACGTCACGGAACGAGAGGATCGCAGTTGGCCACGATCTCGCGATCCGGGCACTGGTAGACGCAGCACTGGGTGGTCCCGAACTGGCGGACCTCTTCGAACGGGCACCCGAGGATCGAGGACTGGCACGTCTTGGCCTGGAGCGGCTCGGCCGTGAAGGTGAGGCCTCCGAAGAGCGCCGTCGCGGCGAGCAGGGCGAGGCCTGAAAGGCGAAGCATCGCCGACTTTCTCATGACGCGCCTCACCAGGTCTGCTCGCAGTTTCCGACCCGCTCGTTGCCGGTCGGGCAGGCGTAGACGCAGCAGATCATGTTGCCGTAGTCCTGGACCCGATCGAATTCGCAGCCGAGGAACGTGTCCGGGCAGTACAGGGCGTGGGCCGGCTCGGCGGTGATGGTGAAGGCGCCGAAGGCGGCCGTCACGGCGAGGACGGCGGCACAGAGGAGGCGGAGCATCGTCGACTTTCTCAACATGTGTACGGACCCCTTTCTCGTTTGTTCTCGTTGACCCTCCAACCACGGCGCCGTGGAGATCATCGATGGGCTCATTCTGCGGGCGGGGCCGGGGCCGGAGAAGCCGCATGATGGGACGGTCCTGCGGCTTGGGCGAAGGCGGCCCGCACGATCGTGCAGGGGGAGAAGCTCAGAGCAGCCCTTTGCGCAGCGCGATGGCCACGGCCTCGGACTGGGAGTGGGCCTGGAGCTTCCGGTAGATCTTGCGGATGTGGAAACGCACGGTGTCGGTGCTGATGTGGAGGCCCTGCGCCGCCTGCTGGTAGGTCTTGCCCGCGGCCAGGCCCCGGAGGATCTCGCGCTCGCGGCGGGTGAGGAGATCCCCGTCGCTCTCGGCCCGCTCCGGAGAGGTCTCCACCCGCAGGGTGCGGAGCACCTCGACGACGCGGCGGGCGATGTGGGAGCTCATGGGCGAGCCCCCTTCGTGCGCCTCCCGGATCGCTTCGAGGAGCCGGGCCGGCGGCGTCTTCTTGACCAGGTAGCCGGCGGCGCCCGCGCAGAGGGCTTCGACGATCAAGTCGTTGTCCTCGTGGATGGTGAGCATGAGGACGGGCAGGCCGGAGAGGACCTCCCGCGCCTTGCGCGCTCCGTCGATGCCGGACATGCCGGGCAGGCCGATGTCCAGAAGGAGGACGTCCGGCCGGACCTCGGGGAGACGGGCGAGCATCTCCTCGCAGGTCCGCCAGGCGCCGGCGCAGCGGTACCCCGGGGTACCGTCGATCAGGGCCGTGAGCCCCTGCCGAGTCTGGGTCTGGTCCTCGACGAGGGCGGCCTGGATCGTTGTCATGCGCTCTCATCTATACGAAGAGAGCGCTCCGGGGTTTTGCCCACCACCCCGAAAACCTCACCCCGACCCTCTCCCATCGCCCCCCTTCCCCCGGGAGAGGGCGTCCCCTCCCAACACGAGACCACAGTTTTCTTT
>DATHUD010000293.1:0-1770 GCA_035462575.1 Thermoanaerobaculia bacterium | reverse complement strand
CGATCTCCGGCCGCTTGCTGGAGATGATGAGGGCGAGGTCCGCCACCAGCGCCAGGGCCGCCACGAGCACGATCAGCGAGACGGCGACGAACATGACGAGCTTTTCGAGCCGCAGCGCGAAAAGGAGGGGGCGGTTCAGCTCCTTCCAGGTGCGGACCACGCTCTCGGCCGGCAGCACCTCGGGCAGCCGCTCCGCCACGTCCACGGCCGCGTCCAGATCCCCGGCCGCCACTTCCAGGCGGCGGTGGGTGTTGCCGAGGAGCGTCTCGGCCACCTTGCGCGGCAGGGCAGCCCGCTCCCGGTCCTCCTGAGTCTTTCCCGCCTCGTACGTCCCCGCCAGGGGGACGCTGCGCACCCGCGGCTGCGGCCCCCCGAACGGCATGAGCGTGGGGCGGGGAGACACCACCTCCAGCGTATCCCCCGGCCGCAGCCCCCAGCGGGTCGCGAGGGCGGACGTCACGTAGAGCCCCTCGGGCTTCCCCGCCGCCGCAGGGAAAGACGGCGGCACCTGGCCGTCGAACCCCACGAGCTCGACCGGCTGCACCTTCCCCTCGTCCACCAGCCACCCCCCGCCGCGCACCAGGATCTGCGCCGAGACGACCCCCTCGACCTTCATCACCGCGTCCCGCGCCGCCTCCGCGTCCGCCTCCGGCGGCAGCTCCACCTCGATCTGCGGGGTCCTTCCCAGCAGCTCCGAGCGCAGCGCGCTCTGGAACCCCGAGATCACCGCGAGCGACAGGATGAGCGCCATCACGCCCAGGGCGAGCCCCCCCGCCGCCACCAGCGACAGGAAGCTCGCGAACGCGTCCCGGCGCGTGCTGCGCAGATACCGGAGGGCGAGGATCACCGGGAACGGCCAGGGGCGCAGGAGGAGCTTGCTCAACCTCCGCTCTCCGCCTCCGGCCGCATCAACGGGAACAGGATCACATCGCGGATCGACTGCCGGTCCGTCATCAGCATGGTCAGCCGGTCGATGCCGATCCCCTCCCCGCCCGCGGGCGGCATGCCGTGCTCCAGCGCCCGGACGTAGTCGGCGTCGTAGAGGTGCGCCTCCTGGTCCCCCTTGTCGCGGGCCGCGACCTGCTCGCTGAAGCGCTCGGCCTGGACGTCCGGATCGTTCAGCTCCGAAAAGGCGTTCGCCATCTCCATGCCGGCGATGTAGAGCTCGAACCGCTCGGTGAAGCGCGGATCGTCGTCCCGCTGCTTGGCGAGCGGCGAGACCTCGACCGGGTGGTCCGTGATGAAAGTCGGCTGGACGAGTTGCGTCTCGACCGTCTCCTCGAAGAGAGCCATCAGGAGATGGCCGTAGGTGCCGCCCGGCGGGACCGCGATCCCCCGCGCCGCCAGCTCCTCGCGAATCCCCTCGGCGGTTTCGAGCCTCCCCGCCTCGATGCCCCCGAAGTGGGCGACCGCGTCCCGCATGGAGTAGCGCGCCCAGGGACGGCCGAAATCGACGGGCTGGCCCTGCCAGGTGATCGACTCCTTCCCCTGCACCTTCTTCGCGGTCTCCGCGAGCCCCGAGAGCAGCTCCTCCGTCAGCTCGATCAGGTCGCGGTAGTCCGCGTACGCCCAGTAGAACTCGAGCATCGTGAACTCGGGGTTGTGCCGGGTCGAGATGCCCTCGTTCCTGAAGTTCCGGTTGATCTCGTAGACCCGGGGGATGCCCCCCACGAGGAGCCGCTTCAGGAACAGCTCCGGGGCGATCCGCATGTAGAGGTCGATGTCCAGCGCGTTGTGGTGCGTCTTGAACGGCCGCGCCGTGGCCCCGCC
>DATHUD010000292.1:0-2147 GCA_035462575.1 Thermoanaerobaculia bacterium | reverse complement strand
CAGCCTCTAGTTTAGCGTGGAAGAGAGGAGCCAAGCCCCGCGGGATGCCTAGCTCGGGCGCCGCAGGCGTGCGAGCTCTTCTTCGAGGGCGCGCACTCTATCCTCGGCCTGTTTCCGCGCCTTCGCCTCGGCGGCGACCTTCGTCTCGGCCTGCTGCAAGGCCTTCTCGGCACGGCGCCGGGCCTTCGACTCCTCTTCCTTCCGCCATAGAGGAGCCCCGGTGGCCGCATCCGTCAGGCGAAGCTGAGTCCCCTCCGCGCGAAAGACGATCCCGGTGGCGCGGCTGAGGAGAGACCCGTCGGAAGCCGGCCGGATCGAGCGGTACCGGCCGCCCACCAGACAGTGGCCCTGTAGCCTCGGGCTCAGATATTCGCCCAGGGGATCGAACTGAAAGTACTCCTCCACGCCGAGCCTCTCGTAGCTCCCCTTCTTCTCCTCGTCCTGGGAGTACGTGCTCTCGGAGGTGGTCTCCAGCACGAAGCACGGGACCTTCCCCTCTTCCCACAGGAGATACTTCCGGCGCCGCCGGTTGCCGGGCAGAAGCTTCGGAACGCCCTTGACCACAAAGCCGTCCGGCGCCACCACGGCCCTGGGATCCCCTTTCCGGTAGTAGAGGAAGAGGTTCGCGCCCACGAAGACGTCGGCCTCTGCCTCGAAGCGGTCTTTCAGGGCTTGCCACACATAGACCATCTCTTCGAGGTGGAGCTCGGTTTCCGCCATCGGCTCGCTGTCAGACTCGGGATAGAAGATGTCATCCTCGAGAGGGATTGCCATGATGCGTGCCGTCCTTTCCCGCGAGGTTCCGGGAGTACACCACAGAACCTCTTCCAAGCGCAACAGACTCGCGTAGAAGTATACCACCAAGCCTGAGGGCGAAGACCCGGGCGGACGCTCCCGGACGGGGAATGGAAAAGTTCCCCACTCCGTTCTACAATGTGAGTGCCGAGCACTAAAACCTTGAGCCCTGGACTCAAGTTCTCGGGCCCGGGAGCTCGGCCCCGCCCCGGCAGAAGGGCGCGAAGAGGAGATATTCATTGGATTACAAGGACTATTACGCGACCCTGGGGGTCAAGAAGGATGCGTCGCAGGACGACATCCAGAAGGCGTACCGGAAGCTGGCGCGCAAGTTCCATCCGGACGTCAACAAGGACCCGCAGGCCGAGGTCAAGTTCAAGGAGGTCGGTGAGGCCTACGAGGTCCTGAAGGACGCCGACAAGCGGAAGAAGTACGACCAGTTCGGGTCCAACTGGAACCGCATGGGCGGCAGCCCGCCGCCGGGCTGGGAGGGCTTCGGCAACGGCGCCGGCGGGTTCGACTTCAGCGGCTTTGGCGGCGGAGGCGGCGGTGGAGCCGCCGGGTTCAGCGACTTCTTCGAGATGCTCTTCGGCAGCGGGGCCGGAGGCCGGAGGCGCGGCGGGGCCGCGGGCTTCGGGGGGCCCGGAGGCGGATTCGGAGACATGCGCGCCGGGGGCGGCGGAGACACCGAGGCCGCGATCACCCTCTCGCTCGACGAGGCGGTCCGCGGCGGCACGCGGGAGATCACTCTCCAGGATCCCAATACGGGGCAGCGCAAGACCCTGTCGGTCCGCATCCCCGAGGGCGTGCGGGCGGGCCAGAAGATCCGCCTCGCCGGCCAGGGCTCCCAGAGCTTCGGCGGCGGGCCCGCGGGCGATCTGTTCCTGAAGATCGAGATCGCGCCGGACCCGCGCTTCAAGGTCGAAGGCTCGGACATCCAGACGACCGTGGCGGTCGCCCCCTGGGAGGCCGCGCTCGGCGGAGAAGCGGAGGTCGAGACCCCCACCGGCCCCGTGCGGGTGAGGATCCCGGCCGGGTCGTCGTCCGGCCGCAAGATCCGGCTGCGGGGCCGCGGGCTCGCGCAGTCCGGAGGCAGCAAGGGGGATCTCCTCGCGGAGATCCGGATCGTCATCCCCGACCGGCTGACCGACCGCGAGCGGGAGCTCTATGAGCAGCTCGCCGAGGCGTCGACGTTCCGGGCGCGGGATGAGGTGGAGGTGTAGGGATTTCTCTACACAGTTTCGCTCAGAAGCGAGGGCATAAAATGGATATCAACAAACTGACTCAGAAATCACAAGAGGCGCTCTCGAGCGCCCAGACCAAAGCGCTCCGCTACGGCCATCAGGAGGTCG
>DATHUD010000291.1:0-14083 GCA_035462575.1 Thermoanaerobaculia bacterium | reverse complement strand
CACCAGGGTCGCGAGCACCCCCACCGTGAGCACCTGTCCCATCTCGCGCAGAGGCCGGAAGTGGGCGAGGCAGAGCGCCCCCAGGCCCGCGGCGGTGGTGAGCGCCGAGGAGACGATCCCCGGGCCCGGGTTGCGGAAGGTGCCGGCGAGCGCCGTCCTCGCGTCCTGCCCCTCCAAGCGGAGCTGCCGGAACCGGGCGCCGCCGTGGATGCCGTACTCGACCCCCACCCCGATCAGGGCGGCGGTGAAGCCGATGCCCACGACCGTGAAGCTGTCGCCCCACAGGCCGGCCACGGCCACGGTCCACACCATGCCGGCCACGACCGACAGAAGGATGACCAACGGGATGAACCCGCCGCCGAAGCCCAGGAGGAGGATCACGGCGACCCCGAGGGCGGACGCCGTCATGGTGCGGGTCAGGTCCGCCCGGATGATCGCCTCGTCCTGCGCCGCATAGATCGGCCCCCCCACCGCCTGAAAGTCCAGAGGGACGCCCACGGTCCGCCGGACCTCCGCATACGCCCGGTCGAGATCCGCCAGGAGCGCCCGCCCCCCGGCGGGGTCGATCTCCGCGCGCGCCGGGGTGATCATGACGAGGGTGGCATCGCCGTCTCTCGCGAGGAAGGCCCCGGTCATGGGATCGAGGGGAAGGGTGGAGGCCGCGCCCAGGAGCCCCTCGGAGAGGCCCAGCGGGTCGGCGGCGAAAAGGGGTGCCATGGCCGAGCCCATCGGGCTCCGCAGCGCCCCCCGCATCTGGGCCGCGCGGCCGCGGAGGGCTTCGGGCTCCAAGCGTCGCGCGAGGTCCTCCTTCCACCCGGGGGTGTCCACGAGGAGCGGCATCCGTGGAGCGACGTAGGTGAAGAAGAACTGCTCATCCTCCTCCGTGAGCCCCGAGCGCGCCTCCGCCACCTCGGGGCTTTGTCCCAGGATTCCGGCCAGCTCCTCGGCCGCTTCGAGGAGCGGGGCCGGGTCTTCGAGCTTCGGCCCCGGGGAGCTCACGAGGACGAAAACCTTCTCGAAGCCACCGAAGGTGTGGAGAAAGACCCGGTAGTCCTCGGCCCCCGGCGCGCCGTCGGGGAGGAGGGCGGCCAAGTCGGTCTCCACCCGCAGGCGGGAGAGGGGGAAGACGGCCGCCGCGGTCAAGAGGACCGAAACGGCGATCCACAGCCCGGGCCTCCGGGACACGAGGGATGCGAGCCAGGAGGAAATGCGCGAGGAGGACATGGGAAACCCTCGGGGCTTCAGGCCGAGGCGCCGGCGTCCACCACCAGGGTCTGGCCGGTGATGCCGGACGCGCGGTCGGACAGGAGGAACAGCACGGCCTCGGCCACCATTCCTGCGGTGATGCCGCCCGGCAGGCACTCGCCCGCCCGCAGCGCCGCGACCGCCGCCTCGGGGAGGCCGGCCGTCAGATCCGTGGCCACGTACCCGGGCACCACGGCGTTGACCCGCACGTTGCGCTTGCCCACCTCGCGGGCGAGCGAGCGGGTGAGGCCGAGGATGCCCGCCTTCGAGGCGGCGTAGGCGGCCTGGCCGGCCACGCCGTGGAGGGCGGAAAGCGAGGAGACGTTGACGATCGCCCCCCGCCGCCGCGTCATCATCCCCCGGAGCACGGCCCGGCAGCAGCGGAAGAGCCCGCCCAGGTTGGTGTCCACGACCGCGTCCCAGTCGGCGTCCGGCGTCAAGGCGAGGAGCGACTCGCGGCGGACGCCCGCGTTGTTGACGAGCGCCGAGACCGGCCCCAGGGCCTCCTCCACCTCGCTCACGAGATCGTCCGGCCGGGAACGGTCGGAGAGGTCGAGATGGAAGGCCCGGGCCCGCCCGCCGGACGCCTCCTCGATCTCCCGGGCCGGGGCCTCCTGAGAGCGCCAGGTGAAGGCGACGGCCTCGCCGGTGCCGGCGAGCAGGGCCTCGACCACGGCCCGCCCGATCCCCCGGCTGCCGCCGGTTACGAGGACCGTACCCACTTCCACATCTCCAGGCGGGCGCGGGTCACCGCGCCCGCGATCCGCAGGCTGTCCATCAGGGGACGGTAGTGGCTGGTCGTGCGGCCGTCCGCGAACCCCAGGTGCACGGGCACCGTGATCACCCGGAACCCCCGGCGGGCCGCCCGCACCACCACGGCGCTCTCGGCCTCGAAGCGGGACTCGGGGAAGCCCACGGTCTCGATCAGCCGCCGCGAGTAGAAGCGGAAGCCGGTCTGGATGTCGTTCAGCCGCTGCCCGGCGGCGAACGAGATCGCCTTGGACGACAGCCGGTTGCTCGCCCGGCGGACCGCACCCATGTCGCCGAAGAGATGATCCCGCACCCCGAGGATCAGGTCGCCCTCCCCCAGCACGGCCAGGAGCTTGGGGATCTCGGACGGCAGGTGCTGGCCGTCCGCGTCCAGGGTGATCACCCCGTCGAACCCTTTTCCGAAAAGGTCCGCGAACGCGGCGTTCAAGGCCGCGCCCTTCCCCCGGTTGGCGGGAAACGAGATCACCCGCGCCCCGGCCTGCCGCGCCGCCTCGGCCGTGCCGTCCGTCGAGCCGTCGTCCACCACCAGCACCTCGGGCAGAAGCTCCAGCGCGCCGCGCACCACGCCCCCCACCGAAGGGGCCGCCTGGTAGGCGGGGATGGCGGCGGCGATGCGGCCGGTTTCGAGGGGTGAGGGTCTCATGGCTTCCCCAGGACCAGCCACGCCGCGGCCCCGCCCGCCGCGAGGCTGGTGACGAGAACGGTTTCAGGCGCTTCGAGCGGCCTCCCGTCGTGAGGGACCACCCCCAGCTCCGGGTCGGGCTCCGCAAAGCCCGGCGTGGGGCCGAACGGCGCACCGGCCGCGGCCAGGACCGCGGGGCCGAGCACGCCGCCGCCGTACTCGCCGATGATCGCCTTGGGCGCGACCACGGGAGGCAACGGCGCCTCCCCCCAGGCGGCGCGGAGCATCCGGGCCTCCAGCCGGTCTCCCGTCCAGGAGCCCGAGGCTCCCGACACGATCCGGTCGATCTCCGCGAGGGCGATCCCCGCGCGGTCGAGGCTCCGCCGCAGGGCCCGGGCGAGCGTGGCATGGCCCGTCCCCCAGTCGGCGGGAGGCGCCGTGGGATCGAACGCGCTCCCCCAGGCGAGGAGCCGGGCGAGCACCCGCGCCCCGCGCTCCCGGGCCGCCTCCTCGGGCTCCAGCACCAGCACCGTAGACCCCTCGCCGGCCAGGAACCCGGAGCGGCGGCGGTCGAACGGGCGGGCGATCTCCTCCCCCTCTTCCCCGCCGCGGGCCAGGGCCCCGAAACGGTCGAGCAGGGCGTGGAGGAGGGGCGTCATCTCCTCGACCGCACCGGCCAACGCGCGCGGGCTGCGGCCCGAAAGCACCGCGGCCGCCGCGCGCTCCACGGCGAGGAGCGGCCCCGCCTCGTGCTGGCAGACGGTGAGGCTCGGCCCGCGCGACCGGGTGGTGATCGCGATCTGCGCCGCCGGGGCGTTCGCCACGCTCTCGGTGAAGAGCGACGGCGACGTCGCCTCCGGCCCCTCGAAAAGGATCTGTTTCAACAGCCCCTCCGAGTAGGAGGACGGCCCGAAGGAGGTGGAGATCACCACCGCCGTCTCGCTCTCCCCGGGCTTCGCCTCGAACCCGGCGCAGCAGAGGGCCATACGCGCCGCGGCTACGGCGAGCTTCGAGGGCGGGCTCATGCGCCGCGCCTCCAGGGGAGGGACCCACGTGGCGAGCTGGGGGTAGGACACGAGACAGGCCCGGCGGGAGCTTTCCGAGAGGTGGTAGCCGGCCGAGCGGTCGATCTCCGAGGTTCCGGGGACCGAGGCGGCGAGCGCCTCGCGCAGACTGTCGGCCCCACAGCCGAACGAGCCGACGGTCCCCAGTCCGGTCACCACGATGGCGCGGCTCAAGCGCGCCCGCCCGCCCACCGTGAAAAGACGAGGGCGGCGTTCGCTCCGCCGAACGCCAGGCTGGTCGAGACCGCCACCCGCGCCTCGGGCAACGGCAGCGGCCGGTCGAGCACGAGAGCCACGGAGAGCTCGGGGTCCACCCCCGCGCCCTCCGCGCACCGCGGCACGGGGTGGAGCTCGCCCTTCAGCAGGCAGAGGATCGTGGCCACCGCCTCGATCGCCCCCGAGGAGCCCAGCAGGTGCCCGAGGAGCCCCTTGGTGGCGACCACCGGGATCTCCCCGGCGCGTGCCCCGAACACCCGCTCGAGCGCCCGCCACTCGGCCGCGTCGTTCAACGGCGTCCCGGTCGCGTGGGCGTTCACGAAATCGACCGCCTCAGGGGGCAGGCCCGCGTCCCGGAGCGCCGCGCCCAGCGCCGACGCGGCCCCGGCGCCCGAAGGCTCCGGCGCCGTCATGTGGTGGGCGTCGCACGACGCGCCCGCGCCGGAGAGCTCCGCGAGCGGCACGGCCCCCCGCGCCAGCACGCGGTCGAGCGGCTCCAGCACCAGGGCCGCCGCCCCCTCGCCGAACGACATGCCGGCCCGGCTGGCGCGAAACGGCCGGCACGGCTCCTCGTCCACGGAGCGCAGGGCGTTGAACCCGGCGTAGGTGAGCTGGCAGAGCGAATCCGAGCCGCCGGCGATCGCCACGTCCACCTCCCCCGAGCGGACCGCCTCGAGCGCCGCCCCCAGGGCGAGCGCCCCGGACGAGCAGGCCGACGAGATCGTCTGCACCGGCCCCGTCACCCCGAGATGGCGGGCCACCGCGTCGCCCGGCCCGTTGACCGAGTGGGAGACAAGCGAGGAGAGGCGCGCCCGCCGCCCCTTCTTCGCGAAGAACTCGGCGAAAAACCTCTCGCCCTCGTACATCCCCCCCGTGCTGCTGCCGAACCACACCCCGGCCGCGAGATCCCCTTCGGGCCCCTCGGGATCGAACGGCACGGCGATCCCCGCCTCGGCCAGGGCCTCGGCCACCACGAAGAGAGCGAAGCGGTCGGAGAGCGACAGGCGGCGCCAGCCCGGAAACGCGCGGGAGAAACCGGCCGGGGGATCGGCCGCCTCGGCGGCCACGTGGGTCCTGTGCAGGGAGTGGTCGAAGCGGCGGAAATCGCGGATGCCGGACCGGCCGGAGCGCAGGCCCTCCCACAACGGCCCGACACCCCAGCCGAAACCGCAGACGGCGCCCATGCCGCTCACCGCGACGCGCCGGCCGGCAGCCTTGGCCTCACGTTCCATGAGGGATTTCCAGGGATCGCCTCGCGGGGCCTACTACGTACGCCCCTCGATGAAGTGAGACAGAGAGGAGACGGAGGAGAACACCTCCCGCCCGATCTCCTGGCTCTTGATCTTGATGCCGAATTCCTTTTCGAGAGCCACCACCAGCTCCAGAGCGTCCACGGAGTCCAGGCCCAGCCCTTCGCCGAACAGGGGCTCCTCGTCCTCGATCATCTCCGGCCGCATCCCTTCGAGGTGCAGGCTCTCGACGATCAGGCGCTTGATCCGTAAAGGGGTGGCGACGACGTCCGACATAGCGAAAACCTCTGAATCCGGCCGCTCGCCGGGCGCAAATCGTGATTCCATGATCGACTCCGGCCGCACGTTCTCGGGATCGGTTATCGGGCGCAGCCCCGCCCCTTCACGAGCTCCACCCGTGCGGTCAGCTCCGCAGGCTCCGTGCACCCGGGTCCCCAATGCTAGCGTGCCCGCGGGGGGACTGGCAATCCCGGCGATCCTTCTTCAAGTTATTCAACGAGTTATGCTCCGGGCCTCGGGGACCTTTGGTAGGATCGCCCCCTCGCTCGAAAGGAACGCCAGGGCTCCCATTATTCCCTCGTAAAAACGCCCTCGTAAAAACCCTCCCTCTCGACTCGCTCGCGAATGACACCCGACCCGATCCTCCACGCCTTCGAGCTCCTGGCCCGCCGCGACCCGCTGGCCCCTCTCGTCGTCTCCCCCGAGCGCCGGGCGGCCGTGGGCGACGTGGACGCCCTCGCCCGCGCCGCCGGGCAGACCCTGGCAAAGGCCGGGCTCCCCCCCGGAGCCGTCGTGGGCCTGGCCGCCGCGAACGGGCCCGGCTTCCTCGCCTCGTTCCTCGCCGTCCGGAGGGCCGGGCTCGCCGCCCTCCTCCTCGACGCCCAGACGCCCGACGCCGAGGCCCTGCGGATCGTGCGCGCTCTCGGCGCCGCCGCCCTGCTCCGCTGCCGGACCGGCTGGCCCGGCGGCCCCGGGGACTGGGAATGGACGGGAACGGACGACGCGTCCCTCCACCCGCCCCACCCGCCTGACACCGCCGTAGTGAAGCTCACCTCCGGCTCGACCGGCCTGCCGCGGGGGATCGCCACGCCCTCTTCCGCCCTCCTGGCCGACGACGCCGCCCTGACCGCCAGCATGGGCCTCCGGCCGGACGACCGGTTCCTGACCACGATCCCGCTCTCCCACTCCTACGGCCTCTCGAGCCTCACGGTGCCGGCGCTCGTGCGCGGCGCCGTGCTCGTGCTCCCCGAGGCGAAGAGCGTCTACGACCCCTTCGCGACCGCCGAGCGGACCGGGGCGACCTTCTTCCCCACCGTGCCCGCCCACCTGGACGCCCTCGTGCGCATGGCCGAGCCGCCGCCGCTCCCGGCCGCCCTGCGCCTCGTGATCACGGCCGGCGCGCCCCTCTCCGCCGCCACCTCGGCGCGCTTCCGGGAGATCTTCGGCCTCCCGGTCCACGTCTTCTACGGCGCGAGCGAGTGTGGAGGCATCTGCTACGACCGCGAAGGGGGAGCGGCCGAGCGGGGGACGGTCGGAGCCCCTGTCGAAGGCGTCCGGATCGATCTGGATGAAGAGAACGGGGTCACCGTCTCCTCCCCCGCCGTGGCCGCGGGCTACGTCCCCGAGGGGGACCCCCGCCTCGGGGACGGCCGGTTCCGGGCGAGCGACCTCGCCACGTGGAAGGACGGCGAGCTCGCACTCTCCGGACGGGTGGACGACCTCGTCAACATCAAGGGGAAGAAGGTCAACCCGCGGGAGATCGAAGCCGTGATCGGCGGCCTCCCTGGAGTTGTCGAGGTGGCTGTCCTGGGCGTCCGGATCCCGGGGCGGCCGGCCGAGATCCTGCGCGCCGTGATCGCCTGCCCGCCGGGGCGCGTCGCCGCCGAGGACGTGGTCGCCTGGTGCCGGGAGCACCTGTCGGCGCACAAGGTGCCGAGGAGCGTCCTCCTCGTCCCGGAGCTGCCCCGCACCCCGCGCGGCAAGCTCGACCGCCCCGCGCTCCGGGCCTTGACGAGCGATACCGCCCGTGGCTGACCCGCGCCCCTACCGCCCCCCCGCGCTCCTCGCCGGCTCTCTCGGCCTCCACGCCGTCAGCCTGGTCGCCCTGGCGCTCGCCCCCCGGCATTGGCCGGCCGTGGCCGGCACCCTCTTCGCCAACCACGTCGTGCTCGCCGCCGCGAGCCTCTGGCCCCGGGGCGGCCTTGTCGGAGAAAACCTGACCCGCCTCCCCGAGAGCGCCGCGGAACGCGGCGAGGTCTGCCTCACCTTCGACGACGGCCCCGATCCCGAGGTCACCCCCGGGGTCCTCGACCTCCTGGAATCCGCCCGGGCCCGGGCGACCTTCTTCTGCATCGGCCGCCGCGTCGAAGCCCATCCCGACCTGGCCGCCGAGATCGCCCGCCGCGGCCACCGGGTGGAAAACCACACCTGGTCCCACTCGAACGGCTTCGCCTGCTCCCTCCCGCCGGCCCTCCGCCGGGAGATCGGCCGCGCCCAGGAGGCGATCGGAGCCGCCACGGGCCTCCGCCCCCGCTACTTCCGCGCCCCGGCCGGCCTGAGGAACCCCTTCGTGGATTGGGTGCTCCACGGAGCCGGGCTCCGGCTCGTCGCCTGGACCCGGCGCGGCTTCGACGCGGTGCAGAAAGACCCGGCCGCCATCACCCGCCGTCTCCTCCATGGCCTCGCCCCCGGCGATGTCCTCCTCCTGCACGACGGGAACGCCTTCCGCAACAGCGGCAACCCCGCCGTCCTCGAAGTCCTCCCCCGCGTGCTCGACGACCTGGCGGCGCGGGGGCTGCGTTCCGTGCCTTTCTGTTCCGAGGAGGAGTCGAGCCGGGCAGCTCCGCCGCCCGGACCCTCACCCCAACCCTCTCCCAGCCTCCCGCCCCCCGACCGGGAGAGGGAGCGCTTGCAGGGGAATGCTGAAGCTCCCTCCTCTCCCGGGGGTGGACGGGAGGATGGGAGAGGAGGGCCGGGGAGGTGAGGGCCCCGGTGGGGCAACCCGGCCCGATTTCAGAGCAGGGGGAGAGCCAGTGAAGGGGAAGAAGAAGTACATCCGCGAGCTCCTCTACCGGCTCCGCACCGAAGGGGGCTCGCCCAACCGCATCGCGGGGGCCGTGGCCCTGGGCGTCTTCATCGGCTGCACCCCCTTTTACGGCCTTCACCTCGCCCTCTGCGTCGTCTTCGCGAAGCTCCTGGGGCTGAACCGCGCGCTCACCTACCTGGCCGCCCACGTGAGCCTCCCCGGCGTCTGGCCCCTCCTCGTCTTCGCCGAGCTGCAGATCGGCCGCTTTCTCCGCGGAGCCGACTTCCTGTCGATCCGCCCCGCGGAGATCCGCCAGCTCGAGCTCAAGCAGTTCTTCGTGGACCTCCTCTTCGGGAGCGCCGTCGTGGGAGGCGTCCTCGCCATGGCCTTCGGGCTCTTCACCCTCTGGGCCGCGCGCCGCAGGCAGCGGCACCCGCGCATCGAAGCCCTCGTCGAGCGCACGGCCTACCGCTATCTCGACACCGGCATGTTCAACTGGGAGTTCGTGCGCGGCAAGCTCCGCCACGACCCGGTCTACTTCAACCTCCTCCGCCGCGGCTTCCTCCCCCCCGAAGGCCGCCTCCTGGACCTCGGCTGCGGCCGCGGCATCCTCCTCGCCCTCCTCCGGACCGCCCGGGAGCTCGAAGAAACCGGAGAGTACCCGGAAGACTGGGCCCCCCCGCCCGTCCTCAGCCTCCACGGCATCGAAGGCCGCCCCAAGGACGCCGCAGCCGCCCGCCACGCGCTGGGGGATCACGCCACGATCGAGACCGCCGACCTGCGGATCGCGGACTTCCCCACCTCCCAAGCCGTCCTCCTCCTGGACGTCCTCCACTACCTCCCCGCCGCAGCCCAGGAGGAGCTCCTCGCCCGCAGCGCCCGTGCCCTGGCACCCGGAGGCGTCCTCCTCATCCGCGACGCCGACGCCGCCGCCGGCTGGCGCTTCACCGCCACCCGGTGCCAGGAGCGCCTGATGGCCCTCGCACGAAGGCACTGGAAGCAGCGCTTCCACTACCGGAGCGCCGCGGAGTGGAGAGAGCTTCTGGAAAAGCTGGGGCTTTCGACCGACGAAGAGCCGATGGGGATGGGGACGCCTTACGGAAACGTGCTGATCGCGGCCCGCCGTGGAACGTCCGGCGGGGCCTGAACGTTCCACGGCGGGCCGCCAAACCCGGCTACTTCTTCGCGCTCTGCTCCCGGAACCTCCTCTCCGCTTCGAAGACCTCGGGCACCTTCTCCACGAGGTCCCCGAAGTCCTCCTCCTCGAAGATCTGGCGGATCTCGAGCTCGGTGTCCCCCCCCATGGGGGCGCGCTTGATCCATTCGATCACCTCTTCCCTCGACTTCGCCTCCAGGATCCAGAAGCCGGCGAGCAGCTCCTTCGTCTCGGGGAACGGCCCGTCGATCACGGTCCGCTTGTCCCCCGAGAACCGGACGCGCACGCCCTTGGAGCTCGGGTGAAGCCCTTCGCCCGCGACCATCACACCGGCCTTCACCAGCTCTTCGTTGTACTTGCCCATCTCGGTGAGGAGCTCCGCGCTCGGAAGAACGCCCGCCTCGGAATCCTTGTCGGCCTTGACCAGAACCATGAATCGCATCGTCGTATCTCCTTCTGGTTTTTTGAGTTGGGAGCGGGCTTCCGGACCCTCCGGTCAACCTCTGCTCTACTCAGTGGTCGAACGGGGAGCCGCGAAATCGACGGGCCGTGTCAAACTCAGGGACTCAGGAGGGAGAGAACATCCGCCTTCCGGCGCAGGGAAGTGAAACGAAAGGGCCGATAATGCGTAGAAGAGAGCAGATCTCACCCGTGAGGAGCTTCTCGATGCGAAAAAGCTGGTCGATCCGAACCGTCACCCTCATCGCCCTGTCCCTCTCCTTCTCGTGGGCGGCCGCGCCGGCCCGCGGGGAAGCGCCGCCCCCCACCGGCCCGGTCGAGGCGGTCGAGGTCAAGCCCCATCCGTGCCGGGTGCCGGACTATGACCAGGAGGTGCTATGCGCCACCTACCCGGTCTGGGAGAACCGCGAGACCCGGAAGGGGAGGAAGATCGGTCTCCATATCATCATCCTCCCGGCCCTGGGACCGGACAAACAGCCCGATCCGATCTTCGTGTTCGGCGGCGGCCCGGGGCAGGCGATCGCGCAGGGTGCCGGCGATTTCGCCCAGAGCGACCTGCGCCGGAAGCGGGACCTCGTGCTGATCGACCAGCGCGGCACCGGCAGGTCGAACCCGCTCCACTGCTCCGTCTACGGCGAGCCGGTCGACCCCCGCCGCGCCGCGGGCGAGCTGTTCCCGGTTGACGAGGTCAAGAAGTGCCGCGAGAGGCTGGAGAAGGTCGCGGATCTGAGCCAATACACCACCGCCGCCTTCGCGGACGACGTCAACGAGGTCCGCCAGTGGCTCGGCTACGGCAAGATCAACCTGAACGGCGGCTCGTACGGCACGCGCATGGCCCAGGTCTACTGGCGCCGGCACCCGGAGACGGTGCGCAGCGTCGTGCTCATCGGCGTGGCCTCGATGGGCTCGTACATCCCCCTGGGCCACGCCCAGGCCGGCCAGCGGGCGCTCGATCTCCTTCTCGACGAGTGCGCCTCGCAGCCCGAGTGCCGGGCCGCTTTCCCTGACACCCGGGCGGACCTGAAAGCCGTCAAAGAGCGGATCGACAAGGGCGTGACCGTGACCCTCACCGACAGGCGCACGGGCGAGAAGCACGAGGTGCGGCCGACCTGGGGCCTGGTGGCCGAGGGCATCCGCTTCCTGATGTACGGCCAGGGCGCCGGAAACCTGCCGCTCCAGATTCGCCAGGCCGCCCAGGGCAACCTCGCGCCGCTCGTCCAGATGGCGGTCGAGCGCCGGCTGAACATTACCGAGGGCCTCGACATGGGCCTGAACTTCTCGGTCACCTGCGCCGAGGACCTGCCCTTCATCACCGAGGAGATGATCCGCCAGACGAGCGCGGGAACGTACCTCGGCGACTACCGCATCCGCCAGCAGAAAGCGGTCTGCGAAGTCTGGCCGCGGGGCAAGCTGGCGGCAGACGCCCACGAGCCCGTCCGCTCGGACGTGCCCGTGCTGCTGATCTCCGGCGAGCGCGATCCGGTCACCCCGCCCTCGTCCGGGGAAGAGGCGTCGCGCTACATGACGAACCGCCTGCACGTGATCATCCCGCGCGGCAGCCACGGCGGCGCCGGAGATTGCACCGCCAACCTGATCCGCGACTTCATCGACCGTGCCTCGGTCCAGGGGCTCGACCCTTCGTGCGCCGCGACCGCTTACGGGCCGGTCTCGTTCACGAAGCCGTAGAAGGAGGGGGACCTGCGCCTCTGGCACCCCGCTTGCTGACTCCTGATCTTTGCGGGGACCGTGTTTGGTCTCCGCCTGCAGTGAAGGAGGCACACCATGAAAGATTTGAATGGGAAAAAGGTCGCGATCCTCGTCGCCGACGGATTCGAGCAGGTCGAGCTGACCGAGCCGAAGAAGGCCCTCGATGAGGCCGGGGCACAGACGCGCATCGTCTCTCCCGCCAAGGGGAAGGTGAAGGGCTGGCAGCACACCCAATGGGGTGACGAGATGCCGGTGGACGTGCCGCTCGGCCAGGCGCGGGCGGACGAGTTCGACGCCCTGCTCCTGCCGGGCGGCGTGATGAACCCCGACCACCTGCGGCGCAATCCCGAGGCGCTACGCTTCGTCAAGGCTTTCTTTGAAGCCGGCAAGCCGGTCGCCGCGATCTGCCACGGTCCCTGGACCCTGATCGACGCCGGCGTGGTCCGCGGCCGGAAGATGACGTCCTACGAGACCATCCAGACCGATCTCAAGAACGCGGGCGTCGACTGGGTCGATCAGGAGGTCGTGGTGGACGGCAACCTGGTCACCAGCCGCAAGCCGGACGACATCCCGGCCTTCAACCGGGCCATGGTCGAGCTCTTCGCCAGGGCCGAGGTGCCGGCCGGCCGGTAGTCCGGGCTGTCCCGCTGGGAGCGCCGGCATCCCTGCCGGCCATCTAATTCAAAAGCGGAGTAAGAAGCCGGCAAGGATGCCGGCGCTCCCAGCGGACCCATCGCACTCGTGATGCTCGCTGTGCCGGCTACTTCTTCCGCCGGTAGTGGGCCGTCATGAACTCGCGCCACTCCCCGTCCTCGCCCAGCAGGTTCGAGGTCAGCACCCGGTGGTCGTCGCTCTTGAACTCGATCACATCCCTGTACTTCGCCATCTTCCCGCCGGCGTCCGGCGACATGCTGGGCCCCTCGGTCTCGAGCGTCAGGATCTTCCCCGTCGCGTCCAGCGAGCCGTCGTAGACCCAGAGGTGGGTCATCATCGACCCGACCCACGTGCCGACGAACCGCTTCTTCTGCGGGTCGTAGCCGAGCGTCATCACGGTCGTCGCGGCGCCGCCGCCGCAGGGCAGCTCGCCCTGCCCCTCGGCCAGGATCCAGAGGCCGTGCAGCGACCGCACGCTCTCGGTCCACGGGGACGCCGGCTGGCCCGGCTCCGCCGCTTTCTCGTCTTCGACCGTCCACTCGCCGACGAAGATCTGCAGCCACTCGTGTTCCTTCTGCGGCTCAACCTTCGTCATCGTCATCTCCTGCTGCTCCTGCTGTGTCTCCATGGCTTTCTCTCCTTTCCCGTCTTCATCCTACCTGTAGTCGAATGGGCCGGCGGCAGATCGACATCCCCGGGAACTTTTTTCTCCTACCACCCGGCAGGTGGCGGGCTCGCGCCGCCCGCTCAACGTTCCTCAAAGCGGTCAAGCACCGGCTTGACATCAATAATCGGCGTCCCGTCCAAAGCTTCGAGATCGCAAACCTTGAAGCGGAGAGGGCTTTCACGCTCGACAATCCGGACCCGATGGATCCCCACCGGGTTCGGCCGGTCCTGCGAGCGCGTACTGAAAACACCGCGCAGAGGAACGCTCCGGTCATCCCGGGGATGGACCCTCAAAGTCTGGCGGTCGCCGCGGTCGAGCCAGGTAAGGACCAGGACCTCCTCCCCCACTCGCAAGTCCGAGAGACCTGCCTCGAATTCAGGCTTGAAGACGAGCCACGCCTCGGGCGCTCCCTCGTTTCCCTGTTTCGGAGCGTGTTCCGGATGCACGAGCGGAGAGCTGACAAAGCCGATGGGTGTGATCGTAATCATTGGATTCCCGCTTCGCCGTCCGGGGAGCGCCGGAGCGTCAGCACCGTGATTTCGGGGAGAGCGCCGATCCGGAAGGGCAGGCCCCAGTAGTTGGTCCCCGGGTTGATGTAGAGCAGGGACTCCGCAAGACGGTGAGCCCCCATGGCGTGCTCCAGAAAGGGTGAAGCCAGGCTCCAGCCCAGACTGGGAATGGACAACTGGCCGTGATGCGTGTGCCCACTGAGCGTCAGGTGGACGCCGCGCTTGGCGAGCCCGGGCCAGAGCGCGGGATTGTGGGCCAGCGCGATCGTGAACGCCCCCTCCGGCACACGCGCCAGGGTCCGGGCCAGATCGGGAGCGGCCCCGCTCCCCCTGCCCGCCGGATCCCCCGTGCCGGCCACCCAGAAGGAGCCCGTCCCCCGCCGGACCTCGACAGCGTCGTTCACGAGAACCGTGATCCCCATCGCCTCCAGCCCCGCGCGGACCGCGGACCATCCCGCGTACACGTCGTGATTGCCCGGAACGGCGAAGACTCCGTGCGGCGCTGAAAGCCCTGCGAAGGCTTCGGCAAAGTAGGCGACGTCGCGCCCGTAGTCGTCCACCTGATCGCCGGTGACCGCAATGAGGTCGGGGTGCGCCTCCCGGACCTTCCGGGCGACCGCCGCGAGATAGCTCCGCGACGTGTGCGGCCCCACATGGAGATCGGAGACCTGCACGATCCGCATCCCCGAAAGCGGCTCGGGGAGGTCCGGAAAGCACGCGTCCAACTCCTTCACCCGA
>DATHUD010000290.1:0-2703 GCA_035462575.1 Thermoanaerobaculia bacterium | reverse complement strand
ACCGGGATTGCCGTTCCGGGACGGGGATCCCTGCCGGACGAAATGAGGACCGACGCGATAAGATGCACCGTCATGGCGAACCTTGAAAACAAGACCCTGTTCATCACCGGCGCGAGCCGCGGCATCGGCAAGGCGATCGCGCTGCGGGCCGCGGCGGATGGCGCCAACGTCGTCGTAGCATCGAAGACCACGGAGCCCCATCCGAAGCTGCCGGGGACCATCTATTCGGCGGCCGAGGAGATCGAGGCCGCGGGGGGCAAGGCCCTTCCCATCCAAGTCGACATCCGGGAGGAGGAGCAGGTCCGGCAGGCGGTCGAGAAGACCGTAGAGACCTTCGGGGGGATCGACATCCTGGTCAACAACGCGAGCGCGATCAATCTGACGGGGACGCTCGAGACCCCGATGAAGCGATTCGACCTCATGTGGGGAGTCAACGCCCGCGGCACCTTCCTCTGCTCCCAGGCGTGCATCCCGTATCTCGAGAAGGCGGAAAACCCTCACATCCTGACGCTCTCCCCTCCCCTGAACCTGGATCCCAAGTGGTTCAAGAACCACACGGCCTACACGATGTCCAAGTACGGAATGAGTCTGTGCGTCCTGGGAATGTCGGCGGAGTTTGCGGACCAGGGGATCGCCGTCAACGCTCTCTGGCCGCGGACGGTGATCGCCACCGCCGCCCTCGCCATGCTGGGAGGGACGATCAAGCCCGAGAGCTGCCGGAAGCCCGAAATCATGGCCGACGCGGCCCATGCCGTTCTCACCCGCAACAGTCGGGAGGCGACCGGAAACTTCTACATCGACGACGAGGTGCTGGCCGAGGCCGGGGTGACCGACCTCGAAAAGTACGCGGTCCAGCCCGGCCAGCGGCTCCTCCCGGATCTCTTCCTGGACTGAGGGCCTCTACCCTCCGACCTTCGTCTCCTCCCCGTCCCGCTCCTGCCGGAGCTGGTCGATGGTGTCGAAGGCGTGGCGCAGGTGAGGGATGACGATGCTGCCACCCACGACCAACGCCACGTTCAGGGCGTCGTAGAGCTCTTCGTCGCTCCAGCCCACCTCGACGCACTGGTCGAGGTGGTAGTCGATGCAGTCGTTGCAGCGCAGCACGGCCGAGGCGACGAGGCCCAGGAGCTCCTTGGTCTTGCCGTCCAGGGCGGCGTCTCTGTAGGCCGCGGTGTCCAGGTTGAAGAAGCGCTTGATCCCCAGGTGATCGGCTTCCAGGATGCGGTCGTTCATCCGCTGGCGGTAGCTGCGGAACTCGTCGATCGTCTTCGGCATCGAAAAACCTCCGTGGGAGATCGGATCTCAGGAGTCCTTGACGAACGTCCCCCGCTCGTGGTCCTTGCGGACGCCGGGGAACGGCAGGACGCGGCCGTGGGCCACGCAGTAGACCCCGGGCGGCACGACTCCGGCGGCGAAGATGGCCTCGGTCAGGTTCTGGAGCGCGTCGGACTGCTTCATCTCGAACGGCCGCATGGCGCCGGTGAGCACCACCGGCACCTGCGGGGTGCCCAGATCCTCATAGAGCTTCTGGCCGGTGACCGCCAGGGTGTCCGTCCCGTGAAGGATGACGATGCCGGTCGTCGCCCCCGCCTCGCAAGCCCCGGTGGCCCGCACGGCCTCCAGGATCCGGGTGCGGTCCGCCTCGGTCAGGAGCTGGCTGTCCTTGCTCAGCAGCTCGAAGACGTTGACCTCCGTGTCTTCGAGCCGCAGCTCGGCGAGCATCCGCCGGACGATCGACCGCCGGTTGGCGAGCTCGCCCGTGTACTCGTCGTACGTCTTCTCGATGGTCCCGCCGGTGGTGATGAGAGTGATCTTGCGCACGGCCGGACTCTATCTCTCCGCCGGGGGAAACGGGAGGGGGGAGCTACAGGCCGCGGAATCCCAGGGACCGGGCGATCTGAGCCTGGTTTCGGTCGAGGGTGATGAAGAAGGCTTCGGGAGCCTTTGCCTTTACCACGAGGGCACAGGCAAGATGCCACAGGTCTGATCCCTTGGGGGTAGCCACCGTGAGCACCTGATCGAGCTGCGAGGTCAAACGGCGACGTGGATACACCCAGTTCAACCACGCCACGACATTCTTGACGATTACGGGCTTCCCTTCCCGAGCAACTGCCGAACGAAGCTCTGCTTCGAGCAGGGTCGAGGAGTAGAGCCGATCAAAGCGAGACAAGAAAACCATGATCTCTCGATGGAACGGCTCACCGAGAGCGATCGAAACTAAACAAGAGCTGTCGACGTAAGCGACTCTCAATCGCGGGATGCCAGAAAACGCGCCAGAGCCCCGGGTACGACAGCGATCGGAGTGATCTCTCCTTCTGGCCTGACCGCGGGAGAGCTCAAGATCCCTTCCTCTTCAAGCTCGCGAAGCGCATCCTCGACGGGATCGCCACTCAAGGCCCTAGGAGCTAGCGGCCGGATCTCCGCGAAATCCCCCACCTCATCCACAAGCAGGACGCGATGGCCCGCCCGGATCTTCCGGAGGATCTCCTCGAAGTTCTTCTCAGCCTCCTCGATTGTGTAGGTCTCCATGAAGCCGATTCTACCATATGGACACCGGAACCCGGTCATTTATCGCGCACCGGCGCGCCAGGAAACGCCCCCCGAAGCTCCGCCTCCCCCACCCTCCTCCATTTCCCCGGCGGCAGGTCCCCCAGCTCCAACCCTCCGAAGGAGGCTCTCTTCAAACGGGTCACCTCGCGGCCG
>DATHUD010000289.1:0-6184 GCA_035462575.1 Thermoanaerobaculia bacterium | reverse complement strand
CAGCAGGTTCCAGCGATATGGTACTTCTCTCTCCCTTCGATGTCGAGAAGATTGTGCACGCACCGCGTTCACAATCTCAATCCTGCACATCTTGCCCACTCAAGCGGCATGCCCTTCGAGACCTCACCTCCCCGGCCTTCCTCTCCCATCGCCCTCCCCTCCCCCGGGAGAGGAGGGAGACTGCGGCCCTTCGACGGGTGGGGGCGCCCTCTCCCGGAGGCGGGGAGGGCGATGGGAGAGGGTCGGGGTGAGGTTTCAGGGCCGCCCCTCCAGCACGAACACCCCGCCCCCGCCGTTCGTCCCGGCGTAGACGCCCCGGCCGCCCCGGGGGTCCAATGCCACGGTGTAGACGAGCGAAGTGGTCAGCCCGTCCCGGAGCGGCGCCCAGCGGCCGGCTCGGTTCGCGGAGACGTACACGCCCCGGTCCGTGGCGGCGTAGAGGGTGCCGGGTTTTGACGGGTTGGGCACCAGACGGAGCACCAGGGCGGCCTGGGGGATTCCCGCCGAGGCCGGACGCCAGGACCTTCCGCCGTCCACGCTCTTCCACAGGCGCCGCCCCCCCTCCACATACGTCCCGGCGTAGAGGGTGCCCGGCGCTCCGGGATCGGCCGCGAGCGACAGGATCGCGCCGCGCGGCCCGCGCACCCCCGGCTCCCAACTGGCTCCACCGTTCAGGCTCTTCCACAGCCGGACGCCCCCCACGTAGACCGCCCAGGGGTTCTCCGGGTCCACCACCAGCGCGCTCGGCCGCACCCCGTCGAGCCGGGCTGCCGCGGTCCAGCTCGCCCCGCCGTTCTCGCTCCGGTAGAGGAACACCCGCGGGCAGTCCTCCACGTCGCACAGCGGGTAGCCTCCCCAGCCCAGGGCATAAACCATCTCGGGATCGGACGGCGCCACGGCCACGTGGGACACCCACTCCCGCGTCCGGAACCCCTCGTTCCTCTTGAGCCACGTCGTCCCGCCGTTCACGGACTTGCGGACGCCGTCCTCCATCCCCACAAACAGGGTCCCCGGCCGCCCCGGAGCCACGGCCAGATCGTTGAACCAGGCGGACGACGCATCCGTCACGTTCCCCAGGACCGTGTCCCAGCTCCCGCGGCCGTCCCCCCGGAGGACGGCCCGGCCCCCGCGGCTGCTCAGACCCGTCGAGGCCAGGGCGAACACCCTCCCCGGACCGCGCGGATCGACCTCCAGGTCCGTCACCACGAGCGCACGGAGCCCTTGGTTGTTCTGCTCCCAGCCCCCCTCCCCGTCCTCGCTCCGCGACACGCCCAACACCTCCGAGCCCACGAAGAGGCGCCCCGGCGCCGCCGGGTCCAGCGCCAGCGCCTGGACGGCCTGATCGTGGAACACCCTCGACCACGCCGCCCCGCCCGCCGCACCCCGGTACACGCCGCCGTCGCCCTGAAAACCGCGGCCTCCCATCCAGACCGTGCCGGACGCCGGGTCCACAACGAGGGCCCTGGGGATCACCAGGCGCCCGAGGCTCGCCTCCACAACGGACCACGCCGTTCCCCGGGTCGTGCTCTTGAACACCCGGGTCGTCGTGGCAGCCCAGAGGGTGGCCGGATCGCGCGGATCGACCGCCACCGCCTGGATGCTGCCGGGCACCCCGTTCTGCTCGAGACCGGCGTTCGAAGCCTCCCACGTGGCGCCGCCGTCGAAGCTCCGGAAAAATCCCTCGAAGCCCCCGGCGTAGACCACCCGGGGGTCCGCCGGGTCCACGGCCAGGGTGGAGACAAAATCCGGCCCCGCCCCCGTCGCGGTCCACGTCGCACCCCCGTCCCCGCTCCGGTAGACCCTCTGCAGCCCGGCATAGAAGACGTTGGGATCGGACGGCGCGGCCACGACCGAGACCGCGGGGAACCGGCCCGTCCGCGTCCACCGCGCGCCGCCATCCCCCGTCCGGAAGACCCCGTCGAGAGTCGCGGCGAGCACCCTCTGGCCGTCCGACGGATGGAGCGCCAGCCCCCGGATGGACAACCCCTGGTTCCCTCCGCCAGCCGCCGCCCAGCTCCCCCCGCCGTCCGTGCTCTTGTAGACCCCCGAGCTCGCCGTCCCCGCATACACCACCCCCGGCCCTACCGCCAATGCGTACACGGAAGCTCCATCCGGCCCGATCGGTATCCACCGAGGCCCCTCGGCGGCCAGGGGGAGCCAGGCAACGAACAGAGCGACGACCAGCAGGACGGCAGGGACTCGCTTGCGGATCATGTCTCCTCCAGGGGAGTTGAGCTTCGGTAATTGTACGTGGCCGGCTGGGGGGATGTCACAGGGCGGGGGGCTGGACCGGAGCCGGCCGCCCGGAAGAGCCAACTCTTCGCCGGCCGCGAGGGATGCCCCAAAGGGGCACAGGCATAAAGCCTGGGGTTTCAACCCCAGGGACCGGGCCCACCCCATTTCTGGAGCCCCGAAGGGGCGAAGGGAGCTTCAGCCGTTGTGCGGTCGTGCGAAAGGAAACTCCCGCCGCACTCTCTCCGGCGTCCATTGCGCCTCGCGCTCCAGGCGTGCGTCGATCTCTTCGGGGTAGACCTCGTAGTAGGCCAAGGCGGCACGGAGTTGTACCTCCGTCAGCCAGTGGTAGCTCTGCCGGAGCCGGTCGTGGTCCATGTCTACTGCTTTCCAGGTCGCGACAACCTCCCACACATCCAAACCCGAGCCGCCTACGACTGCCCGGCGACCGGCGGGGCCGTCGGCGAAAGCGATCCCCGGGATCCGGCGCATCCGAATGGCTTCCTCGAGGAGCTCCGTGGTCATCGCCGACCAGGATTTGCCCCGCACCTCGGACTCCCGCGTGATCGCCTCATCCAACTCATCGGAGATCCCGCGATCTCCGGCTCCAGGGTTACATTCGTTAACTTAGGTTGTACACTCAAATTCGCTCAGTAATGAGTCGATCAGCGTCGTTCGTTGTCCGCGATCAAGTCCGCAAAACAACCTTGAGGAATTACACCATGTTGAGGAAAGCCCTCCTCCGGACCGCCATCGCCACACTTCTCGTGGCCTCGGCAACCCAAGCCCAGACTCTCGACCAGACCCTGAGCGGCTGTAACGGCGTAGCCCCCTTGAGAACTATCCCGGCAACCCCCTCCAACTACCGGTCGCTGATCGCCGGGCTGCTCCCGGGCGACCGGCTCCAGCTCGCCGCCGGCACCTACACCCAGGGCCTCCCCCTCCATAACAAGCACGGCGAGCCCGGCAAGTGCATCGTCATCGAGGGTCCGGCCAGCGGCTCGCCTGCCCTGTTCACGGGCAGCGATTCCTGGAACCTCGTGAGCCTCAAGGACTCGAGCTACATCGCGCTACGCAACCTGTCGCTCGACGGCCTGGGCAAGGCGGGCGACGGCGTGAAGGCCGAGGCAACCGCCGTGTCCGTTCACCACATCCTGATCGACGGGTTGAGCCTCAGGAACTTCAACCAGAATTTGCAGGTTGTGGGCATCAGCACCAAGTGTCCGGCCTGGAACTGGGTCGTCCGCCGCACCACGATCACCAGCACGGGCACGGGGATGTACTTCGGCGACTCCACCGGCGAGGTCGAGTTCGCCAACTCGCTGATCGAGCACAACCTCGTCCATGGCACTCTGGGCTACAACGCCCAGTTCAAGCACCAGCTCAGCCGGGATACCTCGATCGGCATCCCGTCGACGGCCACGACGATCATCCGCCACAACACCTTCAGCAAGGAGTCGGGCTCGATCTCCGGTTCCAACGCGCGCCCGAACCTCCTCGTGGGCCACTGGCCGCTCTCGGGCGCGGGCTCCTCGGATATCTACCAGATCTACGGGAATCTCTTCTACCTGAACCCCTACGAATCCCTGTTCCAGGGTGAAGGCAACCTCGCCCTCCACGACAACCTGTTTGTAACTCGCACGGGCTCGGCGGTGCGTATCCAGCCACACTACAGCGTGCCAAGGCGGATCGAAGTCTTCAACAACACCGTGGTCGCCGCCGGCACCGGCATCTCGATTACGGGCGCCGACCCCGCCTACCCGCAGCGCGTCATCGGCAACGCCGTCTTCGCCGGCACGCCCCTGACCGGCGGCCAGCAGAGCAACAACGTGACGGGTACCTACTCCGCGGCCTCGACCTACCTCAACAACCCCATGGCGGCTTTGGGATCGGGCCTCGACCTCTACCCGAAGACCGGCCAGCTCCAGGGCACCGCGATCAACCACTCCGTCTTCTCCGGCCTGCTGGACTGGGACCGTGATTTCAACCAACAGTCGCGGATCGCGACCTATCGGGGTGCCTACTCGGGGGATGGCGTGAACCCGGGATGGACGCCGGCGTTGGCGATCAAGCCGGGCACGTCCACGGGCAACGTGCTGCAAAACGGCGTTCCGGTGTCGGGGATCTCGGGAACGCACGCCAGCCAGCAGTTCTGGACGATGAGCGTGCCGTCGGGAGCGTCGAACCTGCAGTTCCAGATCTCGGGCGGCACCGGCGACGCCGACCTGTATGTGCGGTTCGGCTCGGCGCCGACCACCACGAACTACGACTGCCGGCCGTACGCGGGAGACAGCAACGAGAACTGCTCCTTCCCCTCGCCGGCAGCGGGCACCTGGCACGTGATGTTGATCGGCGACGGTGCATATTCGGGAGTGACGCTCGTCGGGAGCTATACGGGCTCGACCTGCAATTCCATCTCAGACGTGGAGCCGAACGACAGCATGGCCGCGCCGCAGGCAATCTCGGGGGCCTGCAACCAGATCTCGGGGACGTTCCTCAACGACGCGACATCGCAGCAGAACGACTTCTTCCGCCTGAGCCTGCCGGCGGGCCAAACGGTGACAGCGCTGCTCGACGGCCTCACGGTGGACTACGACCTCTATATCTACAACGCGGCGGGGACCGAGGTGGCGAGCTCGGAGGCCGGCGGCACGACCCCGGACCAGGCGTCCTGGACCAACACGGGCGCCTCGGCGGTCAACGTCTACATCCTTGTCTGGCGCTACTCCTCGACGCGCACGACCTATCAGCTGAGGGTCAGCTACCCGGCGGGCCCGACCTGCAATTCCATCTCGGACATCGAGCCGAACGACAGCACCGCCGCGCCGCAGACGATCTCGGGAACCTGCAACCAGATCTCGGGGACGTTCCTCAACGACGCGTCGACGCAGCAGCACGATTACTTCCGCCTGAGCCTGCCGGCAGGCCGCACGGTGACAGCGCTGCTCGACGGCCTCACGGTGGACTACGACCTCGAGATCTACGACGCGGAGGGAAACTGGGTGGGGTCCTCGTATAACGGCGGCACGACCGCGGACCAGGCGTCCTGGACCAACACGAGCACCTCTGCGGTCAACGTCTACATCCTCGTCTACCGCGCCTCGTCGACGCGCACGACCTATCAACTGAGGGTCAGCTACTGACCTGACCGCGCCCGCCCTCTGACGGGGGGCACCAGAATAGGTTCCACTCAAAAGAGCAGCGCTCGCTGTGACGGGGCCGGCAGGGCGCCGGCCCCCAAGGGGGGTCAAAGCTCGCATCCGCGCTGATAGCTCTTCACCGGTCCCCCTCCCCCAATCACTGGCGATTCAGGGAGCTGGCTGGGTGTAAGTTGTGATGCCGTGACCTGGAGCACGGGCCTAATACCGTGAAAGTCCTCCATCCAGCAATAGGCGATCTCGTAGCCTGAGAAAGCGACCATTGGCCATCAACCAGATGAGAGCCCCTGGCGAAGTGCCTGGCACTTGTCCGGCGGCCGTCCGACGGATGGAGCGCCAGCCCCGGACGGACAACCCCTGGTTCCCCCCGGCCGCCGCCCAGCTCTCTCCGCCATCCGTGCTCTTGTAGACCCCCGAGCTCGCCGTCCCCGCATACACCACCCCCGGCCCCACCGCCAACGCGTACACGGAAGCCCCATCCGGCCCGATCGGCATCCACCGAGGCCCCTCGGCGGCCAGGGGGAGCCAGGCCACGAACAGAGCGACGACCAGCAGGACGGCAGGGACTCGCTTGCGGATCATGTCTCCTCCAGGGGAGTTGAGCTTCGCTAAGTGTACGTGGGCGGCTGGGGGATGTCACAGGGCGGGGCGCTGGACCGGAGGGACCGACGAGAGAGGAGAATCTCGCCGCTGAAGGGTGCCCCGGAGGGGCATAGGAGTAGAGCCTGGGGTTTCAACCCCAGGGACCGGGCCCACCCCATTTCTGGAGCCCCGAAGGGGCGAAGGGAGCTTCA
>DATHUD010000288.1:0-3289 GCA_035462575.1 Thermoanaerobaculia bacterium | reverse complement strand
TCGGGGATCTCCTGCGGAGGGCGCGGATTCCGTCGCGGATCGAAGAGCCGGGCTGAGGACCGGCCGTTTCACCTGGGCGAAGGCGGTCCCGAACGGAAGGAAGGCTCCCCCGAGCGGGTACAGCCCCGTACCTGCTCGGGAGAGACGCGGAACCGCTCGGTGCGGCCTCTCTACCCAACGGGTTGTAGCCCGTACCTATTGGGTGTAGCCGTCCACCCGCTCGGTGGAGCCGTCTACCCGCTCGGTGCGGCGTCTCTCCCCAGCGGGTGGGAGTCCGTACCTACTGGGTGGAGCCGTCCACCTGCTCGGTGGAGCCGTCTACCCGCTGGGTACGGCGTCTCTCCCCAACGGGCGGGAGCCCGTACCTACTGGGTGGAGCTGTCCACCCGCTCGGTGGAGCCATCTACCCGCTCGGTGGAGCTGTCCACCCGCTCGGTGCGGCGTCTCTCCCCAGCGGGTGGGAGCCCGTACCTGACTTAGCTTTTAGAACATCCACCCCGCCATCAGCTTCAGGTTCGGGAAGTCCCCCCCGATCAGGTTGAGCTCCAGGGAGAGCTCGCTCTGTCCCACGGGCCAGGCGACGCCGCCGACGGCCATGGGGGAGATCTCGAAGTCGCTGTCCTCGTCCTCCCGGCCGCGGGCCTCGTCGCGGTCGATGAAGCCCAGGGTCAGGCCCCCTCCGCCGTAGAGGATGAGGCTCCCTTCCACCGGGAAGCGGTAGTGGACCGGGGCGGTGAGCGAGACGATCGTGGTGTCGTCGCCCAGGCCGAGCTCGAGGTTCGGCTGGAAGCGCAGGTTGGGGATGAATTCTCCGAAGTCGGCCTGGACGCCGGCCACGACCTGGTCCGGGTCGTCAGAGGCCCCGGCTCGGAAGCCCCAGGTGTTGAAGCCGATGTCCTGCGCGGCCGCGGGGAGCGCGAAGACGGCCAGGAGGAGGACCGCGGCGGCGGCCCGTCTCACAGTTGCTCCTCCCGGGTGATGTTGGCCACCGCGTCCCGGCTCATCTCGAGAATGCGCTCCCACTGCTCGGGCGTGATGGGGGCGACCTCGATCTCCGGCTCGTTGACCAGGTCGAAGTCCTGGAACTCCGGCCGGTCCTGGAGGTCCAGGAGCGGCACGGGCGGGTCGAGAGGATCGAGCGGCTCGACGTCCACGACCATCATGGACTCGTCGGTCTCCCGGGGGTTCGGGTACGGGTCGGAGACGATCCGGGCGGTGCCCGCGAAGGCCATCTGGTCGCCCGAGTGGAAGATGAGCACCTGCTCGCCCTGGTCCAGGTCCCGCAGGTTCTTGAGCGAGACGTAGTCGGCCACGCCGTCCCAGACGGTCTGGGTGTCGCGCTCCAGGTCGCGGAAGCTGTACTCGTTCGGATCGGTCACCAGGACCCAGTAGTTGTCCTGGGATACGTAGGGTCTTATTCGGTCGGCCATAACGACTCCCCCTGCGGCACGCCCCCGGGAGCGAGGGGGTGCCCGTTTTGCCCTTCATGCGAGCGGTGTGCCATCCTACGCACGATGAGAACGACGGAAAGGAGAGTCGATGCGTTTCACCATCTACTGCCTCGCGGCTCTCGCCGCGACGGCGTGTTTCGCCCAGGGCGGGGAGCTGCGGATCGTGCCTGACATCGAAAAGAGAGTCGCCCAGTTCGCCCGCCTGCCGCTCTCGGCGGACCTCACAGCTCTCTCGCCTGAGGATCGCAAGGTTCTCGACAAGCTGATCCAGGCCGCCGAGTACATGGACACCCTCTTCCTGCGCCAGGTCTGGGCCGGGAACCCGGCCCTCGCCAAGGAGTTGGAAGCCGCGAAGGGGAAGGACGCCGAGGCCGCCCGCGAGTACTTCCGGATCAACTTCGGCCCCTGGGACCGGCTGGCCGAGCGCGAGCCGTTCCTCGGCACGAAGCCCCACCCGCCGGGCGCGGGCTACTACCCGGAGGACATGACGAAGGAAGAGTTCGAAGCCTGGATCGAGAAGCACCCGGGCGACCGCGAGAGCTTCACCTCGACCGTGACGGTGATCCGCCGCAACGGCAAGGACCTCGTGGCGGTGCCCTACTCCAAGGAGTACCGCGAGCTCCTGGAGCCCGCGGCGAAGCTCCTTCACGAGGCCGCCGCGCTCACGAGCAACGTCTCCCTGAAGCGCTTCCTGGAGCTCCGGGCCAACGCGTTCCTGTCGGACGACTACTACGCGAGCGACTTTGCCTGGATGGAGCTGGACGCGCCGGTCGAGGTGACGATCGGCCCCTATGAGACCTACGAGGACGAGATCTTCGGCTACAAGGCGGCCTTCGAGGCGTTCGTCACGGTGAACCTCCCCAAGGAGTCGGCGGCGCTCGCGCTCTACAAGGAGCGGCTGCCCTTCCTCGAGCGGAACCTGCCGATCCCGGACGAGCACAAGAACCTGAACCGCGGGACCGAGAGCCCGATCCGCGTGGTGGACACGGTCTTCACCGCGGGCGACACCCGGGCCGGCGTGCAGACGATCGCCTTCAACCTGCCGAACGACGAGCGGGTGCGCGAGGCCAAGGGCTCGAAAAAGGTGCTCTTGAGGAACACCATGCGGGCCAAGTACGACACGATCCTGATCCCGATCGCCCAGCGGGTGCTTGACCCGGCCCAGGTGAAGGACGTCTCCTTCGAGGCCTACTTCGACGAGGTGCTCCACCACGAGCTCTCCCACGGCCTGGGGCCGGGGACGATCACGAAGAACGGCAAGAAGACCGAGGTGCGCCTGGAGCTCAAGGATCTCTACGCCACGCTCGAAGAGGCCAAGGCGGACGTGATGGGGGTCTACAACATCCTGGCCCTCATCGACCGCGGCGAGATGCCGGCCACCCTGCGGCGCTCGCTCGAGCCCACCTACGTGGCCGGCCTCTTCCGCTCCGCCCGCTTCGGCCTGGACGAGGCCCACGGCCAGGGCGTGGTGGCGCAGTTCACCTACCTGCTCGAAAAGGGCGCCCTGGCCGTGGACAAGGACGGCCGCGTGCGCGCCGTCTCGGAAAAGTTCCCCGGCGCGCTCAAGGCCCTCCTCCATGACATGCTGATGCTCCAGGCGAACGGCGACTACGAGGGGACGAAGCGCTTCCTCGACACCTACGGCAAACCGCCGCAGGCGATGCGCGACGCGATCGCCCGCTTGAAGGATGTGCCGGTGGACATCCGGCCGGTGTATACGGCGGAGAAGTAGGAGCCAAGCCGGGCGGCTGCGCCGCCCGGACCCTCACCCCAACCCTCTCCCAGCCTCCCGCCCCCAACCGGGAGAGGGAGCCCTTATTTCAGGAGAGAAAACCGGG
>DATHUD010000287.1:0-14404 GCA_035462575.1 Thermoanaerobaculia bacterium | reverse complement strand
AGTGGCGACGATCGGCGTCCACGACAACTTCTTCGAGCTGGGCGGCCACTCGCTCCTGGCGGTCCAGGTGATCTCCCGGGTGAGCGACGCGTTGGGCGTGGGCCTCCCTCTCGCCGATCTCTTCGAGGAGCCCACCGTGGCGGGCCTGGCCTCCCGGCTCGCGGGCGCGCTCGCCTCGGCTCCGCGGGAGGCGTCGGCCGCCGCGCCCGAGCCCCCCGCGCCGCCTCCGCCCGCTCCGGAGACCGCGCCGCGCTTCGTTCCGGTAGCGCCGCGCACGCCTCTCGAGGCGAAGCTCGCCGCGATCTGGGGCGAGGTGCTGGGTGTGCCGGACGTGGGGGTGCACGACGACTTCTTCGAGCTGGGCGGCCACTCGCTCACCGCGCATCAGGTCTCGGTCCGGGTGGCCCGGGAGATCGGGGTCGAGCTGCCGGCCCAGAGCCTCTTCGAGGCGCCCACCGTCGCCGCGCTCGCGGAGCGGCTGGCCGGGTTGCCCGCCGCGCCGCTTCCGGAGCCCGTCCCGGCCCAGGCCTCGGGTCGCCCGCTCTCCTTCGCCCAGCACCGCCTGTGGCTCACCGATCTCCTGGAGCCCGGGAGCACGGCCTACAACCTGTCGGTCGCGGCGCGCCTTTCGGGGAACCTGGCGTTCCTCCCGTTCGCCCGGAGCCTCGCGGAGATCCTGCGCCGCCATGAGCCGCTGCGCACGGTCTTTCCCCGGGCCGGCGGGGAGCCGGTTCAGGTGGTGCTCCCGCCGCCGACGGCCGCATCCCTGCCGCTCACCCGGGTGGACCTCGGGGGCATGGCTCCGGCGCGGCGGGACGAGGCCCTCCGCGCCGTGCTGCGCGCCGAGGCGGAACGGCCGTTTGATCTCGCGCGCGGGCCGGTCGCCCGGTTCCTCCTGGTGCGGTTGGACGCCCGCGGGCATGTGCTGGTCGCGGGCTTCCATCACATCGCCGCGGACGGCTGGTCGATGGGCGTCTTCTTCGAGGAGCTGGCCGCCCTCTACGGCGCCTTCCTGGCCGGCCTCCCCTCGCCCCTGCCGGAGCCGCCTCTCTCCTACGCCGACTTCGCGCTCTGGCAGCGCCGCGAAGCCGAAAGCAAAGCCGTGCAGGCGCAGCTCGGCTGGTGGCGGCGGGAGCTCGCCGGGCTCTCCGTGTTGGAGCTCCCCACCGACCGGCCGCGGGCCGCGGCGCGCGGCCACCGCGGCGCCAACCGGCCGTTCGCCCCGTCCGCGGAGCTGGCCGTCCGCCTCCGCGCCCTGGCACCGGCCGAGGGGATTACCCTTTTCGTGGTGCTCCTGGGCGGCTTTACCGCCGTCCTCTCCCGCTGGAGCGGCCAGGGGGACGTGCCCGTGGGAGTGCCGTCCGCCGGGCGCAGCCGGGTCGAGACCGAGAGAATGATCGGCTTCTTCGTCAACACCCTGGTGCTGCGCGGGCGGATGGAGGACGATCCGCCCTTCGTGGAGCTCCTGCGCCGGCTGCGCCGCACGGCCGTCGCCGCCCAGGCGAACCAGGATGTCCCCTTCGACCGGCTGGTCGAAGAGCTCCACCCGCACCGCGATCCCGGGGTCTCGCCGCTGTTCCAGGTGATGTTCGCGTTCCTCGCGGTCCCGCCTGTGGCGGTCCGCATGCCGGGGCTCGAAGCGTCGCTCCTGGACGTCGAGACGAGGACGGCGAAGTTCGACCTCACCCTCTCGCTCAACGAGCGGGACGGCGCCCTCTCCGGATTCCTCGAATACCGGACGGAGCTCTTCGAGGCCGCGACCGCCGACCGCCTTCTGAGTCACCTGACGGTGCTTCTGGAGGGGGCGGCGGCCGACCCCGGGCTTCGCCTCTCGGAGCTTCCGCTGCTCTCCGAGGCCGAGCGCCGCCAGCTCCTCGCCTGGGGCGGCACCCCGGCTCCGGCCGGGGACCTCCGGCTCCACCGGCTGTTCGAAGAGCGGGCCCGGATCTCTCCGGACGCTCCGGCGCTCCTCTCCGAGGGGGAGGCCGCCATCCCCTTCCGCGAGCTCGACCTCAGGGCGAACCGGCTGGCGCATCAGCTCCGGGCGCTGGGGGTCTCCCCCGAGGCGCGGGTCGCGGTCTGCCTCGACCGCTCGCCGGACCTGGTGGCGGCCATGCTCGCGGTCTGGAAGGCCGGGGGCGTCTACGTGCCCGTCGATCCGGCCTACCCCCGGGAGCGGATCGAGCTGCTTCTCGCGGACTCCGGCGCGGCCGTGCTGGTGAGCCGGGAAGGAATGGCCCCCGCGGTCCCGGTCCCCGCGGTGCTCCTCGACCGGGACCGGGAGGAGCTCACGGCGCGGCCGGGTGACCCTCCGGATTTCGAAGCTGATCCCCGGAGCCTCGCCTATGTCATCTACACCTCCGGCTCGACCGGCCGGCCGAAGGGGGTGGCGGTGGAGCACGGGGCGGCCGCTGCTCATTGCGAGGTGGTGCGCCGGGTCTACGGCCTGGGGCCCGGGGACCGTGTCCTCTCCTTCGCGTCCCCGGGCTTCGACGTCTCGATCGAGCAGATCCTCCCTTCGCTCGCCGCGGGGGCCGCGGTGGTCCTGCGCGGTCCCGGGCTGTGGGAGCCGGGGGACTTGGCGCGGAGGCTCGAGGATCTCGGGGTGACGGTCGCCAACCTGCCGACCGCCTACTGGCAGCGCTTCGTGCGCGAGGCGGGGAGCCTCGGCACCCCGCCGCCCGCCCTTCGCCTGGTGATCGCGGGGGGCGAGGCCATGGCGGCCGGGGCGGCCCGCCTCTGGGCGGAGACGCCGATGGCGGGTGTTCGCCTGCTCAACGCCTACGGCCCCACGGAGGCGATCGTCACGGCCACCGTCTGGGAGGCGGGCGGCGGGATTCCGGGAGCCACCGCGCCCATCGGCCGGCCGCTCCTCGGCCGCTCGGCCCACGTCGTGGACCGGCACGGGGGCCTCTCGCCCCTGGGGGTGACGGGCGAGCTGCTCCTGGGCGGGCTCCTGGCGCGGGGCTACCTGGGCTCTCCGGAGGCGACCGCCTTACGGTTCGTGCCGGACCCGTTTTCCAGCTCCCCCGGCGCGCGCCTCTACCGGACGGGCGACCTTGTGCGCCGGCGGCCCGGCGGCAACCTCGAATTCCTCGGGAGGATCGACGGCCAGGTCAAGGTCCGGGGCTTCCGCATCGAGACGGCGGAGGTGGAGGCGGCCGTGACCGGCCATCCGGCCGTCCGCGAGGCCGTGGTCATGGCGGTGGGGGAGGGGGAGGGACGGAGGCTCGCCGCCTGGGTCGTGCCGGAGGCGGGGGCGGCCCTCTCCGCCGCCGATCTCCAGGCTTTCCTGGCCGCGCGGCTCCCCGCGTTTCTGGTGCCCTCTTCGTTCACCCCGCTGCCGGCCCTGCCGCTCACCCCGCATGGCAAGGTGGACCGGCGCGCCCTGCCGCCCCCGGAGGCTCCGGCTGCGGGCTCCCCGGCCGCGGGCGCGCCGGCCGAGGAGCTTCTGGCCGGGCTCTGGGGCGACCTCCTGGGCGTCTCCCGGGTGGGAGCCCACGACGACTTCTTCACCCTGGGCGGCCACTCGCTTCTCGCGACCCAGGCGATCTCCCGGGTGCGGCGGCTCTTCGGGGTGGACCTGCCGGTCTCGGCCCTCTTCGAGGCGCCCACCCCGGCGGCGCTCGCCGGGAGGATCGAGGCGGCCCGCGGGGCGGGCGGCTTGGCGGCGCCGCCGATCGTCCCCGTGCCAAAGGGCCCGGAGGCCGCGCCGCTCTCCTTCGCCCAGCAGCGGCTGTGGTTCCTCGACCGGCTGGAGCCCGGGAGCGCCGCCTACAACGTGCCCGGGGCGCTCCTCCTGGCCGGCCCCCTGCGCCCGGACGTCCTCGGGCGGGCGCTCGCGGAGATCGTGCGCCGCCACGAGGTGCTGCGCACCGTGTTCCGCGAGGGGCCCCGGGAACCCGTTCAGGTCGTCCTCCCTCCCGTGGACCGGCCGCTCCCCGTGGTGGACCTGGCGAGCCTGCCGGAGGCCGCGCGGGAAGCCGAGGCCGGCCATCTCCTGGCCCGGGAGGCGCGGCGCCCCTTCGACCTCGCGGCCGGCCCCCTGATCCGCGCCGCCCTGCTCCGCCTGGGAGAGGAGGAGCACCGGCTCGCGATCGTCCTCCACCATGTGATCTCGGACGCCTGGTCCATGGGCGTCATGCTGCGGGAGCTCGGAGCGCTCTACCGGGCATTCGCCGCGGGCCTCCCTTCGCCGCTCCCGGAGCTGCCGGTCCAGTACGCTGACTTCGCCATGTGGCAGAGGCGGTGGCTCGCGGGCGAGGTGCTGCGCCGCGAGGTCGAGCATTGGAAGAGGGGGCTCGCCGGCGCTCCGGAGGCGCTCCTGCTGCCGCTCGACCGGCCGCGCCCGGCGGTCCCCTCCCGGCCCGGCGCGCGCGTGCCGTTCGTCCTCCCTCGAGACCTCGCGGCGGATCTGAAAGCCCTTGGCGGGCGGGAGGGGTGGACGTCGTTCATGGTCCTCCTCGCAGCCTTCGAGGCGCTCCTCGCGCGGCTCTCGGGCCAGCGCGACGTGGTCGTGGGCTCGCCCATCGCGAACCGCAACCGGCTGGAGACCGAGGGGCTGATCGGCTTCTTCACGAATACCCTGGCGCTCCGGCTGGACCTCACGGGCGACCCCTCCTTCCGGACGCTCGCGCACCGCGCCCGCGCCGTGACCCTGGACGCCCACGCCCACCAGGACCTCCCCTTCGAGAAGCTGGTGGAGGAGCTGCATCCCGGACGCGACCTCGCGCGCACGCCGGTCTTCCAGGTGATGCTCGTCTTCCAGAGCCTTCCGTTCCTAGACCCGGGCTTCCCCGGCGTAACCGCCGAGTTGCTGGACGTGGGCTCCGGCTCGGCCAAGCTCGACCTCACGCTCTCGCTCGCCGAGGACGAGAAGGGCGGGCTCGCCGGGGACCTGGAGTACGACCGGGAGATCTTCGAGGAGGCGACCGCCTCCCGCCTTGTCGCCCGCTTCGCCGCCCTCCTGACCGAGGCTGTGGGAGACCCGGACCGGACCCTCTCCGGCCTCCCGCTCCTGACCGCGGCCGAGCGGGACGAGATCGCGGCCTGGAGCGGGGGGCGCCGGACCTTCGTCCTCGGTCCCGACCTCGACCTCCTTCCGGCCGGCGTGACCGGGGAGCTGTACGTGGCCGCCTCTGAGGCTGGCCCAGGGGAGCCCGAGCGGTTCGTCCCCGATCCGTTCTCCTGGGTGGAGGGGTGGGAGCCCGGGGAGCGCCTGTACCGGACGGGGGACCTTGCGCGCTGGCGGCCAGGCGGGGAGATCGAGATCCTCGATCGGCCTGACTCCCAGGCCGAGGTCCGTGGCGCGCCCGCCCCGGAATTGGAAGGGGAGATCGTCCCCCCGCGGACGCCGGTCGAGGAGCTGCTCGCCCGGATCTTCCGGGAGGTCCTGGAGATCCCCCGCGCGGGCGTGAGCCAGAGCTTCTTCGAGCTGGGCGGGCACTCGCTCCTGGCCGCGCGGCTCCTCTTCCGCGTGCGCGAGGTCTTCGGGGTCGAGATCCCCCTGCGCCGCGTGTTCGAGAAGCCGGTCCTGGCGGACCTGGCAGCCGAGATCGAGGCCGCGGTCGAGGCGGGCACGTCCACCCTGGCGCCGCCGCTGCGGCCTGTCCCCCACAACGGGCCGCTCCCGCTCTCCTTCGCCCAGGAGCGCCTCTGGTTCCTGGACCGTCTGAAGGAGGAGGGCGGAGCGCTCTACAACGTCCCCCTGTCGGTCCGCCTGCGCGGGGAGCTGGCGGTTTCAGCGTTCGCCGCCGCCTTCCGGGAGATCGTGCGGCGCCACGAGGCCCTGCGGACCGTCTTCCCCGAGGGGGACGGCGAGCCCGTGCAGGTGATCGAGCCCCCGCCCGCGGCTTGGGAGCTTCCGGTCGCGGATCTCTCTGCGCTGCCGCCCGCCTCGCGCGAGGCCGAGGCGCGGAGCCTGGGAGAGAGGGAGGCCCTCGCGGTTTTCTCCCTGGACCACGGGCCGCTCCTGCGCACCACCGTCCTGCGCCTGGCGGAGCGGGATCACCTGCTGATCCTCAACATGCACCACATCGTCTCGGACGGCTGGTCGCTCGGGGTGCTGCTCGCGGAGCTCGGAGCCCTCTACGGGGCCGCCCTGACCGGGACGGCCTCGCCGCTCCCCGCGCTGCCGGTGCAGTACGCGGACTTCGCCATCTGGCAGCGGCGGTGGCTCTCGGGTGAGCGGCTGGCGGCCCAGGTCGAGTTCTGGCGGCGGCAGCTCGCGGGGGCCCCCGCCGTCTTCGAGCTGCCCGCGGACCGGCCGCGCCCCGCGGTCCAGACCCAGAGCGGCGCCCGGGTGCCCCTGCGCGTGCCGCGGGAGCTCTCCGCCCGGCTCGCCGCCCTCGCCCGTCGCCGCGGCGTCACCCCGTTCATGCTCCTCCTCGCGGCTTGGCAGGCGCTGCTCCACCGCTCGACGGGGCAGGAGGACTTCAACGTCGGCTCCCCGGTGGCCGGCCGCAACCGCCGGGAGACCGAGCGGCTGATCGGCTTCTTCGTCAACACGCTCGTGCTCCGGGCGGACCTCTCCGGGAACCCGGCCTTCGAGGAGCTGCTCCTGCGCACGCGAAAGGCCGCCCTCGCGGCCTACTCCCACCAGGACCTCCCCTTCGAGAAGCTGGTCGAAGAGATCAAGCCCGCGCGCGACCTGGCCCACCAGCCGCTCGTCCAGGTGATGTTCTCGCTTCAGAACACCCCGCTCGGGGCTTTGGAGCTGCCCGGCCTCGCCTTGGAGCCGCTGGAGCTCGGCGAGACCCTGGCCAAGTTCGACGTGACCCTGGCGCTCTCCGAGACCCGGGGGGAGATCGCCGGCTCCGTGGAGTACAACACGGACCTCTTTGACCGCTCGACGATCGCCCGTCTGGCCGAGCACCTCTCTGTGCTTCTCGAATCGATCGCCGGCGATCCGGCGCGGCGGATCTCGGACCTCCACCTGCTGACGGACGGGGAGCGCCACCAGCTTCTTCTGGAGTGGGCCGACGCGGGGCGGAGCTTCCACGGCGTCTGTCTGCATCAGCTCTTCGAGCGCCATGCGGCCCTGCGGCCCACGATGCCGGCCGTGGTCTTCGAGGATGTCGCCTGGAGCTATGCCGAGCTCGACCGCCGGGCCAATCAGCTCGCGCACCACCTGCTGCGGATGGGGGTGGGGCCGGAGGTGCGGGTGGGGCTCTTCGTCGAGCGCTCGCTCGACATGCTGGCGGGGATGATCGGGGTCTTGAAGACCGGCGGGGCCTACGTGCCGCTCGACCCGGGCTACCCTCGGGAGCGCCTCGCCTTCACCCTGGACGACTCGGGGGCGCGGGTGGTCCTCACCCAGGAGCGGCTGGTGGACCGGCTGCCCGAGACCGGGGCGCGGGTGGTCCGCCTGGATGCGGACTGGGAGGAGATCTCGCGCGAGTCCGGGGAGAGCCCGGAGGTCCCGGTCGCGGCCGACGACGTGGCCTATGTCATCTACACCTCGGGCTCGACGGGCAAGCCCAAGGGGGTGATGATCCCCCACCGGGCCGCGGTGATGTACGTCAGCACGACCTCGCCCTTCTTTGGCATCGGGCCCGGCGGGCGCAACATGCAGTTCTCCTCGATCAGCTTCGACGCGAGCGTCGAGGAGATCTATGGCTGCATCACCCACGGCGCGACCCTCTATGTGCGGGGCGAGGTCCGGGAGGGGATCTCGGAGCTCCTGGACTGGATGACCGAGCGGGAGATCACCTGGGCGCAGCTCCCCACGGCCTTCTGGCACCAGCTCACCGCGGCCATGGAGACGGAGGACCTCCCCTTCCCTCCCGCTCTCCGCGTCCTCATGATCGGCGGCGAGAAGGCCCTCGCGCAGCGGCTGGTGGCCTGGTGGAAGCGGGCCCCCGAAGGATTCCGGTTCATCAACGCCTACGGCCCCACGGAGACCACGGTGGCCGCCACCCTCTCCGCCTTCCCGGGCGCGCGGCCGGTGGACGGACAACTGCTCGAAGTCCCCCTGGGGCGCCCCCTCTCCTTCGTGCGGGCCTACGTGCTCGACCGCGGCCTGCGCCCGGTTCCCATCGGGGTCACGGGCGAGCTCCACCTGGGCGGCCAGGGCCTCGCCCGCGGCTACCTCGCGCGCCCGGACCTCACGGCCGAGAAGTTCATCCCCAACCCGTTCGCCCATCTGGCGGACAAGGCCGGGGAGCGCCTGTACCGCACCGGGGACCTCGTGCGCCTCCTGCCGGACGGCATGCTGGAGTTCGTGGGCCGGGTGGACGACCAGGTGAAGATCCGCGGCTTCCGCATCGAGCTGGGCGAGATCGAGACGACGCTCGCGCGGCACCCCAACGTGGGGGAGGCGGTGGTCATGGCGCGGGAGGACGCGCCCGGGGAGAAGCACCTGGTGGCCTACGTCGCGGCGCGGGCCGAGCCCGCGCCCAGCCCTCAAGAGCTCGCCGCGTTCCTCGCGCGGCAGCTCCCGGCCTACATGGTGCCGGGGGCTTTCCTCGTCCTCCCCTCGATGCCGACGAACGCCCATGGTAAGGTGGATCGCCGCGCCCTGGCCGGAATCGCCCCTGGCCCGCCGCGGAGCCGCCGGGATCCCTACGTCGCCCCCCAGAGCGAGCTCGAAAGCAGGATCGCCGCCGTGTGGCGCGAGATCTTCGGGCTGGAGCAGGTGGGCGTCCACGACAACTTCTTCGACCTCGGCGGCAACTCGTTGCTGATCGTGAAGCTTCACAGCCGTCTGCAGAAGGCCCTCGGCCGTGACTTCCCGCTGGTCGATCTGTTCAAGCACCCGACGGTCGCCGCCCTCGCCTCGAGCCTGGGCGCCGTCCGGACGGAGAAGCCTTCCCTCGACCGGGCGCGAGCCCGGACCGACACCCGCCGGGAATCGATGAAACAGCTCCAGGAATTGAGAGACCGGCGCAGGAAGGCAGAGAAAGGAACCGTGAGGAAACCCTGATGAGCGAAGAAACCCTCGATTCCCTTCAGGGGATCGCGATCGTCGGCCTCTCCGGCCGCTTCCCGGGCGCTCCGGATTTGGAGACGTTCTGGGACAACCTCCGAAACGGCGTCGAAGCCATCTCCTTCTTCACCGAGGAGGAGCTCCGGGAGGCGGGCGTCGACCCGGCCCTCCTGGCGGATCCGCGCTATGTCAAAGCCAAGGGGATCCTCCCCGGCTGCGAGATGTTCGACCCCGCCTTTTTCGGCTTCACTCCCCGCGAGGCCGAGCTCCTGGACCCCCAGCACCGGGTGTTTCTGGAGTGCGCCTGGGAGGCCCTGGAGAACGCGGGCTACGACGGCGAGCGCTTCCCCGGGCGGATCGCCGTCTTCGGCGGCGCCGGGTCGAACGCCTACCTGCTCTACAACCTCCTGCCCAACGAGGAGCTGCTCGAAAGGGTCGGCATCCTCCAGGCGGTGCTGATGAACGAGGGGGACTTCCTGACCACCCGGGTCTCCTACAAGCTGAACCTGAAAGGCCCGAGCGTCCTCGTCCAGACCGCCTGCTCGACGGCGCTCGTCGCCGTCCACACGGCCTGCCAGAGCCTGCTCTCCGGCGAGTCGGACATGGCGCTCGCGGGCGGCGTGTCGATCGACGTGCCGCAGAAGGGGGGCTACCTCTACCAGGAGTCGAGTGTGGCCTCGCCCGACGGCCACTGCCGCGCCTTCGACGAGCGGGCGGCGGGCACGGTCAACGGCTCGGGCGCGGGCGTCGTCGTGCTGAAGCGGCTCGCGGACGCGGTGGCGGACGGCGACGTCGTCCACGCGGTGATCCGCGGCTCGGCCATCAACAACGACGGCTCGGCCAAGGTGGGCTTCACCGCGCCGTCCGTCGAGGGGCAGTCCGAGGTGATCGCCGAGAGCCTCCTGATGGCCGGTGTCGATGCGGGCTCGATCGGCTACATCGAGGCCCATGGCAGCGGCACCTCTCTGGGCGATCCCATCGAGATCGCGGCGCTCACCCAGGCCTTCCGCGCCGGCACGGACCGGACCGGCTTCTGCGCCCTGGGATCGGTCAAGACCAACCTCGGCCACTGCAACGCCGCAGCCGGCGCCGCCGGGCTCCTGAAGACCGTGCTGTCCCTGGAGCACGGGGAGATCCCCCCGAGCCTCCACTACGAGAAGCCCAACCCGCAGATCGACTTCGCGGGGAGCCCCTTCTTCGTCAACACGTCGCTCCGGCCGTGGCCGGAGGGGGAGGGGCGCCGCCGCGCCGGGGTGAGCTCCTTCGGCCTCGGAGGCACCAACGCCCACGTGGTGCTGGAGGAGGCGCCGCCCCGGGAAGCAGGGGAGCCCTCCCGCCGCCCGGTGCACCTCCTCCCGGTCTCGGCGCGCACCGCGTCCGCCCTGGAGACGGCGGCGGCGAACCTCGCCGCGCGCCTGACCGCCGATCCCGGCCTCGACCTCGCGGACGTGGCGTTCACCCTCGGGGTGGGGCGCCGGGCGTTCGAGCACAGGAGGGCCGTCCTCGCCCGCACGGCGGCGGAGGCCGCCGAGGCGCTCGTGGATCCCGCGCGGAGCTTCTCCGGCGTCCGCCAGGGCACGGCGGCCCGCCCGGTCGTCTTCCTCTTCCCCGGGCTGGGGGACCAGTACGTGGACATGGCCCGGGAGCTCTACGACGCGGAGCCCGTGTTCCGCGAGCAGGTCGACCTCTGCGCAGACCTCCTGACGCCTCACCTGGGTCTGGACCTCCGCGAGGTGATCTTCTCCGGGGAGGGCTCCGGGGAAGGCGCCGCGGCGCGGCCCGCGGGGCCGGCGGGGGGGGCGGACCTGCGGGCGATGCTCCGCCGCGACGCCGCGCCCCAGGACCCGGCCGCCGCCCGCCTCGCCCGCACCGACATGGCCCAACCGGCCCACTTCGTTGTCGAGCACGCTCTGGCCCGGCTCCTCATGTCCTGGGGGATTGTGCCGGAGGCGATGATCGGCTACAGCATCGGCGAGTACGTGGCGGCGTGCCTCGCCGGGGTGCTTTCGCTCGAAGACGCCCTCGCCCTCGTGGCGCGCCGGGCGAGGATGATCGAGGAGCTGCCGGCGGGCGCCATGCTCGCCGTCCCCCTCCCCGAGGAGGAGGTCCGGCCCCTCTTGACCGGAGGCCTGTCGGTCTCGGCCACGAACGGCCCCCACTTCTGCGTGGTGGGAGGAACCCCGGAGGAGGTGGACGCCCTGGCCGGGCTGTTGACCGGGCGGGGCGTGGCGACGATCCGCCTGCAGACCACCCACGCCTTCCACTCCGCGATGATGGAGCCGGCCGTGGCCGCGTTCACCGAGATCGCCCGCCGGGTCGAGATGAATCCGCCGTCGATCCCCTATCTCTCGAACGTCACCGGCACCTGGGTGACGCCCGACGACCTGGCCGACCCCGGCTACTGGGCGCGGCACATGCACCAGACCGTGCGCTTCGCCGAAGGGGTGGCGGAGTTGCTCGAGAGCCCGGACCGCCTCTTCGTCGAGGTCGGGCCGGGCGGCACGCTTGGAACTCTCGTGAAGCAGCACCCGGACGCCCCGGCGGGCCTGGTGACGGTCTCGGCCCTGCGCTCCGCGGCCGAGGGGCGTTCCGACTTGGAGCACCTCCTCGCGGCCGTGGGCCGGCTCTGGACGAGCGGCGCCCAGGTCGACTGGACGGGGCTTTGGGCCGGGGAGCGGCGCCTGCGCGTCGAGCTGCCGACCTACCCCTTCGAGCGCCAGCGCTGCTGGGTCGACCCGCCGCGGGGGGCGAGCGTCTCCCGGGCGGCGCGCGCGCTCTCCGGGGGCGGGAAGGAAGGCCGCGCCCCCCTCGAGGACTGGCTCTGGGTGCCGGTCTGGAAAGAGGCCCCGGCGGTCCGGCGGTCGGTGAAGGCCAGCGGCTCCTGGCTCCTGGTGCTCGACCGCGAAGGGCTGGGCGAGCGGCTGGCCGAGCGGCTGCGCACGGAGGGCGCGGAGGTCGCGACCGTGGCGCCGGGAGAGGGGCTCGGGCTCCCGGAGAGCGGGGAGGTCCCGTCCCGGATCGTCCACCTGGCGAGCCTCTCGCGGGAGGAGCTGCCCTTCGAGTCCGCCCTGGAGTCGGGGCTTGCGGGCCTCGTCCTCCTCGAAAAGGAGCTCCAGGGCAAGGGCTCGTCCCCGGTCCGGATCGGGGTCTTCGGCAACCGTCTCCAGGAGGTGCTGGACGGCGACGCCGTGGAGCCGGTCAAGGCCGCCCTCCTGGGCGCCGTCAAGGTGATCCACCAGGAGGCGACCCGCCTGACCTGCGGCGCCATCGACATCGTCCTCCCTCCACCGGGCTCGCTCGCGGAGGAGCGCCTGATCGGCCAGATCCTCGCCGAGATGGAGACGGAGCCGAAGCCGGTGGTCGCCTACCGCGGCCGGCAGCGCTTCGTCCGCTCCTTCGAACGAGTGCGGATCGAGGCGGGAGACCCCGCGGTCTCGCCTCTCTCGGAAGGCGGCGTCTACGTCGTCACCGACGGCATCCACGGGGTGGGGCCGGCGGTCGCCGAGCACCTGGTCCACGCTCTCGGGGCCAGGGTGGCCCTCGCGGTGCCGCCGGACTTCCCCACCCGCGAGCAGTGGGAGGGGTGGCCGCAGGTGCCGGCCGGCCACGATCCGATCGGCGGGACCGTCCTGCGGCTCCTGGCCCTCGAGCGCGCCGGCGAGCTCGACCGGGTGCTCCTCGTCCGCGAGGACGTCGCCTCGGCCGGCGGCATGCGCTCGCTCCTCGCGCACTGCCGCGAGCGGTTCGGAAAGCCTGAGGGCGTCTTTTACACCGGGGGCTCCTTCATGGGAGGGCTCCTGCAGCTCAAGACCGGAGAGACCCTCGCCGCCTCGCTGGGACCGCTCGCCCGCGGCGCCGAGGGGCTCCTCGCGGCGCTCCCGGGAGACGGGGAGGGACCGGCGTTCGTGGCCCTCTGCGCCTCGACGCTCACCGTCACGGGCGGAATGGGACAGCTCGACAGCGCGGCCACCGGCTCGTACCTGGACGCGCTCGCCCAACGCCAGGCCGCGGCGGGAGGCGTTCCCACGGTCGCGATCCACTGGGATCCCTACCAGTGGGACCGCTGGCTCGCCGGCGGGGTCGGCGGGGGGATGATCGCCGGCCTCCAGTCCGAACAGCTCCAGCAAGATCTGGAAGCCCACGGCATCCCGTCTCCCGAGAGCGCCGAGGCGCTAAGGCGTCTCCTCGCGAGCGGCCTCTCCCGGGGGATCGTCTCCCATGAGGATCTCGAAACCCTGATCGCGGAGACCGACGCCTTCACGACCGACGTCTTTCTGGCGGAGATGGAGAAGGCCCGGCGCTCGGAGGCGCCGCACCAGCGGACGGGGCTTTCGAACCCTTACGTCCCCCCGAGGGACGAGCTCGAGGAGAAGGTCGCGGTCCTCTGGCAGGAGCTCTTCGGCATCGAGGCGATCGGCGTCGAGGACAACTTCCTGGAGCTCGGCGGGCACTCCCTTCTCGCCATCCAGATGATGACCCAGGTGCGCACCCTCTTCGGGGTCGAGCTCCCGGTCACGGCCCTGTTCGAGGCTCCCACCATCGCAGAGCTCGCCGCGGTGATCGCCCGCGAGCAGGCCGGGGGCGAGGAGGATCCGGAGGAGCTCGAAAAGCTCCTGGCGTCGATCGAGGGGCTCTCCCCCGAGGAGGCCCTGGCGAAGATGGCGGAGCTGGGCCTGGCCCCCGAGGGCATGGCGTGAGCCTGGGCGACCGTCTCTCTTCGCTGACCCCGGAGCAGCGCGCGCTCTTCGAGGCGCTCCGGGCGCGCCAGCAGCAGCAGAAGAAGGCTGCGGCCCCGCGCACTCACCAGCCGCCGCCCGTGCCGCGCCGCACCGGTCCCACGGCGGAGGGGGACTGGCCGCTCTCTCCCGACCAGGAGCGGCTCTGGTTCATCTACCAGCTCGATCCGGAGAACTCGGCCTACAACGTGGACGCCGCGAGCCACATCCTGGGGCCGCTCGACCTGGGAACGATCGAGGGGTGCCTCCACGAGATCGTCCGCCGGCACGCCGCGTGGCGTACGACTTTTCCGACCGTGGACGGCCGGCCGATCCAGCGCGTCGTGCCCGGAAGGCGGCAGCACTTCACGATCGTCGACCTCTCGGCCCTTCCCGAGGGGGCGCGCGCGGTCGAGGTTGACCGGGTGCTCTACGATGGCACACGGGCCCTGTTCGACCTCGAAACCGGGCCGCTCGTGCGCACGGCGCTCGTCCGGCTCGGCCCCGAGGACCACCTCGGCCTCCTGGTGATCCACCACCTGGCGACCGACTGGATCACCTTCCAGCACTTCTTCCGCGAGCTCGCGGTGCTCTACGAGGCGTCGCGCAACGGGCGGCCCTCGCCGCTGCCGGAGCCCGCGCTCCAGTACCCCGACTAGGTGCTCTGGCAGCGGGAGTGGATGCAGGGCGAGGTGCTCAATGACTACGTCGACAGGTGGGTGGAGCGCCTGGAAGGCTACCCCCGGGTCCTGTCGCTCCCCAC
>DATHUD010000286.1:0-1834 GCA_035462575.1 Thermoanaerobaculia bacterium | reverse complement strand
GGTAACGAGGTTGTCGACAACCCGCACGCGCTCGCCGCGCCGCGCGAGCTCCTCCGAGAGGTGCGACCCAATGAAGCCGGCGCCGCCGGTAACGAGGTAGAGGGACATACAGGTTGCTGGTTGCTGGCTGCTGGTGGCCGGTTGCCTGGTGGCTATTCAGTTGTAACCCGAGTGCTAGAGCGCCGCAGAACAGCCGATAAGCCGAATTTTGTCCACCCTCGCCCTGGCTTGCGCCAGGGCTGCGGCGGGACGATCATTCCTCTAGCCCCGCCATCACTGGCGGGATCGAGCGACCTACCCGGAGGCTTCGGACGGGCCGTCCTGGTGACGCCTCCCTATTTGGTCTTGCTCCGTGCGGGGTTTTGCCTGCCACCCACGTTGCCGTGCACGAAACCATTAGGCTTCGCGACCCGCTCGAGGCGGGCGGCGCGGTGCGCTCTTACCGCACCTTTTCACCCTTACCCTTCGACTCGCGGTCGCCTTGCGGCAACCGCTCGCTCAGGGCGGTATATTTTCTGTGCCACTTTCCTTCAGGTCACCCTGACCGGGCGTTACCCGGCGCACTGCCCTTCGGAGTTCGGACTTTCCTCCCCCACGCGGCGTTTCCGGCAGCGCGTACGCTTCCGGACGCCCGCACGGCGGCGATCGTCTGGCTGTCTGCGGCAAATTATCAAAGAACCCGCGAGCGACGGTCCGCCCGCCTTCCGCCCTGCCCTATCCGTCCAGCTCCTGGCTGATCTTGTAGAACTCGAGCTTCTTGTAGAGGTTGCTCCGCGGCGTGCCGATTACCTCCGCGGTCCTCGAGATGTTCCAGCCGTTCTCCCGGAGCTTCTGCACGAGGAAGCTCCGCTCCGACAACTCCTTGAATTCCCTCAGGGTCCCCGGCGCGGGGCTCTCTTCAGCATTGTCGGGGGCGGCGGGGCGCGCGTCAACCCGCACGGACTCCGGGAGGTCGGAAAGGTCTATCGTCTCGCGCGGCGTCATGATGATCATCCGCTCCACGGTATTGCGCAGCTCGCGGATGTTTCCCTTCCAGCGATGGCGTGTGAGCGCGTCCATCGCCGCCGGCGTGATGGTTCGGGGCCGGAAGTTGTTCTCCCGGACGAAAAGCCCCAGGAAATGCCGCACCAGCACCGGGATGTCTTCGGTACGCTCGCGCAGCGCCGGCACGTGAATCGGGATCACGCTGAGGCGGAAGAACAAGTCCTCCCGGAAGGTGCCCGTCTCGATCTCCTTTTCCAGTTCCTTGTTGGTGGCGGCAATCACCCGGACGTCCACCTTGATGGTGCGCGAGGAGCCGACCCGCTCGACCTCGCCCTCCTGCAGCACGCGGAGGACTTTGGCCTGGGTCTTCAGGCTCATGTCGCCGACCTCGTCCAGGAAGATCGTCCCGCGGTCGGCCTGCTCGAATTTCCCTATCTGCTTTTCGGTTGCGCCGGTGAACGATCCCTTCTCGTGGCCGAACAGCTCCGACTCGATCAGCTCCTCCGGGATCGCGGCGCAGTTCACCTGGATGAACCGCTCCCTCTTCCTGAGGCTGTTGCGGTGGATCGCCCGCGCCACCAGTTCCTTGCCGACGCCGCTCTCCCCGTGGATCAGCACGGTGGCGTTGGTTGGCGCCGCCCGCCGCACCGCCTCGGTCACCCGGCGCAAGCCCGCCGAGGAGCCGATCATCTCGTGCTTCAGCTCCACGTCGTGGCGCAGTTCCTGGTTTTCGACCCGCAGCCGCCCCTGCTCGAGGGCGTTACGAACCTGCAGCAGGACGTCCTCGCTGCTCAACGGTTTTTCGATGAAGCCGAATGCCCCGAGCTTCGCCGCCTGGAACGCTGTTTCC
>DATHUD010000285.1:0-4620 GCA_035462575.1 Thermoanaerobaculia bacterium | reverse complement strand
GCATGGCCGAGATGAAGTCGCATCCGTACTGCCGGCGGTAGGCCTGGCAGAGCTTGATGCCCGAGATCTTGGCGATGGCGTAGGGCTCGTTGGTGGGTTCGAGCAGGCCGGTGAGGAGGGCCTCCTCGGTGATCGGCTGCGGGCAGCTCCGGGGAGAGATGCAGGAGCTCCCCAGGTAGAGCAGGCGCTTCGCCCCGTGCAGGTAGCTCGCGTGCACCACCGTGGCATGCATCATCAGGTTGTCGTAGATGAACTCCGCCGGGCGGGTCGAGTTGGCGAGGATGCCGCCCACCGTGCCGGCCACCATGAACACGTACTCCGGCCGGTTCGCCCGGAACCAGTAGTTCACCGCCGCCTGGTCCCGCAGATCGAGCTGATCGCGCGTCGCGGTCAGGAGGCTCGTGAACCCCTCCTCACGGAGGCGGCGGACGATGGCGGAGCCGACGAGGCCGCGGTGGCCGGGGACGTAGATCCGGGCGGAAAGAGGAATGTCGTGTGCCATGCGAACTTCAACATCTCCCAGAGTTACGGGGGAGAAATGTACCACACCCTCCTTTCCGCCCTCTCCGTTCAGGCGTTCTGCAACTCCGGGGCCGGAGGCGGCTCGGGCTGCGGCGGCTCGGGCCGCGAGGCGGCGACCGCGTCGGGCAGCTCGGTCTCGACCCGCCGCAGGCGCGGGTTCAGGAACGCGAGGCTGACGATGATGAGGACGAGCACTCCCAGCACGACGAAGAGCAGGCCCACGCCGCGGCCGGGGCCGACGCCGATCAGGCTTCCGACGAAGGTGTCGGCGAGCGCGCCGCCGGGGGAGAGCAGGGGCTGGAACACGCGGTCGACGAGCGGGCCGGCGAGAGCCGCGGCCAGAGGGATCGTGCAGGCGACGATGAAGGCGGCCATGCCGAACACCCGGCCCTGGATCTCGGGGGCGACCTTGGACTGGAGGATCGCCTGATTGCAGCCGCCGAGGATCGGGGAGGTGAACATGAACCCGAAGGCTGCCATGGCAATCAGGGGGATGCTGGGCTCGACGCCGCCCAGGAAGAGGACGCATCCCTGGAAGAGGAGGACGGCGAAAATGGCCCCGGCCCGGTTTTTCGGTCCTCCCCAGATGGAGAGTGTGATGCTGCCGAGGAGGATGCCTGCCGCCGCCGCCGAGTTGACGCTGCCGAGCTCGACGGGCGTGGCGAAGCTCAGGATGAGAGGCGTGAGCAGCACCTGGACCATCCCCATGCAGAAGTTGGTGAGAGCGTACATGCTGAGCAGGGCAAACAGGCCGGGCCGCTCGCGGATGTAGGTCCATCCCTGGGCCATGTCGCCGAACATGGAGGGGCGCGCGGGGGCGGCCGCGGGAGCGCCGGAGGGCTCGGCCGCCGCCTGCGGTCTCTGCGGGCTGGGAATCCGTACTAGGAGGAGCGTGGCCACCGCGAAGAGGAAGGTTGCGCAGTCGATGAAGATCACGCTGGCGTAACCGATCCTCGCCACGAGGAGGCCGGCGGCGAAGGGACCGATGATCATACCGACGGCCCGGGAGATCTGGGACATCCCGGCGGCGCGGGCGAGCTGCTCCCGTGGCACGAGCAGGGAGATCGAGGCGGAGAGGGCTGGTCCTTGCAGCGAGCCCAGGGCGACCATGACGACGATGAAGGGGTACACGTGCCAGAACTGAAGCCGGCCGGTGAGAATCAACGAGGCCAGCACGGCGGTCATCACGGCAGAGCCGATGTTCGAGAAGAGCATGAGCTTGCGGCGGTCCCACCGGTCGGCGAGAGCGCCGGCGAAAGGCGCGGTCACGAGGCCGACGACACTCGCGATGACGATGATCAGAGCAAACCGTGTGGTGGAGGCGGTCTGCTGGTAAACCCAGACGCCCAGGGTAAAGCTGCCCAGGCTGGTGCCGAAGCTCGAGACGAACTGGCCGATCCAGATCAGAAGAAAGCTGCGCATGCCGCTTGAAAGCTGGGGGGGTGCATTCATTGATTTCCTCGATTCTTGTGTAAACCTTCTGGACAGGGTTTCCTAAGACAGGAGGATCTCCCGCTCTCCAAACAGTCGCTCCGCCTGGATTCCTCGGCTCCGGCAATCCTCGATCAGCTTGTTGGACGAGAGGATGGGGTTCGACTGCTCCGTGTATTTGACGCTCATGATGTAGTTGAGCCAAGGCTCCTGCCCCATGGCGTAGACGTACACGTCCTTGCAGCGGAAGCGGTCGACGATCTTGATACCGCGGTCGTAGTTGGAGCCGGCGAGCCGCCTCGACTGGTCCATCTTCCGCTCGACCGGCCTGGTCAGGAGCGGGCCGTAGAGCCAGGAGAGGGGAGCGCCGTCGCATTCCATGCCGAGGAACAAGGCGTCGGTGTCCCCCACCAGGCCGTGCACGTGCTCGTACAGCCGCTCTTCGATGTTGCAGGAGTCGGCGGCGAAGAGGAGCGAGTGGCTGCCGAGCCGGCACAGGTAGGCGAGCTTGGTCCGGATATTCAGGTCCGCGTGCTCTCCGAAGAAGGGCAGGCCGGTGATCGACCCGTTGGGGAGCTCCAGAGTCTCCATCTCGTCGAGCTCCACCACGTCCCTGAACCCGACCTCGCGGAGCATCAGCTTCAGTGAGGGGTCCTGGAGAGCGCCTCCCCCCGATCGCGGGACGACGAGGGTCCCGATCTTGTGGCGGAGCTGCAGCAGGGTCTCGAAGAGGATGTGGTCCTGGTGGTTGTGAGTGATCAGGGCGTAATCGATCACGTCGGGAAGATCCTCGTAAGTGTACCGCGAGATGTCGCTCTCGTAGGTGTAGCTGAGCACCGGATCCAGCAGGATGTTGGCGCCCGCCGTCTCGGCGAGGATGCAGGCGTGGCCGAAGTAGCGCCACCTCACCCCCGGGCCCGTGTACGCCGCGTAGGGCCGCGGCGGCTCCGGCGTCAGGAAGGCCCGGAACCGCTCGTCGTGCTCATCGGGCAGCTCCAAGGCCTCCTTGATCGAGGCGAAGCTCCGGGGCACCCTCTTCATCTTGAAGAGCTCGTCGATTCCCTCGTGGCGGAAGGGGAGCCGCAGGTGGACGTCCCCCTCCTCTTCGAGCCGCGGCGTGCTGAGCACGAACGGCCGGTCGTCCTCGTCGATCAGCGACAGCATGAGGCTCTGCAGGGAGGAATCGTAGTAGCGGCTGCGGTACAGGAGCGGCTCGACCAGCCGGAACGAGGGATGGTGGTTCAGGTCATAGACCAGCTCCACGTAGCCGCGCAGCGGCTCGGGGATCCTGGAGTAGAGCGGCTCGAGGGAGTAGCCGTTCGCCTCGGCGCGCAGCATGTCGTCAAGGCGCTGGACGGCGTCCGAGAGATCCAGCAGGTCCGCCCTCGCCGTCTTCATGTGGCCGATGAGGGATTTGATCTGCCCGACGCGCGGCTCGGGGTAGTCGATGAAGGGGCCGCCGAGCATCGCCGGATTCTTCACGGCGGCAGCATGGACCATGGGGGCCTTGACGTAGGATTCCATGATCTTGAGATGCCGCCCGGTCATGTTCAGCGCCGCAGTCGCGGGCGGGATCAGGTGCGACCATGCATACCAATGGTCGACCAGGGGTTCCACGACCACATTGGGCCGCAGGTAGAGCTTCTCCTGGGTCATGCGCGGGCTCCTCTGAAAGCTCCCTCGGGAGTTGATGGCCGGGGGTGGGTGAGCGCGAGAATTCCGGTCTGGAAGAGGTTCTGGAGGATCTCGATCTCGCGCTCTCCTGTGGATCGCCGGATTTCACCGCAGGTGCGGCCGAGAGCCGCCTCGGTCAGGTCGCGCTCGTTTTCGCTCAGCATTCGCGGCGAGTGATCGGTGAGCGCTCGGCGGGTCGCGGGGCTCCAGAGCCGCACCAAGGGGCTCAGGCGGACGATGAGGGAGTCGAAGTCGAAGGTCTCGGGCTTCGCGTCGAGCCGGTCAAGCTCCGCGGCCACGTCGCGGCGGAAGGATTCCCGATTGTAGCTTCTCAAAATGAATTCGGCGCCGCGCCGGCATCGTTCCTCGGCGCTGGCCGGATCGGTCACGGCGTCGCGGTAGATGACCTCAGCTACGGGCAGGTACGCCATGGGATCGCCGAAACCCATGGCTTCGGTCTCGTGGACATGGATCCCGCACCCCTCGGGCAGGAGGTAGCGGAGGTTGCCGATCCCGTTCGTGTAGATCGGGCAGCCGTGGAAGACGGATTCGAGGGGATAGAACCCGAACGGCTCCGCGAACGTGTTGTAGAAGAGCCCGAACCGGCAGGCCCGCAGGATCTCGAACAGCGCGGATTGCCCGAGGTGGGGGACGGGAATGAGGAGGTCGGCGGCGGTCAGGCCTAGAGCCCGAAGACTGTCGCGGAAGCTCACCATTTCCTCGGGAAACCGGTCCGCCGGCAACTCCAAGGCCGTCTGGACGCGGCGGAACATCTCTTCCGCGATGAAGACGCGGAACCTCCGGCCCAGGCCGCGCTCCTGGGCCAGACGGCTCAGCAGCAGGAGGATGCTGTAGAGGGCGGGCTCGTCCACCTTGTCCGCGACCACGGCGTGGCCGAGAATGTCGCCCCGGTCGATGGCCTCCCGGGCGTGCCAGGGGAGCTCGGGGTTCCCTTCCTGCAGCGCGCCGTCGGGCTCCTCCAGGCAGGGCAAA
>DATHUD010000284.1:0-35241 GCA_035462575.1 Thermoanaerobaculia bacterium | reverse complement strand
TCGGCCCTGGGCTGGACTCTGCCGGCCCGTTGGGCCGGGTTTTGTCAGGGGCTCTGAGCGATTGGTGTAGCGGATCACCTTCCGGGCGGCTTCCAACATGTCACGGAGGAACAATGTGTGCCAGAAAGCGGCGACGGCGGCGCCTCGGGGGCTTCAAAGCGGCGGGGGTTCGGGAGCGGGGTTCCCTTCGAAGAGACGTACCGCCGGCAGTGGCCTTCACAGGGCGGCGCGTAGTCGGGACCAGCGGTGGTCTTCCGGCGCCGGTGCTTCGCGGGCTGGCACGTCTCTACGTCTGGCTTCTCTGCGGCTCCGTCGCGGAGCGGAAGCTTCCGAGGAAGATCCGGCAGAGGGGCTCTGGGAGCCTGCGCGGCAGAAAGGACCCAAGGGACTGCAAGGACAGCAAGGACGACAAGGACGAGCTTTTCTTGGCTTCGACGTCCTTGCAGTCCCTGGTGTCCTTGCAGTCCTTGGTTTTCTACCCCCGCCCTTCCCGCTGGCGCTCCGGCATCACGCGGAGATTCAACCTTCCCGTGCTCTGGACGCCGGGGCGGTAGTAGACGCCGCCGGGCGGTGGGGTGATGACCTCTTCAGGCAGGACGCCTTCTTCGTCTCCCATGTACTCGTCCGGCACCTCCTGGATGGTGGGCTCCGGCCGGTTCCACTCGCGGAGGCCTCGCGGCTGCGGGGCCGCGCGGACGCCTCCGGCCGGGGGGTAGCCGCCCTGGCCCTGCGGGACGGCCTGGCCGGTGGCGCCTCCCTGGTTGAGGTCCCCCGGGCGGAGCACGGTGGGCTGCTGCGCCTGGCCGGGGCGCGCCGCGGCGGCCGGCGGGGTCTGCGGAGCGGTTTGGGCCTGCGCGGCGGCCGGATCTCCCCCGGGCTTCTGGGCGGGCGGCGGCACGAGCAGGTTGGCGATCCGCCCGGGCTCGTCGTACACCTGGGGGACGGAGGGGATGCCGTAGTCGTTTTTGTATGCCTTGAGCATGGCCTGGGTCACGAGGCCGTTGTCCACGATGTGCGGGTTGACCTCGGGGAAGGCGAGCTGGGGATCGAGAGAGAACGCGGTCGCGTACTCGTCGATCGCCTTGCCCTGCTGGCCCCAGCGCTCGTGGAGGGCGCCGAGCTGGTAGTGGGCCCAGGCGTGCCGGGAATCGAGCTTGATCACCCGCCGGAAGTACTCCGCGGCCTCGCGCAGCTCGCCCCGCTGCTGGAGCAGGTGGCCGAGGTTGAAGAGGGAGGACACCTTGTTGGGATCGAGCTCGACCGCCTTCCTGTAGGCCTCTTCGGCCTCGGCGGGCTGGGGCACCAGGAGCAGGAGGTTGCCGAGGTCGTTGTAGACCGCGGGGTCCTGGGGCCTTTCAGCCACCAGCCGGCGCTGGGTCTCCAGGGTCCGGGCCAGGTTCGGGGGGATCGCCGCCAGGGTGGCGATCCCGGCCAGCGCGGCCAGGGAGAAGGCGAGAATCCACGGGGTTCGTCTGCTGCGCACGATGATCTCCTTCTACAAGTTCTACGAGCCCTGATCGCCCTGAACGGGCCGGGCCTTGAGCTTGAATTTGCCGTCTTCGGCGGCCAGCCGGAACTGGACCTGGGAGCAACCCGTCTTGGCGCGGATGGCGGCCGCCTGCTTTACGAGATAGGTTTGGAAGCTGTCCAGGTCGAACTTGGGCGCCTCTCCGGGATTTCCGGCCAACCTCTGGTAGAGGGACTCGGCCGCCTCCGGATCGACGCTGTCGCCGACCAGGATCCCCTTTTCGGGATCGTAGCGCGGGGGCGCGGAGGCCGCGGTCCGGAGGGTCTGGGGGTGCCGCCCTTCTTCGCGGTCGCGCACGCGGCGGTTGAACAGCTCGTTGTAGGTGTTGAAACGCGCCTCCATGTCGCCCAGGCGGAAGCTTTCGACCGCCGTGACGCCGCTGGTGTTCCGGAGGTTCCGGAGCTGGGTCAGGACGCGGTTGCGCAGATCTTCGGGGGGGATGGGGAGGGCGCCGTTGAAGTAGCGCTCGAACTCGATCCGGAGCTTCTGGATCTCCCGTCCGAGCTGGTCGATCGCCTCTCCGATTCCGGGAGACGGACGCCGTCCGGGCGGGGTGGGCGTGCCGCCACCGTCCGCGCCGGGCCGCTTGGCCGGATTCTGGATCGAGCTCAGGCTTCGCTTGGCGTCCATAGATCTCCTACAATGCTCAAGGCCCGATGATGGACAATTCAGATTCCTCGAACGCCCGCCGCGGGCTCCCCCCGCTCGACCGGCTGCTGAACGACCCGGCGGTGGCTCGGCTCATTCCATTATACGGACGGGATCAGGTCCGGGTCCAAGCCCGCCGCGTGGTGGACGATCTCCGGGAGCGGCTGGCCGCCGATCCCCCGCCTCCGCAGGCCGAGATCGAGAGCTCTGTCGCCGCGCTCCCGGGGCGCATTGCGGCCGAGATCGAGGCCCTCCTGGGCGGCCCGCTCAAGCGCGTGGTGAACGCGACCGGCGTCTTCCTCCACACGAATCTCGGGCGCGCTCCGCTCCCCCGCTCGGTGGCGGAGGCCCTCCCCGCGCTGCTCGACGCCTACTGCGACCTCGAATTCGACCTCGAAACCGGCAAGCGCGGCCAGCGCAACCGGCGGGCGGAGCGCCTGCTCGGGGCGCTGACCGGGGCCCCGGCCGCCGTGGTGGTCAACAACAACGCGGCGGCCCTGGTGCTCGTCCTCGCCGCGCTGGCGAAGGACCGCGAGGTGGTGGTGTCGCGCGGGGAGCTCGTCGAGATCGGCGGCGCCTTCCGCATCCCGGAGATCCTCGCGGCCGCGGGCGCGCGGCTGGTCGAGGTGGGCGCCACGAACCGCACCCGGCTCGCGGACTACGAAAAGGCGGTGGGGCCGGAGACCGCGCTCCTCTTGAAGGTCTTCCCCAGCAACTTCCGGCAGACCGGCTTCGTGGCCTCGGTTGCGCCGCGGAGCCTCGTGGAGCTGGGCAAGAAGACCGGGGTGCCCGTGCTCGTGGACGAAGGGAGCGGGCTTCTGCGCCCCCACGGAGCGCCGCAGCTCGCGGACCACCCGAGCCTCGCGGAGCTCGTGGAGGCCGGCTGCGATCTCGCGTGCGGCAGCGGCGACAAGCTGCTGGGCGGCCCCCAGGCCGGGCTTCTCGTGGGCCGGGCGGACCTCCTGGAGCGCTGCCGGCGCCATCCCCTCTACCGGGCGCTCCGGCCGGACCGGACGGCTCTGGCCGCCTTGGAAGGCGTGCTCCGCCTGCATCTCGCGGGCGCCGCCCTGCCGCTCGACCGGCTGTGGCCCGACGGAGCCGCCCACCGCGCGCGCCTGGAGCGCACCGCCGCCGCCCTGGGCGCGGAGATCGTGCCCGCCGAGGCGTTCGTGGGCGGCGGCTCCGCTCCCGAGATCCCCATTCCCGGCGAGGCGCTGGCGCTCCCCGGGGACGACGCCCTCCTCGCCCGCCTGCGGCAGGGAGATCCCCCGGTGGTCGGCTATCTGAATCAGGGCCGGCTCCTCCTCGACCTGCGGACGGTGGCTCCCGAGGACGACGACGCTCTGTTGGCCGCCGTGCGGGATGCGCTGGCCGCCTCGGGGTTCTAGCCCATGGCGAGCGGACGGATTCTGATCGTCGAGGACCGCGACTCGCTGCGCCGCATGCTCGAGCGGGCGCTCCGCGAAGAGGGGTACGAGGTCGAGGCCGCGGCGGACGGGGGCGCCGGCATCCGCCTCGTGGCGGAGCGGCCGTTCGACTTCGTGCTGACCGATCTGAAGCTCCCCGACGTGTCGGGCCTCGAGGTGCTCGCGGCCACCCGGGAGGCGCAGCCGCGGGTGCCGGTCGTGGTGCTCACGGGCTACGGCACGGTGGGCACGGCGGTCGAGGCCATGAAGCTCGGCGCCTACGACTTCCTCGAAAAGCCGCTCGAAATCGACGATCTCGCGCGCCTGATCGAGCGGGCGCTCGGCGACAGAAACGATTCGGCCGTGTTCCACGTGCCGGGAGCGCCGGCCATCGTGGGCCGGCACCCGCTTCTGCGCGCCGCGATCCGCCTTCTGCAGCGGGTCGCCCCCACCGAGAGCACGGTGCTCCTGACCGGCGAGAGCGGCACGGGCAAGGAGCTCTTCGCCCGGGCCCTCCACGCGCTCTCGGCGCGCCAGGGCGGCCCCTGCGTGGCGCTGAACTGCGCGGCGATCCCCGAGTCCCTGCTCGAAAACGAGCTCTTCGGCCACGAGAAGGGGGCCTTCACCGGCGCCGACCGCCGGCAGCCGGGGCGGTTCGAGGCGGCCGAGGGGGGCACCCTGTTTCTGGACGAGATCGGCGAGCTCCCCCTGGGAGTGCAGGGCAAGGTGCTGCGGGTGCTCGAGGAGCGCACCTACGAGCGGGTGGGCGGCGGGCGGACCCTGAAAGCCGACGTGCGGCTGATCGCCGCCACCAACCGCGACCTCGAGGCCATGGTCGGCGAAGGGGAATTCCGGGCCGACCTCTTCTTCCGGCTGAACGTCTTTCCGATCGAGCTGCCGCCGTTGCGCGAGCGGGCGAGCGACGTGCCGCTCCTCGCCCGCCATCTCTTAGGCGAGATCGCGCGGCGCCACCGCGTGGAGCCGCCGCGCCTCGCGGAAGACGCGGCGGAGCTCCTGGCCGGCCAGCCGTGGCCGGGCAATGTCCGGGAGCTCGCGAACGTGCTGGAGAGGGCGGTGATCCTGGCCGAGGGTCCGTCTTTGCGCGCGGCCGATTTGAAGCCGCTCGTCCGGCCCCTTTCGGGAGCCGGCGAGCGGGACCGCCTGAAGGAGGCGCTCACCCGAGCGGACGGCGACAAGAAGCAGGCGGCGGAGATCCTCGGGATGAGCTACCGGGTGTTGCTTCGCAAGATCAAGGAGCTTGATCTCGAGGGGGTGCCTCGATACCGGGAGTAGGGGCGGGGGAGGGACGAACACGGACGAACAGGGACAGACACGGACCTCAAGGACGACGGTCCGTGTTTGTCCGTGCTCGTCAGTGCTCGTCCGTGTTCCTCAGTGCTCCTTCCAGTTGCGCCGCATCACGCAGATCGGAATCGTCGCGTAGCGCTCATACCCCGTGTCCGACCGGATGCCGCTCACGCTGAACCAGTAGTTGGCGAACTTGCATTCCTTGGGCGCCCGCTTCTTGAGCTCCCTCATGATCTCCTGCTGGACGGAGTCCAGATCCTCGGTGTCGCGCACGCCGCCGCCGGTGGGCGGGTTCTTCGTGGCCCCCTGCTCCACGTAGGGGTTGGTCACGAACTCGGGCACCGTGCGGTAGCGGCCCGCGGAGATGAGGGCGTTGGCGTTGGTGGCGAGCACCACGAAAATCCGGCTGTCGCCGCCCCGGGCGCAGACCGCGTCGTCGTTGTTCCTGCCCCCTCCGCCGTTGCCGTTCCCGCCGGAGCCCCCGGAGACCACGATCTGCGGCTGGAAGCTCGAGAAGATCACGATTCCGGAGAGGCCGAAGCTCTGGGTGATCACCCGCTCGTCCTCCTCGAGGCGCAGGAACCAGCCGCGCTGCTTGCCCGCCTCGGGCTTCAGGACGAAGTCGGCGGCCTCGTCGCCGGCAGAGTCGGTGTCGACCGTTTCGTAGTCCGACTCGTCCCGGGGGAGGACACCGGTCGCGATCTGCCCCAGGGTGTAGCCCTCGTCGACGATGACGTAGAACCGCCCCTCCTGGCCGCTCAAGCCCCAGAGATCCTCGCGGTCGCCGGTGCCGAAGGCGAGGGCATAGCGGTCCAACGCCGACACGTAGAAGGCCGTGGGCGCGAAGTAGATGGGCTTGCCCACCGTGTCGAAGACCGGGAAGGGGTCCCACGACGTGTCGGTGATGCGCAGCACCTGCGGGTCGGAGGCCAGAGGCGGCAGCGCGAGATCCTTGCTGACCGCGACCGTCTGCAGCACCGCGGGGGAGCTCAGATCGACTTTGTAGAGGAAGCCGGAGATCGTGCCGATGTAGAGGGTGTCGAGGTAGCCGTCCAGATCGACGTCGAGCAGGGCCGGGTCGCCCGGGGCCGCGCCCACGAGCGGACGCTTGTAGAGGGTGTTGCCGGTCTCGACGTCGACCATGTAGAGCCAGTTGCCGCGCTTGGGGCTGGGCTTGGAATCGGCGTCCATGCCGCCGCCGAAGATGGCGACGAACTTGTCCGCCTCCTTGCCGCCCTCGATGACCCGGATGCGGCCGATCGTGGGCACGGACCAGGTCTGCCCGAGGTCGGGATAGCCGTTGCCGTCCTCGTCGAGCCGCGAGGAGGTGATCGAGTCGGTGAACTCCCAGAGGACCGATGGGAAGGGGAGCGTGCCGCAGCCGGCCACGGTCTGGTTGTCGGTCGTGAGGCAGCTCGGGACCACCCGCTCGTCGAGGGGATCGCCGTCGGGCTGGAGCCGGTCGGGCTGCGTCACGTCGAGGGCGTAGTAGCCGCTCACGAAGTCGGCCATGCGCCCGCCGCTGTCGCGGCTGCCGCCCTCGCGGAAGCCGCCGATCGCGACCGTGCGCCACTCGCGCTCATTGGCGGAGGGCGTCCCGTTGTGCTGGGGATCGAGGAACACCTCGGTGATCCGCGGCGTGCCGTCCACCCCGAAGATCTGGCTGCTCTGCTCGGCGAGGTCCCGCACGATCGGCAGGCCGGCCCGAGGGATGTAGGAGAAGAGCTCGCGGCCCGTCCCGTCGGTGAACTTCTGGCCGCTCGAATCCCAGACGCCGCCGTCGAAGACGTGGAGCTGACCGTCGTTCGATCCCACGAGCAGCATCTTGCGGCGGCGCCGGTGCTTGTCGGCGAAGCACCGGTATCCCGAGCTCCCCGTGCAGTCGGCCGACGCCGGATCGCCGTAGAGGTTCGAGGTGTAGAAGCCGAAGTCGTTCGGACGGTCGACGACCACCGGGTCGGAGTGGAAGATGTCGCCCAGGACGTACTGGATGTCCAGGGGCGGGCCCGAGAGGCGGTCGATCGTCGCGGTCTTGACCACGAGCGTCTTCGCGATGACGTCCGTGGCGCGGGTCCGGGCCGCGGTCCGCTCGGCGTCCGTCGTGGGGAGCGGGATCTTCAAGCCCGCCCAGAGGTCGGTCCAGTCGGGGTCGGTCTTGGGATCGCCCTCGGGCGGGGAGAACAGGCGCAGCTTCACCGGGGTCACCCCTCCGAAGCCGGCCTTGCCGTAGAAGACGCGCCGCTCGTCCTCGTCCGTCCCGAGCTTCAGGACGCCGGCGTCCACCGACGCGGCGGCGGAGATGTCGCCTGCGGTGGGTGCCTGGGTGACCAGCACCTCGCCCGCGTCCCAGAGGTGGCAACTGCTGCGCCCGGGGGATCCGGGGGGCGGGCAGGCGCGGCCTTCGTCGGGCTTGCCGTCCGCGGTGAGCGGGAGCGGCTTCAGATAGGCGTCCAGATGGCCGTCCCACACCGGCTGGAGGTTCAACGGCGTGAAGCTCGACAGGTAGATGCGGTCCGCGACCTCGGCCTGGACGGAAGGCACGGCCGCCGAGGCGAAGGCGCTCGCCTCTTCGCGGATCTGGCCGAAGATGTCGGTCAGCGCCGTGACCAGCTCGTCCTTGTTCTGCGGGTAGATCGGGCTGCCGCTGCCGCCGTTGGCGGCCATGCAGGTGAGCTTGTTGCCGCTCGTGTTCTGGACGCCGAAGGCCACGACGTAGGTCTTGATCCCCTCCTGGGCGAAGAGCGAGGCCGTGCCCGAGCAGGGGTCCGCGCCGTTGCAGGTGTCGTCGCCGTCCGTGATCACCAGGAGGAACTTCCGGCGGCAGCCCCAGTCGGGGTCCTGGGCCGAGGCGGTGCTCTTCCAGCCTGTCCCCTTAGGGCAGGTGCCCTGCGGGCAGCCGGCGTACCAGGTACGGAACGAGCGGACGGAGTTGCCGAGCGGGGTCGAGCCGTTGGCGACCAGCGGGCGGGCCGCCTCGCTCTTCAAGCGCAGGAAGGCCTCCGACCCCTGCCGGTCGTTCCTGAAATAGGTGGCGATCCGGAAGTCCGGAGTCGCGGAGGGGTCCAGAGCGAGGTTCGGCGCCAGCCGGCGCAGGATGTCGTCCTGGTGGTCCGTGCTCCAGTCGAGCGGCACGACGTCCCCTTCGTGGAAGGAGGCGCCGCGGCCGTCCGAGATGTCCGTGGGGAAGCGGAGGCTGTAGCCGTTGGACCGGTCGGACGTCGTGTCGTCGTTGGGGTCCCAGCCGGCGCAGGTGTTGCCGGCGGCGCTGTCGGTGGCGGTCGCGGAGAAGTACTCGAGCTGGGGGTTCGTCCGGCTCAGGGTGTTGGTGGCCGCGTTGTCCCACGAGAGGAAGTCCGAGAGGGCGCTGAACCTCACCCGCTGCGTGCCGATCGCCGAGGTGTTCGAGCAGCTCCCGTTGTTGCAGCGGGAGACCGAGACGTCGACGTCGAGGTCTCCGCCATAGGTCCCGGAGTCGATCTGGTAGCGCACCCGGTAGGTCGTGCCCGCGTGGCGGACGTAGACGGTCGTCGTGGCCAAACGGTCGAGCCCTCCCTTGGGAAGGCGCTGCACGCGGGTGCGCTCCCAGACGTCGGTCAGGTCGGCAGGCCGGCCCGAGCTGCAGCCGGTCTCGTGGTCGTTCGACCCGGTGTCGCAGTTCCAGGTGAGGCCGAAGACCTCCTGGGCTCCCACCGGCGGGAACGCCCCCCAGCCGGGGATCGTGACGCCCCCGGTCGCAGCTTGGTACAGCCAGTGCTTGGCGCGCACGGAGAGCTGGTCCTGGTTGTAGGTCGCGAATCCGAACTGGATGTCGTCGACCTTCTGCATGACCTCGTAGAGCGCCTCTTTGGCCTGGTAGAACTTGGAGCTCGCGTCGTCGGCCTGGAGAGGCGTGTAGCAGTCGCCGGTCGGGCAGAGGACCTTGCACTCGCCCCGGTCGAACTGCTCCTGGGTGCAGCGCGGGCTCCAGTTCATGGACCCGGAGGTGTCCAGGAGGACGAAGACGTAAGGCTCGCCGACCGAGCTGCGCAGGAGGTCGCGGTCGTCGCCCACGGACGGGGGGGCGGCGGCGATCCCCAGCAGGGCCGCGACAAACGTCCGGAAGGCGATGCGACGAACCGTTTGAAAGAAAGAAGAATCAAAAAGCATGGTTCCCCTCCAACTTCGAAAAGCTCGGCGCCGGACTAGAACTTCACCTGCTCCAGCGCCTCGTTGTCCCGCGCGGCGTCGACCGGCGGTTCCGGCATCGGCGAGAATTCGTACATCACGCTCAAGGTCTTCTGCCCGAGAAGGCTCGCGTCCTCCGGCGGGTCGCCGGAGCCGGTCCAGGTGATCCTCTGGGAGGTGGCGGTCAGGGCGTTGTGGACCGAGTAGAACTTCGGCATGCCCTGGTAGTTCTGGGGGCACCAGTTGCAGAGCGCCCTCAAGACCGGTGTGATCTGCGAGATCCGCACACGGTCGGCCGCCTGGGCGTCGTACCCCACAGTGGTCTGGTTCAAGAGGATCGTGGTCGGGGTGTACCGGTTGCTCGCCAGGGCCTGGGCCGCGGCGACCTCGATCCCCGCATCGGCGGCGTAGAAGATGCGGCTCGCGGTCTTTTCATTGGCCCCGATCTGCACCTCGGTCTGGGTGATGAAGGCCAGCGCCAGCCCGAGGATGGTCAGGATGACGAGCGCCATCAGGGCGACGATGTAGGCACTGCCGGCCTCGCCCCGCGCGGCCCGGCGGATCGGTTCCTGGGCGTCCATCTAGAGGTTCCTCATGTCGATCACGGTCTGCAGGAGGCGGCGGCGGAACATGCGCTCCTCCCGCTCGTTGTAGAGGCTGCCCGCAAAGTCGTGGTCTTCGAGCCGGACCAGGAGCGGCGCCTGGTACTGCACGTCGCGGCGGTCCGTGCGGGCGAGGGTCGAGAGGCGCAGGTAGTGGAGCGGCACGCCCGCCAGAAGCGCGGGATCGGGCGCCGCGGTGTCGTTGAGCAGCCAGTCGTCGCCGGTGCCGTCCTCCGATTCGAAGATCGTGCAGGTGCCCTCGCTCTCCGCCACGGTGCACCCGCCGTTCGGGCTGTCCAGGCCCAGGGCGACCTGGAGGTCGACGATGTTGTCGGCGATGTCGTTCTGCCAGTTCTCCTCTTCACCGGCGTAGGGCGCGTCGGTCGCGGGATAGACGCGCGCCCGCGACAGCTTCGGGGTGAGGTCCGAGCCGTCGTCGTTGCGGTCCACGTGCTCCTCCCGCACATAGAGGCGGTACTCCTCGAGGATCCCCACGTAGGCGGCGGTCGTCAGGGTCGCCGGAAAGGCCCCGCCGGGAGAGAGGGTCCGGTAGGCGCCCGCGTGCTGCCCGCCGGTGATGTGGAAGGCGACCGTCACCTGGTTGCCCGCGACGCTCGAGCCGGCGGGATCGAGCTCCACCACCGCATAGACGCTGCTGGAATGCCGGGCGATCAGGACCAGCGCCTCCGGCCGGTTCTCTGCGATCGCCTGGCGCAACGGCTCCAGGTCCTGCGCGAGGTTCGCGGGCTCGGCGCTGGGCACGACGACGCTGCCGCTCGTGGCTCCGCCAGGGCCGCCGACCCCGTTGAAGGTGATTCTGCCGGGTGCGGTCACCCGGTAGATCGGAGCCGCGAAGACGCCGCGCACAGTGAGCACGTCCGTTCCTTCGAGGACCGCCGGCGTGGCGCCCCCGCCGATCCTCTCGCCCGCCCCCACGTTGTTGCGCACCGCAACGGCCAGGCCGGCCGGCAGGTTGCCCACCGGGAGCCCGCCGCGGCCCGCCATGCGCACCAGGCGCACGACGTCGTGCTGCGCGATGCGGAGCGACTGCTGCATGTCGGCGACGTTGCCCTGCACCCTGGAGAGCTTGTTGGTGAAGTCGAAGAGCATCAGCACCCCCAGGAGGACCGAGACGGTGACGAACAGCGAGACCGCCATCTCGGCGAGGGTGAATCCGCTCTGCCGGGCTCGCGCCCGAATCGGGATGTCCGTCATGTGCCGCTCCTAGAAAGCCTTGATCATCCGGAAGGTGAGCTCCCGGCTCCCGGCGCCTCCGCCGCTGCCGCCCCGGAGGATGCTCTGCCTCTTGGGGTTTTCGAGCTCCACCTCGATCTCTTTCAACTGGACGGAGCTCGCCTGAGTCCCACCCGGCAGCGGGTTGTCGAGCTTGCCGTCGTCCAGGTCGCCGATGCTGTACTGGCGCACCCGGGTGACCCGCTCCCAGAGGACCGTGCCCTTGTCCGTCGGCTGGCCCGGCCACCAGCCCTCGTCCGGATCGCCCATCTCCTGGGGATCGCCCTGGGCCCAGGACTCCCGGGCCTCCGAAAAGGTCGCGCCCACGGGCACCGTCACCTGCTGGCCGGCGAAGGGAGCCTGGATCAGCTCTTCGAGCTGGGTCTTGCCGTGGTTGGTCGCCTGGGTGGAGTCCGCGCCGGTGGTGTTGTCCGCGATCGAGCGGGCGAAGAGGGGGATCAGCCCGAGGGAGATGATGAGCAGGATCGCGGCCGCGATGAGCGCTTCGATCATGGAGAAGCCCGCCTCCCGGGCGGGTCGCGCAGCTCTCTTCATGTCTTCCACCTCCTGAGGTGGCGCCTTCGTAGAGTCGTCATAGTCAATTGCCTATGGGTGAAGCAACAACTATGCCCAATACAGCAGGGCTGTCAGTACTGCTTGAAGCTGCCCTTACTATACATGTGCATTTCACAATGGCAAAGCCGAGCCGCCCCGGGGCGCCAAACTTTGGCGCTCCGGGGTGACAAGAAACGAGGGGGAAGGGGGGCTAGCCGCCTTCGGAGGCGGGGGCCGGCTCGGGCTCGGTCTTGAGCTGGACGCTCTTGGGCTCGAACTTCAGGTTCGAGAAGGTGAAGACGCTGGGGAACTCGGCGCGGAAGCCGCTCTGCTGCCCCGGCGGGAGGACGTTCGAGGTGACGACGGCCTGCGCGGTCCCGAGCGGATTGCCGGCTTCGTCGATGAGCACCACGGTCAGGGAGATCCCCGTGGCCGTGTTGGGCGAGCTGTTCACGAGACTTCCGGTGATGACCACGTGTCCGTCCCCGGGGTCCGGGGTCCGGTCCCAGTTGGAGACGGCGAGGCCGTCCACCGCCGCGGGCTCACCGGCAGCCGCCGTGATGGAGGCGGTGGCGGGGTCTACGTGCCGGACGTCCTTGTCGGTCACCACCAGGACGGGCGCCTTCCTCTCGGCCGGCTTAGCTCTAGCCTGCTCGGCCTCGACCTTGGCGCGCTCGGCCTCCTCCGTGGCCTTGCGGCTCGCTTCGAGGTCGACCTCGGCGAGGCGCATGGAGGAGAGGGAGCCGTCGGCGGTGTGGAAGACGACGAGCTTCCCTTTCTCCTGCCACGGCCCCTTCGTTTCGACCTTCGCTCCCTCCCGGGTGACCAGCCAGTCGGCCGAAGCCGGCGGGCCGGCCAGGCCGAGCAGGGCGGTGGCGAGCACGGCCAGCCGTCCCGGGAGGTGACTACCCTGTGTCCTCATCCTCAATGCTCCTTCCAGTTCTTCTCGATCGTGCAGACCGGGATCGGCGCGATGCACAGCAGCCGGGTGTCGGCCGAGATCGTCTTGATGTCGATGGTCTGATTGCTGAACTTGCAATTGACCGGGAACAGCTTCTTGAGCGACTCCTTGAGGCGTTGTTGCGTGGGAGTATCGCAGATTTCCTGGGGAGGCGGGGGTGGGGGGTTCGGGCCGGAGCCGCCGCCCGAGACGTTCTTGGTCAGACCCTGCTCGGTGAAGGGGCTGGTGACGAACTGGGAGACCGTCAGGTGGCGCACCAGGTTGTCGGCGGCGTCGGTCAGGAACGGATTGCCGTTGGTGGTCGACAGGACGAAGATGCGGCTGATGCCGGTCTTCGAGCAGAGCGGCTCCTTGCCCCCGGTGACCTGGACGTCCGGCTTGAAGGACGAGAAGAAGCTGACGCCGGACAGCGCGAAGGGCTCGGTGATCAGCCGCTCGTTGGCGTCGAGCACCAGGTACCAGCCTCTCCCGCCGACCTCGCCCTGGAGCAGGAACTCGTCGTCCACCTTGGGGGAGGCGACGGTCAGGCGCTCGAAGTCCGCCTCGGTGAACGAGGTGCCGGCCGGCAGGTCGTCGGTGTCGTCCACGAAGACGTAGACCCGCCCGGTCAGGCCGTCGTAGTTCCAGAGGTCCTCCCGGTCGCCCACGCCGAAGGAGAGGGCGTAGCGGCCGAGGCGGGTGACGAAGATCACCGACGGGCGGTAGTAGATCGAGCGCACCAGGCCAGAGGCCAGAGGCGCGCCGTTTTCGGTGTTGGCGTTGAAGACGACCCGCGGCGCCCAGGCGGAGTCGGGGATCCGCTGGACCGTGTAGGTGTTGTCGTCCCTGGCGAGGACCGGCTTGTCCACCAGCGAGGGGTAGACGCCCGAGGAGTCGGGGACCAGATCCACCCGGTACATCTGCCCCCGTGTGGTGCCGACGTAGATGCGGTCCAGGTAGCCGTCCTGGTTGGTGTCCACCGCCGCCGGCTCGCTGGGGACGGCCCCGTCGAGCTGGCGCTTGTAGATGGCGCGGCCGGTCTCGATGTCGATCATGTACAGCCAGTTGCCCTGCGCCTTGTCCGACCCCGACTCCGCCGTTTTGTTGGCAGGATCGAGCCCGCCGCCGACCACCATCACGAACTTGTCGACGGTCGCGCCGCCCTCGGAGATCCGGATGCGGCCGATGTTGGGAACCGACCAGGTGGTCCCCAGGTCCGGCCTCTTGTTGGCATCCTCGTCCAGGCTCGTCCACGTCCCGTCGGCGGCCAGCACGCTGTCGGTGAACTCCCAGAGCGCGGACGGGAAGGGGATGGGGCCGCAGGATGTCTCGGAAAAGCTGCCCTCGCCCAGGCAGGAGGGGACGTAGCCCGAATCCGGCACCGGAACGTTCTCGGTCTCCCCGACCTTCTTCAAGACGTCGGGCTGCGTGATGTCAAGCGCGTAATAGGCGGCGCCGCCCTCGCGCAGGCCGCCGAAAACCACCGTGCGCCACTCGCGCTCGTCCGGATCGGGCGTTCCCGTGTGCTTGGGATCGATGAGCACGTCGCCCACCGTGACCGTGCCGCCCACGCCCCACTGGTGGAGGGAGCTCGTGGTCAGCGTCTTGACCGTCGGCATCACCGTGCGCGGGATGTAGGCGAACAGCTCCTTGCCGGTGCCGTTGTCGAACTTCTCGCTCGCGGCGTCGTACTGGCCGGCGTCGAAGGCGTGCAGCATGCCGTCGTTCGCCCCCACGAGCAGCATCTTGCGCCGCAGCTCGTGCTTGTCGAAGTAGTCCCGGTAGTTGTCGATGTCGTTCGCGAAGTACTGGGTGTTGGGCGGCGAGCCCAGGACGATCGGGTTCGAGTGGAAGATGTCGCCCAGGACGTAGGAGATCGTCGTGGTCGTCTGCTGGCCCGTGGCCGGGTTGGTGACCGTGAGCGGCGCGGTCTTCAGGGCGAACGTCTTCTCGATGACGGTGTTCGCCGCCGCCTCGGCCGAGGCCTCGCTCGAGGCGTTGCCTTCGACGAAGGGAATCACGAACCCTCTCCACAGGTCGTACCGGATCGGGTCCGGGTCGGTGTCCTTGGCGGTGATCTCCAAGAGCCGGCGCGACTGGGACAGCAGGCCGCTCGGGGTCTGGGGGGAGTAGTAGACCCGCCGCTGGTTGGCGTTCGGGCCCAGCGGGTCGGAGGCGTTCACCTGGTTGAGCTTCATCACCTCGCCCGCGTCCCAGAGGTGGTTCGGGTGAGTGGTGTCCGGCTTGCCGTCGCTCGAGCGCAGCGGCAGCGGCTTCAAGAACGAGTGGACGTGGCCGTCCCACAACGACTTGCCGTTCAACGGCGTGAAGTTGGTGAGGAAGACCTTGTCGTCGACGATCGCCTGCACCGAGGGCACGGCGGCGGAGGCGAAGGCGCGCGCCTCCTCGCGGATCAGGCCCAGGATCTTGAGCAGCTCGGCTTTCAGGTCCGTGGCCGTCTGCGGGCACAGGAGCTCGCCCTTGCCGTTCTGCGCCATGCACTTCAGAGGGTTTCCGGCCTTGGCGCAGTCCGCGCCGTAGGCGATGACCCAGGTGCGGATGCCGGCCCTGGAGTTCAGGTTCGCCGTGTCGGCGCAGGGGTTCTCCCCCGGGCAGGAATCGCCGCCGTCGGAAAGCACGATGAGGTAGGGCCGGCGGCAGCCCCAGGCACTGTCCCTCGTCTTCGCGATCTCCTCCCAGCCCGGGTTGTAGGCCGTCTCGTTGCACTTGTTGCCGTCGCCCAGGTACCAGCAGCGGAAGTCGATCACCATCTTGCCGAGCGGCGAGGGGCCGCTGCCGAAGAGCGGCACCTGCCCGTTGACCGCCACCTCGAGCGCGCCGGTCGCGGCGTCGGGCGAATCCTTGAAGTAGGAGGCGATCCGGAAGTCGGGCGTGCCGCTGCTCTGGTTCGGGGCCAGGCGGTCGAGGAACGCCTCCTTGTTGTCCTCCGACCAGTGGAGCGGAATGACGTCGCCCTTGTCGAGCGGCCGGCCGAGCGCGCTGTACTGCGTCGTCTGCTTCAAGTTGTAGCAACTCGCCGGGCTCGAGGGGCTGCAGTACGGGTCCTCGGTGGGATCGATGCCCGCGAAGCCCCCCGGGAATCCGGAGGAGTCGCCGTCGTAGTTGCCTTCCCAGCCCTTGCCCGAGAAGGGGTGGCCGGAGCCGCAGGTCGCGACGTCCCGGATGTCCTTGTAGTCCCAGAATCCGGCCACGCTGTCGACGCCGCCCGCCTTGCTGGTCGAGGGGGCGGTCGTCGAGCCGGCGTTCTCGTCCACCGCGAGGAAATCGGTCCACAGCGTCAGGTCGAGGTTGGCCGTGTAGGTCTGCAGCACCGTCGGGCTCGCGTTCGCGCAGGTGGTCGTCCGGATCTCCTCCAGGAGGAAGCGGACGTTCATGCTGTCCTCGCCGAGCTTGGGGTTCAACGAGGTGTCCGGCTTGTTGCCCGGCCGCGTGACCGTCATCCGGTAGGTCTTGCCGCCCGAGGAGACCCAGATCACCGTGCTGCTGGAGCCCGTGGCACCGAGCTTCGAGTAGCGGTTGATCTTCTCCGTCTGCGAGGCGAGGGCGAGCGGCGCGGCGCAGGTCCCGGCCACGCCGGTCGAGTCGAAGTGGGCGCCGAAGGTCATGAGGTCACCCTCGACGTCGTCGATCACCGTGCCGTTCGCCGCGGTCTGCACCGGGCCGTCCGCGTCGGGGCGGGGGTAGGCGATCGGCCAGCCGCCGGGCAGGCTCCCGGTGTAGTAGTAGAGCCAGTGTTTGTTGACCACGCCCGCCTTGTCCTGGTTCATCGAGGCGAAGCCGAACTGGATGTCGTCCACCTCCTGGAAGACCTCCCAGAGGACCTTCTTGGCCTGGTAGAGCTTCGAGCGCGGGTCGTCGCCGTTGGCGTGCACCCACTTGCCTTGCGGCGAGAGCGTCATCGACGCCGACGTGTCCACGGCGAAGAACACGTAGGGCTTCGAGGTGTTGAAACGCAGCAGGTCGATGTCGCTGCCATAGCTCGGCTTGATGTCGGAAGCCAGGGTCAGGGTGAGCGCCGCCAAGCCTAAGGCGGCGGCCTTTCCGCTCGGGAATCTCCGATGGCGGTTCATGGGAAGTCTCCTCTCAGAACTTGACCTGTTGGAGCGCGTCGGGGTCGTCCAGGATCTTCATCGAGTCCATCGACGCCTCGAACGGCTGCATCTCGATCATGGCGCTCACGGTCTTCTGCGCGAGCGGCGTCCGGTCCACTCCGGCGTTCAGCGTGCCGAAGCGGGTCGCCGTGGCGGTCACGCCGTGGATCACCTTGTAGAAGTCCTTGCCCCCGTACCCGCCGGCCTGGTTGATCTCGCAGAGGTTGCACGGCGAGGGGGGTGCGATCGGGTACATGGCCGAGACCTGGACCTGGCTGCCGAGCTGCAGCTCGCCGCTCGCGAGCTGCAGGCCCGAATCCGTGTAGTCGTAGGTCTGGGCCTGGAAGTCCTGGGTCACCAGAGCCTTGGCGATCGCGGCTTCGATGCCGGCGTCGGCCGCGTAGAAGACGCGGTTCACCGTGCGCTCGTTGCTGCCCACCTGCATCTCGGTCTGGGTGATCATGGACAGCGCGAGGCCGAAGATGGTGAGCACGATGAGCACCATGAGGACGGCGATGTAGGCGCTGCCCTCCTCCCGGTGGATCGTCCTTCGGTGGCTCCCGGCACGCATGGGTCCCTCCTCGAGCTTCCGGCTCGAATTTCGGAAACGGGGTGTCGCGGCCTTACCCGCGCCCCGGGGTCTTACGAAAGATTCCTCAGATCGATCACGGTCTGGATCAGCCGGCGGCGGAACATCCGCTCGGTCCGCTCGTTCTGCGCGTCGCCCGCATCGTAGGCGCGGTTCTCGATGAACGGCGGCATCTCCGCGGACTGGTAGTCATGGTCGCGCCGGTCGGTGCGCGCGAGCGTCGTCAGGCGCAGGTACTGGAGCTTCGGGGCCGGGTTGGTCTGCCAGACCGGGTCGTCCGCGTTGTCGGTCTCGCCGTTGAAGAGCCAGTCGTCGGCCGAGCCGTTGGCCGCCTCCAGGATCTCGTCGTCCTGCCCGATTCGGTTGTCGTCGTCGTCCGCCCGCCCGCCGTTGCCGGAATCGAACCCCAGCGCGACCTGCAGATCCATGATGTTGTCGGAGACGTCGACCCGGGCGTTGCTCACGTCGCCGCCGTAGGGCTCGTCGGAGCCGGGATAGAAGCGCGCCCGCGACAGCTTCGGGGTGAGGTCGCTCGTGTCGTCTCCCGCGATCGCGTGCTCCTCGCGCACGTAGTACCGGTACTCCTCGAGGAGCCCCGCGTGGATGACGTTGCGCAGCGCCGTGGGGAAGGCGCCACCCGGAGAGAGCGCCTGGTACTGCGCGGCGAGCGTGCCGCCGGTGATCTCGAAGGCGAGCGTAACGCTGTTGGCGGTGAACGTGCTCCCGCCCGCATCGATCTGCACCACGGCGTAGATCGAGTCGTCGAGCGGGCTCACCAGCAGCAGCGCGTCGGGGAGGTTGTCCTGGATCCGCTTCTTCAACGGCTCCAGATCCTGCTGGATGCCCCGGATCGGCGTCTGGATCGTGATCGTGCCGCTCGTCGGATTGTTGGTGGGCGTGAGCGTCAGCACCGCCGGGTCCGCCGGGTTGACCTGGTAGAGCGGCGTCGAGAAGACCCCGCGCACGGTCAGCACGTCGGTGCCCTCGAGGATCAGGGTGTCGTCCTCGCCGTCCAGCATGAGCTGGTTGCCGGGGACGTTGTCGCGGATGCCGATGGCGATCCCGCCGGGGATCGGCGACGAGACGGGATCGGCGATCAGAAGGCCGCCGCGGCCGGCCATGCGGACCATCCGGACCATGTCGTTCTGCGCGATGCGCAGCGACTGCTGCATGTCGGCGACGTTGCCCTCCACCTTCGCCACGCGGCTGTTCAGGTCGAGCGTGGTCAGCACGCCGACCAGGAGGAGCGTGGTCACCAGGAGGGAGACGAGCAGCTCGGCGAGCGTGAAGCCGGCCTGGCCGCGGGAGGCCCGGGGAACGGATGCGATGTCGCTTCGACGGATCATAAGGTTTCCTCGAACGCTCCTCAAATCGCCCGGAGCATCCGGACCGACAGGGTCTTGCCCCCGCCGAGCGGGCTGTCCTCGCGGATGCTCTGCACCTCGACCTCGATCTCTTTCAAGTGGACCTGCCCGATGGCCGCGGTCCCCGAGAGGGGGTTGTCGAGGACGTTGTTGTCCTTGAGATCGTTGATCGCGTACTGGCGGATCCGGATCGTGCGCAGCCAGAGCGGCTTCTCCGCGGGGTCCGGGGTGTCGCCGGGCTTCCACTTCTTCTCCACGTCCGACCAGTACTCGACCGTCTCTCCGACGTTGCCCGTCGACGGCACGGTCATGTCCGGGCCGTCGAAGGGCAACTGGATGAGCTCCTCGATCTTCGAGCGGCTGTAGTTGCTGACCTCGGTCGCCTCCCGGCCCGACAGGTTGTTCTTGATCGACTGGGTGAAGAGCGGCAGCACCCCGATGGCGACCAGGAGGAAGATCGCCGAGGCGATCATCACCTCCACCACCGAGAAGCCGCGGCTCGACCGGTTCCGCTCAGCCTCTGTCCGCTCTGCTCGCATCGTTCGCCTCATTTCCATACCCAGGCCCTTTCGCCGCCCTCGCCCTCGGCCCACCAGTCGTCCGGATCGTCGCCCTCGCAGAGCAGGCACTTGCGCACCTCGATCCGCCCCGCGGTCGAGGCCACCCGGACCTCCAGGAAGTTGTCGTAGTTGTCCGCGAACCGGAAAGCGCCCCTGTCCTGGATCGAGCCGTCCCGCAGGAAGACGGCCAGGTTCGGGCCGTCTTCCGGATCGGGCGTGAAGTCGACGACCGAGTCCTCGAGCTCATCCCCGTCGGGATCGCGGAAGGTGACGCTCGCCGGCAGCTCGTAGCGCCCCAGCATCGGCTCGCCGTCGTCCCAGACCAGGTCCCCGTCACGGTCGGAGAACGCCTGCACCCGCGGGGAGATCCCCGCGTCGGGATCGCCTTCCACGATCTGCACGACGCCCTGCGCCGAATGCTTGATCGCGTCCAGGCGGGCGAGGCGCATCAGCCCCTGCGTCTCCCGGGCCACGCCCCGCAGCTTGGCCTGGCGCATCATGGTCCACAGGGTGGGGACCGCAAACAGCAGGAGGACGGCCATGATCGCCAGCACGACCAGAATCTCGATGAAGCTGAAACCGGCAACGCGGCGCTTCGGATCTCGGTGCTTCCAATTTCGGATAATCATCGCGACCCCGCCAGGAGCAAGGCCGGTGCCACCCCCGGCGGACCGAGTCCGGTGCCTCCCAAGTCCTTCTCTTGCCTTGGTTTACGGGCGCTATTCCACGTCCGCGGCGACGGTTCCGCCGGGCGGCGGATTGTTACCGGTGGTAACGCTTGTGTCGCGCGGGAAGAAAAGCACGGCCCGCGTCCCCCCGCCCGGGCGGTCCTCCAGCCGGATGCGGCCGCCGTGGAGGGTGACGATGCGGTGGGCGAGCGAGAGGCCGAGCCCCACCCCCCCGCGGCGCCCGGTGGCGAACGGGTGGAAGAGGCGGGCCCGCACCTCGGGGACCAGCCCCGGCCCGCGGTCTTCGATCGCCACCTCGACCCCGTCCGCCTGGGGCTCGATGGAAACCTCCACGGGCCCGGCGCGCCCCGCCTCCCGCTCGGCCTCGGCCGCGTTATGGAGGAGGTTGCGGACCGCCCGCTCCAGGAGCTGGGGGTCGCCCTTGAGCACCGCGTCCGCGCCGGCGCGCACCCGGACCTCGACCCCCGAGAGCACCGGGTCGGCCGCGGCCCGGGCGAGGAGCCGGGCGAGAGAGAGGTCCTGGAGCCGGGCGGTGCCCGGGCGGGCGAAGGAGAGGAAGTCCTGGAGCACCCGCTCCAGGTGGTCGGCCTCGTGCCGGATCTCCGAGAGGAAGTCGGCGATCGAGTCCTCGTCCGGCCGCCGCTCGATGAGCGTCAGGTAGCCCCGGAGGGTCGCAAGGCTGTTCCTGAGCTCGTGGGCCACCCCGCCCGCCATCTCCCCCAGCCGGGCGAGGCTCTCTTCGAGGCGGCTCTCCTCGGCCCGCCGCAGCACCTCGGTCAGGTCGGCGAAGAGGATCAGGTGGCCGCGCACCCCGCCGTCGTCCCGGCGCAAGGGGTGGACGGTCAGGCCTACGGTGAGAGTCTCGGACCCTGAGCGCACGGTGCACTCCTGCCGCTGCGGGCTGCTCCCCTCGGCGATCGCCCCGGAGAGGACGTCGAGGAGCTCGGGCTGGCCCGCGAGCACCGCGGAGAGCGGCCGGCCCGGCTCGGGGAGCTCGGCGTTGAGGAGCGCCGCGCCCACGGCGTTCAGGGCGAGCACCGCGCCCTCCCGGTCGAGGAGCAGGAGGCCGCTCTGCAGGCTCGCCGAGAGCGTCCGCTCGAGCGCCGCGATGTCGTCCTCGGCCCGGCGCCCCTCCCGGCCGGCGAGCTCTGTAAGCGCCCGCTCGAAGGTCGCGAGGAGGAACTGGACCTCGTCCTCGTCCCCCGCCACTCCCATGGCCCGCGCCCGGGCGATCAGCGTCTCCCAGGGGGCGAGGAGGTGGCGCAGGAAGAGGAGCACCAGGAGCACCAGGGCGCCGTTGATCGTGAGCACGAACACGGTGAGCACCGCGAGCGAGCGGCGCTGGCTCGCGAGCGCCCCGGCCGGCAGGTCGATCCGCACGTAGCGCCGCTCGGCCCGCAGGCTTAAAGGGGCGAACCCGGCCACGGTGTCGGGCAGGCGCTCGTCCGGCCCCACGCCCAGGGGCTGCTCCAGGGAGAGCCCGGTGGCCGGCGCCAGGAGGTTCGCCGGGGGGACCTCGCCCACGGCCTCCAGGCCAGCGCCCTCCGCATCGGCCAGAGCCGCGCCCAGAGCGCCCGGCGCCATCTCCTGAAGCTCCCGGGCGCTGCGCGGAAACGCCCCGGAGCCCGAGGCGAGGCGGGCGGCCACGGCCCGGGCGAGCTGCGCCGCGTCGCGCTGCCGCTCCTCGGCCAGGAGCTCCAAGGCGTTCCGGAAGGAGAACAGGGTGAAGGTCGAGAGGACGACCAGGAGCAGCAGGGCGACCGGCAGCAGGATCAGGACCTCGCGGCGGAGGCCGAGCCGTCGCCAGTGCCGCGTCTCCGGTCCGAGCTTCATGCGGGCGCCAGGAGGCCGGCGTACCAGGTGACGATCGCCTCGCCGGCGAAGAGCGCGATCAACCCTCCGAGGGCGAGGAACGCCCCGAAGGGGAGCTTGGTCTTCCACCCCTGCCCGCCCCAGCGCATGGCCACGATCCCCACGAGGGATCCCGAAAGGGTGCCGGCGAACATCGCGAGGAGCGCCCCCTTCCATCCCAGGAAGGCGCCGATCAACGCGAGCATCTTGGCGTCTCCCAGCCCCATGCCCTCCTCGCCCCGCAGGCGGTACCACGCCTCGGCGATCGCCCACAGCACGCCGTACCCCAGGGCGGCCCCGAGCGCGCCTCCGGCCATCGCCCACCAGGGGCCCTCCCCGAGGCGGGCCCAGGGGAGGAGCGGCTGGAGGAGGATGCCCACCGCGATCCCCGGCAGGGTGATCCGGTCCGGCAGGAGGAAGTGCTCGACGTCGATCGCCGCGAGCGCCAGCATCATCGCGGCGAAGATCGCCGCGGCCGGCGCCTCGAAGGAGACGCCGAAGCGCAGGAAGCAGGCGAGGAAGAGGAGCCCCGTCACCGACTCGATCAGCGGATAGCGCCCGGAGATCGGCTCCCGGCAGGTCCGGCACCGCCCGCCCAGGAGGACCCAGGAGACGACCGGCAGGTTGTCCATGGCGCGGATCGAGTTGCCGCACCCCGGGCAGCGCGAGCGCGGCAGCACCGTGGACAGCCCCCGCGGCACGCGGTAGATCACCACGTTCAGATAGCTGCCGACGATCAGGCCGAGGACCGTGGCGTAGACGGCGAGAAGGACCTGGAGCTGCACGGTGCGGGGATTCTACGCCAAGGCCTGTAGCGCAGAGCACACTCTCCCCCAAAGCAACACGAGTCTCGACTTGGGGATGACTTGGCCATTTCATCCCCCTACTTGTCGTTCGACCCAGCTTAGTTGGAGTAAGATTCCGTCTTCAGGATACGCAGGACTCGCAGGAGCACAACGAGGGCCCGGGCGGCTTACTTAGGGGTAACTTGGGGAATCTGGCCCGGAACTTGGAGTTAACCCCCCCTTACTTGGAGAAGTGCCCCTCTCGTCGCCGGGGCAGAAGGAACTTCCATGACCGAGAAGATGGCAGCTCTCCGGCGTATTGCTCTCGAAGCCGGGCAGGCCTTCACCCCGGCAGCCCCGATCGACAGGCAGGCCCTGTTCGCTGGCCGCAAGGAGCAGCTTCGGAAGGTCGTCGACACCGTCGCTCAGAGGGGACAACACGCGATCATCTTCGGCGAACGGGGTGTGGGCAAGACCTCTCTGTCCAATGTGCTGGAAGACTCGCTGCATGCCCCGGGGGGAGAGATCTTCACAGCCCATGTGAACTGTGACAGCGGGGATGATTACTCGAGCCTGTGGACCAAGGTGTTCGAGGCCATCGAGCTCCACACCGAAGTCCGCTCCGTAGGCTTTCAGGGCGACACCTCTCGCCGGGTGACGACTCTCGCGGACGGATTACCCCAACTCATCACGTCCAATCACGTCCGGAAGGTGTTGACGACCCTCTCCGAAAGCGTCCTCCTGATCATCATCATGGACGAATTCGACCGAATCCAGAATCCGGCGGCCCGGTCGATGTTCGCCGACACGATCAAGATGCTTTCCGATCATGCGGTTCCCGCGACCATCGTGATCGTCGGGGTCGCCGACACCGTGGATGAATTGCTCTTCGAGCACCAGTCCATCGAACGGGCCCTCGTGCAGGTCCACATGCCAAGAATGTCGGTGGATGAGCTTGAAGAAATCATCACGAAAGGATTGACCAAACTGGGGATGAAGATCGAGCCCGGAGCCAGGGCGCGGATCTCACTTCTCTCCAGAGGTCTCCCTCACTACACCCACGCGCTCAGCCTGCATGGGGTGCGGGCAGCGGTCGACGAAGGGCAGCTCACGATCAAGACGAGCCATGTGGAAGCGGCAATTCGCAAGGCCTTGGAGGAAGCGCAGCAATCCACCAAGAGCGCATACCACAAAGCCGTGATGAGTCAGCGTAAGGACAACTTGTACTCTCAGGTGCTGCTCGCCTGTGCCCTGGCCGCTACCGACGAGATGGGGTACTTTGCTCCCGCGGATCTCAGAAAACCGATGAGCCGGGTCATGGGCAAGCCCTACGAAATCGCCAACTTCATTCAACATCTGAACGGTTTCTGCAAGGAGGAACGGGGAAACATCCTCCAGCGAGCAGGGGCTCCGCGGCGCTACAGGTATCGGTTCCGCAATCCGTTGATGCAGCCCTTCGTCACCATGCAGGGCTTTGCGAACGGGTTGCTGGATCGGTCTCTCTTAGAGGAGAGCTCTTGAGTTCCCGCCGTCGGGCCACGACGAGCGCGAGGACGCAGGCGAGCAACGCCGCCCCCGTCACCGCCGCCCCGACCGGGACCAGCGGGTCCGTGTATTCGAGCTCCAGCCGGTGCTCGCCCGGCGGCAGGGCGATGCCCATCTGGCCCGCGGCCGTGGGCCAGACTTCGAGCGGCGTGCCGCCGTCGAGCGTCGCCCGCCACCCGGCGTCGAAGGTGACGGCGGCCACGAAGAACGCCCCTTCCTCCGCCCGGTAGTGGAGGCGGAGGAGCCCGCCCTGGTCGTTGATCGACAGCGGGCGCGGCGGAACCGTGAAGCCCAGGGCGCCGGGGGACGAGCCGGGCCGCACGCAGTGCTCCTCGCCCGCGACCGTCCAGCCGTTGCCCCGGGCCGCCCGCACGGCGTCCTCCCAGGTGGCGTGGAAGACCGCCCGGGGGACGAACCGGTAGCGCCGCAGGAGGTGCGGGTTGGGCACCGCCCGGGAGGGCGGAACGCCGGGGTCCTGCGCCAGCTCGGCCGTCCACTCGGCCGCGGGCTTCCTCTCGAGGATCGTGCCCACGTTCCAGGCCCCCAGGTAGCGCCGCGCTACCTCCGGCTGCTCCCGCTCGGCGTGGAGCACCGCGAGCGAGCGCCGTGCCCAGCCGGTGAGCATCAGGTCGTAGTCCTCGTGGAGCGCGTAGGGGATGAGCCAGAGCAACCCCGAGTAGGGCTCCAGGCGCGCGATGTTCGCCCGGGCGAGCGCCTCGCCGGGGTCCCCCACGCGGGCGAAGAGGTCCGGCTCCCCTTCCGGGAGAGGCTCGACGTACATCCGGCTCTGCGCCGGCAGGAGCGGCGCCGCGAGCCGCGGCGGCTCGGCGTACACCGAGGCGGGGAGGGTCTTCACCAGGCCGTGGCCGTAGTGCCACAGGTCCAACCCGAGCAGGAGGACGGCGAGCCCCTCGAGGAGCCGCCGGGGCGTACGGCCCCACCGGCAGAGGGCCAGGAGCGCCAAGACCGCGGCCGCCGTGGCCACGGCCATCCAGCTCTCGGCGCGCAGGAAGGCGAGGCCCGCGGCCTGCCGCTCCGGGGAGAGGCCCGGGGCGCCGTGGGCGCGGATGAACCAGGCCCCCACCCGCGGGGCCGCATGGACGAGCGCGGCCAGGGTGGCCGCCGTGGCGAGGAGCACCCCGGCCAGGGCCACGGGGAAATCCGCGCTCTGCCGCCGCCCCGCCTCCCGCTCGGCGAGCAGCCAGTGCCACCCGAGGACCCCGGCGAAGAGCAGCGCCAGGACGAGCAGCACCACGAACTTCTCCGGGAACCGGAGCACGGAGAGGACCGGCACCACCTCCCGCACCGCCTCGAAGAGGGGATTGTTCCGGCCGAGGGCCAGGAAGGCGCCGGCCAGAGCCGCCAGCGCCCACGCCGTCCGCCGCGGGACCGGCCACTTCAAGAGGGCCGCGAGCCCCAGCACCGCGAGGAGCAGGCCGGGGTAGATCGACACCACGTACGGATAGTCGCGGTCGTGGAGGTTCCAGCCGAAGTAGAAGCCCTCCTGGTCCCGCGCGGGGTCGCCGAAGAAGCGCGGGAAGGCGAGCTCCACCAGCCGGGCCGGCGGCGACGACCAGAGGGTCGCCTGCGCCGCGGGGAGCCCCCCGGCCCGGGGCGAGTCCGCGAGCCGCCCGAGCGTGGGCAGGAGCTGGACGGCCGAGAGGAGCACCGCAAGCCCCAGGCCCGCCGCGAGCCGCCCCCACGCCGCCGGCCGCCGCCCGGCCGTGGCCACCGCGAGCCCCAGGAGCGCGAGCCCCGAGATCACGCACGCCGCCGGCTCGCCCGCGAGAAGCTGGAGCGCGAGCGCCATCCCTAAGAGCACCACCGGCCGGAGCTTCAAAGCTCCCCCTCTCCCGGGGCCGCCCAACACCTCATCCCCGAAGAGGATCACCCACGGCAGCCACGCCATGCCGCAGAAGAAGTTGAAGGCGGAGAGGAGCGAGAGGAGCGCGCCGCTCCCCGAAAAGCCCACGCCCGCGAGCGCCGCCACCCCCGGGCTCACCCCCAGGCGCCGCGCGAGCCGGAAAGCCCCCGCGAAAGCCAGGGCCCCGTGAAGGAGCGCCAGGAGCGAGAGGGCCCAGGAGGGCGGCACGAGGAACACCAGCCAGCTCGGCGGATAGAACGCCGCGTAGTTCGGGTTCGACAGCACCGGCTGCCCGCCGTGGAGCCACGGGTTCCAACCCGGGACCCCGAACTCGACGAGCCAGCGGAACGCCGTGCGGAGAGGGAGGTGGAAGAGCGGGATGTCGCGGCTCGCGAGGGCCCTCCCGGGAGAGAGGAGCGGAGCGAACAGCGAAAGGAGCCAGACCGCCGCGAGCGCGGCCGGCGCGGTCGCGGCGATCGGACGGCGCATTCTGGAACGATTCTACTGCTTCTGCGGCCAGCGGACGAAGAACCCGTCCGCCCACACGATGTCCTGGTCGTAGTCGGTCGGATCGAACCCCGCGACCGTGTACTGGCCCGACGGGACGTTCCCGTCCCGCCCGCCGCTCGTCAGCGCCATCACCTGCGGAGCGAACGGATTGGCGATGTTCAGGTGGTACCCGTAGTCGTTCTTCCAGCCGTCCTTTTCCGGGATGAGCTGCATGTAGGTCGGCGTCAGCTCGTCCTCCAGGGTGGCCTTGTCGACCGACGGGTAGTTGGCGAGGTCGACTTCCGTCGCCGCCTGGCCCGCGGCAGCCGCCCCCACCTCGTCCGTCATCCACGAAAACATCGCGGTCCCCGTGATCCGGATGTCCGCGATCGTCCTCTTCTGCTTCGCCTTGTTCATCGCGTCGAGCATGTTCGGGATCAGCATCGAAGCGATGATCCCGATGATCGCAACCACGATCAACAGCTCGATCAGCGTAAAGCCGCGCTCTTTTTCAGTCTTCATGACGATCCCCTCCAGGTACCAGCTCTTGCCTCCTCCAGGGGCAAGCGGCGTGCCAGAGGGACGATTTTTGTAAGTGACTGGAACAGCGAGAGTTAAACGTATAGATGAACATCAAACTGACAAAGAACGTCAGCGATCCAACACCCGATGTCACCGGGGAAGATCACCCGGGAAAATCACCGGGGACGATCACCGGGGACGATCACCGGGGACGATCACCGGGGACGATCACCGGGCCGCGGAAGCCGCGTAGAGCGCCACGATCCGCCGCGTCCGTTCCACCCCGCGGTCGAACGCCGCGAGGGGGATGCGCTCGTCGGGGTTGTGGATGCCGCGCGAGTCCTCGCCCGAGAGGGCGACCGGGTTCACGCCGTAGGCCGCGATGCCCCGCTCGCGGAAGAAGCGGGAGTCCGTGAAGCCGGCGATGAAGGCGGGCACCACGGGCGCATCGCCCAGCCCCTTTTCGAGCGCCTGCCAGAAGCGGCCCCGGGCCGGCGAGGGGGCGACCGGCGGAGAGGTCACCAGCACCTTGACGTCGATCCCCTTGCCCAGGGCCTTCCGGATCTGCGCGAGAAAAGCGTTCGCGTCCGTGTCCGGCAACAGGCGGACGTCGAGCCGCGCGCGCGCCGTCTCCGGGATCACGTTGATCCGCGTGCCGCCGGAGAGGACCGTCACCTGGACCGTGTCGAGGAACAGGTTCGCCATCCCGGGCATCAGGAACTCCTTGGGGCCGGCGGGGGTCACGGCCTTGTCGATGTCCGCGAGGGTGCGCCGCATGCGCTCGTTGTGGATCGGGGCGATCGCCTTGCAGTAGACCCGCGCCGCTTCGCTCACATGCCAGCGGACAGGCAGGGCGAGCACCCGCGCGAGCCCCTGGACGAGCTGGTGGTTGGCGCTCCCGGGGTTCAGCCCCGAGCCGTGGCCGCCGCGTCCGGAGGCCGTCACCTCCAGCCACAGGGGGCGCTTCTGCGCCACCTCGATCCCCCAGAAGAGGATCTTGCCGCCGGCCCCGATCTGGCTGCGGCCGCCCTCCCCCATCACCGCCTCTACCCCACGGAAGAGCTCGGGATGCTTTTCGAGGAGCCAGGCCGCCCCTTCGAGGCCGCCGTTCTCCTCGTCCGGCACGGCGAGGTAGATCAGGTCCCGCTCGAGGGGGACCTTCTTCCGGTGGAGGTCGAGGAGCGCGGCCAGTTGGGCGATCCCTAAGCTCTTGTCGTCGATCGCGCCGCGGCCCCAGAGCATGCCGTCTTCGACCCGGCCCGAGAAGGGCGGCACCTTCCAGCCCGGCCCCGCGGGCACCACGTCCATGTGGTGGAGGAGGACGAGCGCCTTGCCGCCCGAGCGCGGCGACGACAGCCGCGCGTAGAGGCTCGGCCGCCCCTTGGGGTTCGCAATCAGCCGCGAAGGGATGCCCTCCTTCTGCAGGATGCCGGCGAGGTACGCCGCCGCCTTCCCCTCGTTGCCCGGGGGGTTCGACGTGTCGATCCGGATGTATTCCTGGAGCCACCGGGCCGCCTCGGAGAGGCGGGGAGGCGCGGGCTCGGCCGGAAGCGGCGAGAGGACCAGCGCGAGAAGGACGAGAGCCGAAAGTCGCGGGGAGAGCATCAGAAAAAATCAGATCCTCGGAGAACGAACAAGGGGAGACCGGAAACACGGTCCCCCCTCGCCAGGACCAACCCGAGGGTTGTGCTTACGGGGCAACCTTCTGCGGCCAGCGGACGAAGAAGCCGTCGGCCCAGACGATGTCCTGGTCGTAGTCGGTCGGATCGAAGCCGGCGACGGTGTACTGGCCGCTCGGGGTGTTGCCGTCCCGGGCGCCGGAAGCGATCGCCATGACCTGCTGCGCGAGCGGGTCGGCCACGTCGAGGAAGTAGGCATAGTCCTTCTGCCAGCCGTCCTTGTCCGGAACCGCCTGCAGGTACTGCGGCACGAGCGTGTCGTTCAGGGTGGTCACGTCGATCGAAACGTAGTTGGTGAGGTCGACGTCGGTCGCGGCCTGGCCCGCGGCGGCGGCACCGGCCTGGTCGGTCAGCCACGAGAACATCGCGGTGCCGGTGTTGCGCATGTCGGCCACGGTCCTCTTCTGCTTCGCCTTCTGCAGAGCGTCGAGGAAGTTCGGGATCAACAGCGCGGCGATGATGCCGATGATCGCGACGACGATCAGCAGCTCGATCAGCGTGAAGCCCTTCTGACGATTGCGAATTCTGCTCAACATGATTGGGTCTCCTCCCCTGGTCTAACAATCCTGCCCCTGGTGGATTCCATGGGGGCTGTCGGTTTCCTTCTAAAGCAGGGTCGATGCCAGGGTTTTTGGTTGCGGAAGTCCTTTGTTTTCTTCAGTTTGACTTTAGAGGCGGACAAAATTTGGCACAATTGCGTAGCACTAAGTGTCAGAGAGGAGCCGCCGGACCAGATTGCGGTAGACCTCCACCCCCTCCACGAACCCGGGAAGCCCGAACCGCTCGTTGGCGCGGTCCACCTGGAAGGTATCCGTGGTCATGATCAGGAACGGCGAAAAGCCGTAGGACGGGACTCCGGCCGCCCGGAAAAACCGGGAGTCGGTCGCCGTCGTCGGGAGGAAGTAGGGGCCCACCGGAGTGCCCGGATAGGCCTCCTGAAGCGTCTCCTCGATCGCCCGGAACACCTCGTGGTCCACCGGGCTCCCGTGCCGGGCGGAAGGCGGCTCGTCGATCGTGAACGAGAGGCCCGCGAGCATCCGGTCCGGCACCAGGTCCTGCCGGACGTCCGAGAGCTCCACCCCCGGGAGGAGCTGGAACTTGATCGTCAACTGGTACCCGCCGCCTTCCGCCTCCCGGACCGGGAAGGCCACGGCCTCGTTCTTGAGCATCGACCGGAGATAGTCCGGGAGCTTCTTGAACTCGGCCGGGCTCGCGACCGTCTTTTCCGGGTTCCCCAGGAGCTGGCGCAGATCCTCCCGGTCGCGAGTGGGCGCATAGGCCTTGAACACCGCCGCCACCTCCGGCGTTACGCGAGGCTCGCTCTCCGCCACGACAGGGGCCCACGACTTCACCCTCTCGCGCAGATTCTCCAGCCTTTCCTTGTCGTTGCTCTTGACGATCAGGTCCACGTAGCGCCGCTGGGCGACCTCCGTGCCCCAGAACTTGATGTTGTCCCGCGCCCGGGCTTCGACCACGCCCCCCTCCGTGAGCACCGCCCAGAAGCTCCGCACGAGCTCGGGCTGCGTCTTCAAGATGCGCCGCACGCCCAGGCGGCTCCCCCGCTCCTCGGACGAGGTGGCGAGGAACAGGACCGAGCGCGAAAGCGGCACGCCGCTCTTCTTCAAGTCGATCATCGCGAGGAGCTGGGCGATCGCCACGCTCTTCATGTCGAACGTGCCGCGGCCGTGGATCCAGGGGAGCTCGATCCGCCCTTCGAACGGCGGGTAGGTCCACTCGCTGGGATCGACCGGCTCCACGTCGATGTGGTTGTGGAGCACGAGCGGCCGGGGGTCCTTGCCCTCCAGAAGGGCGTAGAGGTTCGCCTTCTTCTCGCCCACGACCTCGATCCGCGCGGGGATGCCCGCGGCCTCGAGCTGCTTCGCCAGGAAACGCGCCCCGGCGATCTCGTCGCCCGTCGTCTCGCTGGTGTCGATGCGGACGTACTCCTGGAGGAGCTTCACCTCGGGCAGGCTCGCGTAGTCGCGCTTCAGCCAGTCCTCCTCCACCTTCGTGAGCTGGGGCGGACGGCCGGCGACCTTGACCAGGGCGAGGGTGGCCCCGGTGACCAGCACGAGGCTGCCATACAGGGCGATTCGAGCCGCCTGCCGGCGGCGACGGTCAAGCATTGTGAGACTCATGGGACCGGCGATGATAAACCCGGGACCGGCAGTTGTATATGCTTCGCTATAACCATGGAGACGAACCGGCCCCCCGTGTGGCTCCTCGCCGCGGCGCTCCTCGCCTGCCTCGGCTACTTCGCGGCTGAAGCCTCGCTGCTCTCGGGCGGCTTCGGCTTTCCTCTGGACGACAGTTGGATCCATCTTCAATTCGCCCGCAATCTCGCCCACGGGCACGGGCTCTCCTACAACCCCGGGGAGCTGGTGACCGGCTCGACCGCTCCCCTGTGGACCGCGCTCCTCTCGCTCCTCTTTCTCCTCCCGGGGAGCGTGATCCTGTGGACGAAGCTCCTGGGGGTCCTCTTCCACCTCGCGGGAGTCGACGCCACCTGGCGCCTGGCGCGGGAGCTCGGGCTCTCGCGGGGCCTCTCGTCGCTCGCGGCCGGGCTCACGCTCGCCACGAGCTGGCTCGTCTGGTCCGCGCTTTCGGGGATGGAGATCCCGCTCTTCGTCCTGCTCTCCCTCTGGGGGCTCCTCCTCCACCTCCGGGAGCGGTCCGACCCCGACCGCCCGCCGCTCGCCCTCCCCCTCTTCGCCGTCGCCTCGCTCGCGCGGCCCGAGGGGCTCCTGCTCCTCGTCCTCGCCGTCCTCGACCGCTGCCTCGTCTTCGACCGCGAAGGGGGAGAGGATGGCGGGGACCTCCGCTGGCGCCGTCCTCCGGTCCGCCCGCTCCTCCTCGGAGCGGCGCTCGCCGCGTGCGCCCTCATCGGTCCCCTTCTCTTTTACGGATGGGCCGGCGAATCCGTCTTGCCCACGACCTACGCCGCCAAGGGCGCGGGAGGCATCCGCCACCTGCCCGACCTGCGCTACGTCTACAACGTGCTCGGCATCCTCTTTCAGGCCCAGCCGTTCATGACGCTCGCCGCCGGGGCCGGCGTCGTGGCCCTCGTGGCAAGGCTCGGAACCCGCCGCGACCGGGGCCTCCTGCCCGCCCTCTGGCTCCTCGCCCTGCCGCTCGCCTATGCCACGCTCGCCCCCGCGCCCACGCGCCTTTTAGGCAACTTCGGGCGCTACTACTTCCCGCTCTTCCCCGTGCTCGTCGTCCTCGGCGTCCTGGGCCTCGCCCCCGCGGCCGAAGCCTTGGGAAGGCGCCTGCGCGCCGGCCGCCTCGAGCTCCCGATCGGCCTCCTCCTCACCCTTCTCCTCGTGGCGCCCACCGTCGCGAAGCTCGTCCAGGGAGCGCCCTTCTACGCCCGAAACGTCGCGAACGTGGAGGACAGCGACGTCCGCATCGCCCGCTGGCTCGCCGAGCGCCTGCCCGAAGACGCCGTCCTCGCCGTCAACGACATCGGCGCGATCAAATTCCTGCTCCCCAACCGCGTCATCGACCTCGCGAGCATCGCCACCCCCGAGATCGGCGCCGAGATCCGCCAGTCCCAGGCCGAGGGCCTCTCCTGGAGCCAGGGCATGCTCGCCGCCCTCGCCCGGAGAAAGCCGGACTACATCGTCATCTTTCCCAACTGGATTCCCGCCGTGGCCGGCAACCCGTCCTACCGCCCGGTCTACCGGCTGCCGATTCCGGACAACATCACGATGGGGGGCAACGAGATCGTGGTGTATGCGACGCCGTGGACGCGGTATGGGTTGAGGCCGGTGCCGTAGCGGCCCCCCGCCCGCCCGGGAGTAGGTCGCGATACAATCCGCGCCCGATGAACATCCCCATCCTCGACCTCGCCCGCACCCGCCGCCGGATCGACGCCCCGCTCCAGGAGCGGTGGGCCCGCATCCTCGACCAGACCTCCTTCATCCTCGGACCCGAGGTGAAAGAATTCGAGAGCGCCTTCGCCGCCTACCTCGAAGTCGAAGCCTGCGTGGGGCTCGCGAACGGCACCGACGCCCTGATCCTCGCACTGCGCGCCCTGGGCCTGAAACCCGGGGACGAGGTCATCGTCCCGGCCTTCAGCTTCTTCGCCACGGCCGAGTCGGTCGCCCTCCTGGGCGGCAAGGTGGTCTTTGCGGACGTCCACCCCGAGACCCTGAACCTCGACCCCGAGGACGCCGCCGCCCGGGTGACGGACAAAACGGTGGGGATCATCGGCGTCCACCTCTACGGCCGCCCGTTCGACGTGGACGCCCTTCTCGCCCTCTGCGGCAAGCGCAACCTCTGGCTCCTCGAAGACGCCGCCCAGGCCCACGGCGCGCGGTGGAAGGGAAAGCGCGTCGGCGGCTTCGGCCAGCTCGCCGCCTGGAGCTTCTACCCCACCAAGAACCTCGGATGCTTCGGAGACGGCGGCGCCGTCACCGGCAACGACCGCGCCCTGGCCGAGAAAGTCCGGAGCCTCGGCAACCACGGGCAGACCGTGCGCTACACCCACGTCGACATCGGCACCAACAGCCGGCTGGACAGCCTGCAGGCCGCGGTCTTGAACTGCCGGCTCGCCCTCCTGGACGAGGACAACGCCCGCCGGGGCGAGATCGCCTGCCGCTACCACGGCGCCCTCGCGGGAGTGGGCGACGTCCGCCTGATCCCCGACCCGCCGGGGTCCGTCTCCGTCTATCACCAATTCACCCTCCGCACCGCGAGGCGGGACGAGCTGATGGAGCACCTGAAAAAGGCCGGCATCGCCTCGGCCGTCCACTACCCCTCGCCGCTCCACCACCAGCCCGCCATGGCCGGCCTGGTGGACGTGAAAGACGGCGACCTCCCCGTCTCCACCGCCGCCGCCCGGGAGGTTTTGTGCTTGCCCGTCTTCCCCGAGCTCACCAACGAGGAGGTCGAGGCGGTCGGCGCGGCCATCCGGGGATTCTACGGATCGTGATCGTCCACCTGGTCGACGCGAGCCCCTACATCTTCCGGGCCCACTTCTCCCTCCCGGGAAGCATCAAGACGCCGGACGGCCGGCCCATCGCCGCCTCCTACGGCTTCGCCTCCTTCCTCCTGAAGCTCGTGCAGGACGAAAAGCCCACCCACCTGGGCGTGGCCTTCGACCGGCACCTGAACAGCAGCTTCCGAAACGATTACTTCCCAGATTACAAGATCCAGCGAAACCCGCCGCCGCCGGAGATCGAAGACCAGATCGACACCTGCCTGGAGATCGCGGACGCCCTGGGCGCCGCCACCTTCATCGACGAGCGCTACGAGGCGGACGACATCCTCGGAACGATCTGCCACAAGCTCGCGAAGGCCGGCCACGGCGCCGTCATCGTCACCTCCGACAAAGACCTCGCCCAACTCGTCTCGGAGAACGTCTCCTTTCTGGACTTCGCCAAGGAGACTCGCTACAACCCGGCGACTGTCAAGGAAAAATTCGGAGTCCGCCCGGACCAGATGACCGACTATCTCGGTCTCGCCGGGGACACCGTGGACAACATCCCCGGCGTCAAAGGCATCGGACCCAAGAGCGCCGCCGAGCTCCTCGAGCATTTCGGTCACCTGGAAGAGCTCTTCGAACGACTGGACGAGCTCCCCCGGGCAAGCTCCATCCGGGGAGCCAAATCCCTCCACGCCAAGCTCATGGCCGGAAAAGATATGGCCCTCCTTTCGAAACAGCTCGCGACCGTAGCCCCGAACGTGCCCGGAGTCTCCGCGAGCCTGAAAAGCCTCGAATACCACGGGGCCGATCCGAAGAAAATCGAAGCGCTGTTTGACCGCCTGGGATTCAAGGGAATCCGCGAGCGGGTGGAATACAAGACAGGTTAACGCGACAGGAGGCGGCATTGGACAGGCGAATTCCTCTGAGGTCCCGCGAAGACATCCCCGAGAAGTACCGGAGCACTCCGATCGGAGATCTGATCCGCTATCACAACCTCGGCGAAGAGTCGGAGAAGTACACGCAGGCCGAGCTCCTGATCGGCATGTGCATGGACAGCCGCAAGCACCTCCGCATTCCGGAGAACTTCGCCTTCATCCTGCGGACCGGCGGCGGAAACCTGCGCTACAGCGAGTTCAAGGTCTCCTACGCCATCGCCATCGGCGGAGTCCGGGCGATCGCCCTTCTGGCGCACCGGAACTGCGGCATGGTGAACCTGATGAACCGGCGGGAGCAGTTCATCCAGGGTTTGATCGACGGCGCCGGCTGGGAGCGCGACTGGGCCGAGCAACACTACATGCACTTCGCACCCATGTTCGAGATCGGCAACGAGGTCGACTTCGTGCTCGCCGAAGCGAAACGGCTGCGCCTGCGCTACCCGAAGATCCTCGTGGCTCCGCTGTTCTACGAGATCGATGAGGGGGAGCTCTACGGTCTTCGCGAGAGCGTCGCCACGCCGTGACACCCCTCGACTTCAACACAGGAGGAAGAGACATGAAAAAGAGCATCAAGAAGCTCACTCTCAACCGCGAAACGCTGCGCCAGCTCACGAAGCAGGAGACCCAGGAGGTTGCAGGCGGCGCAAGCGGTGACACGAGCTGCCGGTGCAAGCTGGAAACGGGCTGCGAGTGCGCTACCGTGGGCTGCACGATCTACTGCTAGCCCAGCGAAGACGCCCCGGCTCTTGTTTCCGCGGGGGGCCGGGGCGGGTGAGGATGCGAGAGGATCCAGGAGGCATCCTGACGGCGACGGCGACTCCGACCATCGCTGCGCCCTTTCAGGGCTTATGAGATGGGGGGAGGGGGACCGAGTACCTGGCATTGAAATGCCAGGCTTTATTCCTCGGTCCCTTTGGGACCCTTCCCACCGCAGATTGCGTGA
>DATHUD010000283.1:0-13471 GCA_035462575.1 Thermoanaerobaculia bacterium | reverse complement strand
TTCGATACGGCCTTTGACGAGAGCTGGCTTCCGGGCCTCCTCGCCCGCGCCCACGCGCGGGTCCCCGGCCTCGCCGGGGTGCCGGTCGACCGCGCCCGATGCTGGGCCGGGCTCTACGAGATGTCGCCGGACGATCACGCCCTCGTGGGGCCGGCCCCGGGGGTGGAGAACCTCTGGCTGATCAACGGCTCCTCCGGCCATGGGGTCATGCATTCGCCGGCCCTGGGCCAACTCGTGGCCGAGATGATCCTGGACGGGCGCGCCAAGACGATCGACATCCACGCCCTCCGCCCCTCCCGCTTCATCGAGCAGGACCCCAACCCGAAATTCATCCGGCTGTAGGGCTGCCGGCTACCAGCCCTCCGATTCCTCGCCGCCCTTGAAGGGCCCCACGATGTCCTTGGTGATCCAGCCGCCGTAGAAGTCCCCCTCCTGAGGGATCACCCGCTCGCCGTCCACAAAGCAGGCTTCCATGGTCTGCGGATAGAAGGCGACGTAGCCCATCATCGGCTCGTAGATCCGGGTGGGCAGCGGGAAGTACCAGGCGGCGGCGGGAGCGCGCACCCCGTCCACCTCGACGTCGTAATAGCGGGCGAGCCCCGTCCAGTCGCACCAGGTCGCGAGGGGGTTCTCCTGGAGGTACTCCATGCGGACGTCCTCGGGAGGGATGTAGTAGACGGGAGGATGGCTCGTCTCGAGAACCCGCTTGGCCCGGCGGGTCTGGGCGATGATCACACCGTTGAAGCGGACTTCGATGAGCTTGCCGGAGTCTTCGAGAGCTGGAGGGCGCGGATAGTCCCAGACCGATTCCTGGCCGGGAGCGGGCTCGATGCGTGGAGTCGCCATGGCGCGCCCAAGATACCCGATTTCCGGGGCGGAGATTGAAGAACGACGGTAGGGGCGCAGCGGGCTGCGCCCCTACAAACGGCTACCGCTTGACCAGCTCGGGCTCGTGGACCTCGGCCGGCGCAACCTGCCCACCCGGCTGACCCTGGCTCTTCAGGGCATCGGGGGTGAGGTTCTGCCGCTGGGCCTCTTCCTTGGCGGTGCTCACGGCCTCGCGGGCGACGGTCTTGACCTTCTCGGCCACGTTGCCTACGACGGTTTCCGGGGTCAGGCCCTGGCTCTGCGCCTCGTCCTTGACCTTGTCGACCACCGCTTCGGCCACGTGCTTGCCCTTTTCCATCGCCTGCTGGCCGGCCTCCTTGACCTCGTCCACCAGACGGTCGCGCGTCTCGCCCATCATCTCGTCTTCCTTGCGGGTCGACGGGATGGCGAGGCCGGCGATGACGCCCAGCGCGAGCGTCGCGGCGCCGACCATGAGCGGGTTCTCCTCCATGGTCTGCCAGAAGCCGACCCGGGCGCGCCGCACCTGGGTCTTCGCCTTGCCGCGGAGCGCGTAGGCCTGATCCTTGGTGCGATGACCGAGGTCCAGAGCGTGCTCCTTGGTCCAGCCGGCCGCGTCGCCGACTTTGTCACCGACCTTGTGGCCGGCTCCGGAGACGGCGTCCTTGGCGCTCTCGGCGGCGTCCTTGACCTTGTCCTTGACAGCCGACAGCCGGCCGCCCGACTCCTCGTCGTAGTCCGCGCCGGAGTAGCCGCTCGTCCCGGCGTAGCCGCCGGTCGCGTACCCGGTCGTTCCGGTGTAGCCGTAGTCGCCCCCGTAGGTGCCGCGGCCGTAGCCGTAGTCACCGCGGAACCCTTTCCGGCTGTCCTCCTCGTTGCGGGAGCTTTCGACGAGCAGCCAGCCGAGCCCCAGGCCGATCACGGCCGCGGGCATCGGATGCTCCTTGGCAACGCGCCAGAGCTTGCTCGCTCCGGCGGTCGAGCCGCCCCGGAAGAGATTCCACCCCTCGAGGAGGAGCTGGCTCGGGGTCAGCTTCGCGTCGAGCGCCGCAAAGGTCTCGTCCATGTTGGCGCGGGTGCGGTCGATGTCGGACCGGATGGCCTCCGAGCCTTGCCCGCTCCCGGTGTCCGTGTCCGTGCTCCGGTAGGTGGAGCCTGTATTCGTCACGAAATCTTCTGTTTGAGCCATTCTTTGTTCTCCTGCAAGCTTTCGGTGGTCTTCTGGGGAGCGAGGCTCTCGCGCTTCAGCGTTTCGAGCGCCTTCTTGACGAGGGAGTAGCCAACCGCTGCGAGGATCAGTCCGATGATCAGCGGAGCCAGCCAGACGGCGACCCCGAGGGACATGAACTGATCGAGAATCGACGTCAGGCCGTAGATGGCCGCGGCGAGGAGCGCCAGCGCGCCCAGGAAGGCGACGCCGCCGCCCACCGCGAGCGAGCCGAGGTTGGTGCCGACTCGCGACGCCTTTTCAGACATCTCCGTTTTCGCGAGGTCCACCTCCTGCTTGAGCAGGGTGGTGGTCTCGCTCGTGAGCTCCTTCAGCAACTGGCCGAGAGAGCGATCATCCTTGGCTCGTTCATCTTTGACCACGATGCACCTCCTAACGGGCTAACGGTGCGTTGTAGGTCTCGGATCCGGAGAAGTCCGCCGCCACGTCGGGGTCGCGCCGCTCGGGTGTATAGGAGGACCGGTTCTCGAAGGAGCTGCCGGTGGCCGTCCCATAGTCCGGGTAGGTTCGAGAGCCGTACCTCTGGGTGTCCTGATATCCCTGCCACGCCTGGGCCCCGCCGCCGCCATAGCCCTGGTTCGGGCTCGACGCTTTGAGGAAGCGCGCGAGCATGAGGCCCGCGAGGAACGTACCGCCCAGGAAGAGCTCGGGACGGCGGCGCGCCATCGTCTCGGTGTCGCGCACAAAGCCGCGCAGATCGTTGTCCCGCAGGTAGGTGGAAAGCTTGTCCATCTGCTGGGCCGCCTGGTCCGCGTAGCGTCCGAAGGCGCGGTTCTGCTCGTTCTCCTGAAGCTTCTGCCCCGCCTCCCGGAGCGCTCCGGCCAAGCCTCCCAGCCGCTCGGCGGCCTGGGTCTTCTGCTGGCCGACGAGCTCCTGGACGTGATCCCGCGCCTGGTTGGCCACCTGCTTGGTCTGCTCCTTGGCCTCGGAGGCGAGGTTCTTCGCCTCGTTCTTCGCCTGGTCCAGAGCACCCTGGTTCTGCTGGTTCTGCTGCCCGGCCTGCCAATTCGTGGTCCCCTGGCCGGAACGGTTCAGGTCCGTATCCGCGCCGAAGGTGCCGGTGTTCGCCACGCCGGAGACGCCGACGCTCGATTCCGCGCCCAGGCTTCCGGTCATGCCCGTGCCCGTCGACAGATCAGGGGTCGTGGTCGAGGTGGACGCACCGCGCCCACCGCCTGCTTCACTTCGCTTCGCCATCGTGACCTCTCTTTCCGAAGTTGGGGGTTCCTGCGGCGTGCCCTGCTTGGATCCTGGAAGAGAAGCAACCGGACCTTGCGAAAAGGTCACCGCATCCGACTTTCTTCTATCGCAAGAGACGTGCCATGACCTGCGGCTCTCCGGAAGAGCTTGACCCTGAGATCAAATTGAAGCAATATTTGAATGACTCACGCGGCGCGCGCCCGGACGTCGATCAAGGGTCTCAACTCGGAACCTCGAGCTCTATCGAGCGAAGGAGGAAAACTATGAAGACGTTTGCCAAGCTCCTCTTTGCGGGATTGTTGCTGGCTCCCTTTTCGAGCCCTCTCGCCGCCTGCAACACTCCGCCGATCGCCAACACCGACGTCTACAACATGGCCAAGAACACGATCCTCAGCATCTACCACAGCACGCTCAAGGCCAACGATACGGACGCCGACGGGGATTTTCTCAACGCCTACGTCAGCGGTGTCCCTTCGACCGGGTATTTCTGCGGCATCGCGCCGGACGGCGTGTGCTATCAGCCGCCCACGAACTTCACGGGGCTGGTCTCGATCCCCTACCAGTTGACCGACGGTTGCAACACCGTCGGCGGCACGATTCTGGTGAACGTGCAGTAGCGGGACCAGCTCGTTGATCGGGACGGGGGCAGGGGACTGCCCTCGTCCCTTCGGAGGAGGCTAGCGCTTCGCCGTGTTCGCGGCCTTGGCGAGCTCGCGCTCGATCTCTTCGATCCAGGCGACGTCTTCACCCCGCCGGACGCGGGCCTCGCGGATGAGGCCTAGGTTCCTGGCGGTGGTCTCGGGTTCCCACGGCTCGCGGACGGCGGCGAGAGCGGCGTCCAGGGCGGAAGAGGCGGAGTCCCGGTCGTTGCCCAGAACGTACAGCTCGAGCAAGGTGGCGTGGTCCCAATAATCGGGCTCTCCGGAGGCCACCCGCCGCTCCACGGCATAGGTGACGATCGGGATCAGCTTCTCGCGCCGGGGATCGGGAGGCTCGCCGACCTCCATCAGAGTCACCGCGTTGACCCCGGGATAGGCGTCCCGCCAGTCCGCTTCGAAACCTTTGAGATAGGTCTCGACCGCTTTTTTGAGCTCACCGCGCGCGCGGCGCTCCTCCCCCTGTTTCAGGGAGGCCTCCCAGCGGTCTTTGTAGACGCGCCCGAGGAGACCGTTGGTCTCGCTGCTCGGGCCCCTCTCCGCGATCAGATCGAGGAGAACGCGCTCGGCCTCCTCTCCGCGGCCGGCACGGTTCAAGGCGAAGGCGAGCTGCTCGCGGACCATCACCGTTTTCCTCAAAGGCTCGGGCATCCTCTCCACCAGATCGATCATGGCGTTCCAATCCTTGACCGCGCGGTGAGAGAGGAGAAGATCGATCAGGATGCCCGCCTCCAGGTCTTTGACATCCCCCAGCTCCTTGCCGAGCTCCGCGACGGCTGCGGCTCCGCTCTTGCGCGCCAGGGCCAGCCGGTCCTTCACTTTCTGGGAATAGAGGACCCCATCGCGGAAGACGTCGGTCTTCTTGTGATCGATCTCCTGCGGCCGCATCCCTTCGACGAGTTGGAAAAGCGGGCTGTCGACGTTGCGCTCGCGCGCCTCCAGCAGACACTTCACCAGGGCGGCGCGGGTCTCCTCGATCCGTTCCGGCTTGCCCCGGCCGGTCAGGGAGTACGGCAGGGCGCGCATCGGCCCCAGGTCGAACGGCAGACGGGTGGTCCCCGCGTACATCAGGGCCGTGCTGTACGGCCTTGCGGCGTGGCGCACCCCCAACTCGTAGAAGACGTTGGCGTTGGCCGTCGTCAGGTCCGCCACGGCGTAGTCGCAGAGGACCAGGCGTTCGAACATCGGCTTGTGGATGATCCCTCCCACCTGCTCCTCGTCGGCGCGGATGGGATCCATCCCGGCTTCGATCACGGCCGGCTTGATCAGCGTCTCGTAGACGGCGTCGAAGTTGATCGTGGCACCGGAGGCATCTTTCTTTTCGCCAAACGGCATCAGGACGAAACAGAGGGGGCGGTTCATGGCTCGACTCCTCGCAGAATGATCGGTCTTTTCCCGGCCAGCTCTTCGCCGTTCGACAGACCCGCGAAGCTCAGACATTATAGGCCCGGCGCCGAGGTCTGTCGGGTGGTCCGACCCCTTCTACGCCGCCCGCGGGGGGCTCGACCTCGCCATCCTTCCCCGCACTCACCTGGACTTGAACGCCAACTACCGCTGAGATCACACGACCCAGCGCACGATCAGCCAGCACCACCCCGCCGCGAAAAGCGCGGCCAGGAGGTCGAGCACCACGCCCGTCCGCGCCATCCGGGGGATGGTGACGTAGCCGCTGCCGAAGACGATGGCGTTGGGCGGGGTGCCCGCGGGGAGAGCGAAGTCGCAGGAGGCGGCGATCGTGGCGGCGAAGAGGACGGTCGTCTTGATCCCGGGGTCGACGGCGTCGTTCAGCACGACGAGCATGACGGCGATGGTGGCGGTGTTCGAAGCCACCGCCGAGAGGGCCACGCAGGCGACGCTCGCGACGAGCACCTGGCCGAAGGGCGTGAGGCCCCGCACCGCCTGGAGCTGCGCGCTCAGGATGCCCGAAAGACCGCTCTGCTGGATGGCCGCGGCCATGGCGAAGCCTCCGCCCAGGAGGAGCAGCGTCTCCCAGGGGACCTTGGCGAGGGCGGGGAGGCTCAGCACCTGTTTCCCCCCGGTCCACCAGAGGAAGAGGACGAGCGCCGCGAGGACGGCGATCCCCCCTTCGACGTGCGCAGAGGTGAGATCGAAGGCTGTGACCCGCGGCGCCAGGATCGAGGTGAGCCACTTGCCGGCGATCCACAGGGCGGCGGTGACGAGGAAGACGCCGAGGACGATGCGCTCCGGCCGGCGGACCGGCCCCAGCCGGTCGAGCTCTTCCTGCACCACGTCCGCGCCCACCTCGCCGGCCAGCTCGTCTTTTCTCCCGATCCGCCAGAGCATCCACCAGACGATCGGCAGGAAGACGAGGACGAACGGCAGCCCCACCGCCATGAACTCGAGAAACGAGATGGAGACGCCCTGCCGCTCCATGAAGCCCGAGAACTGGGCGTTGGGCGCCGTGCCGATCTTGGTGCCGAGGCCGCCCACGTTCGCGCCATAGGCGATCGACAGCATGATGGCCATGCCGTAGTGGACGAGGCGCCGGCCGCCGATCTGGTCCTCGATCTGGAGGATCACGGCGATGCCGATGGGCATCATCATGGCGGCCGTGGCAGTGTTCGAGATCCAGAGCGAAATGAAGGCCGTGGCGGCGAGGAAGCCGGCGAGGAGCCGCCGGGGGTCCGTGCCGATCGCGTTCATGATCCCCAGGGCGATCCGCCGGTGGAGGTTCCACTGCTGCATGGCCGCCGCGATCCCCATGCCCCCCGCGAAGAGGAAGATGTAGGGATCGAGATAAGGCAGCACCGCCTGCCGCAGGTTGTCCTCTCCGAACACGCCGGTCAGGGGGAAGACCACGAGGGGCACGCAGGCCGTCCAGTAGATCGGCACCGCCTCGGTGAGCCACCAGATCGCCATGAGCGCCGCCCCCGCGGCCGCGTACGCCGGCCGGGCTCCCCACTCCGGACTGTGCCGCAGCGGTGTGTCAAGGAACGCGAGGAGCGCGTAGGCGAGAAGACCGGCCACGAAGCCGGCGAGCTTCCAGGGGGTGCTCGGAAGGGCGGAGCGCAAGGTGGAGGGATGGTAGCAGAAGGGCGCAATTCATTGCGCCCTTCCTTGGCGCGCGTCCTACTTCGCCGTCTTCGCCGCCGTGACCGCGGGCACCTCGCCGTCCTGGCCATAGTAGGCGAGGAGGCCGCGGACGACCGCCTCGGCGACCTTCTGACGGTAGGCGCGGGTCTGGATGAGCTTTCTGTCCTCGTCGTTCGCGAGGTTGCAGACCTCGAGGAGGATCTTCGAGGGCACGGAGTTGTAGCGCAGCACCGCCGGCACCCAGGCGCTGTCGTTGCGGATGATCTTGTCGCGCACCGGCTTGAAGGGATGGACCGGCAGCTTCCCCTCCTGGAAGGCGGCGATGACCTGCTTCGCGAGCTCGCGGGAGAGGCCTTCGCTCTTGATCCGCGACTCCCGGGGGAAGGTGACGAACTGACTCTCCTGGACCTCTTTGCGGGACGTGTAGACGGCGCCGTTCTTGCCGTAGCGGTCCCCCCGCATGTCGGCGGCCGGGATGTAGGCCATGGCGCCGCGGATCGAGGGGTGGAGCGAGTCCGCGTGGATCGAGAGGAAGACGACCTTCTGCGGGTCCTGGTCCGTGGCGAGGGCCTTCCTGTAGACGCTGTTCGCGAGGTACCAGCGGAGGTTCACCCCCACCTTGGCGTTCTCGATCGGGTAGGGCGGCGTGGTGAGCACCGAGTGGCCCCGCGAGAACGGCAGGGAATCAACCTCCGGGATGCGGAACTCGGAGCCGTCCTTGACGGTGACGTGGACCCGGGCGGCCGTGTGAGTCTCCAGGAGCCTCTTGACCCGCAGCGAGATGTCGTAGACGTGGAGGCTCTCCCAGACTCCCGCGAGCGTCGCCCCCGAGTCGTGGCCGCCGTGGCCGGGATCGAGGATCACCGTGATGCCCGCGAGGCCCCGGGCCTTGACCTGGTTGCTGAACTGGGCGCTCGCCCGCAGCGACGCCTCGTACTCCTTGCGCCTGGGGTGCCCCTCGGGCAGGTACTCCGGCTGCAGCACGTCGAAGGGGATCTTCACCCGGTAGCCGATCTTGATGTCGGTCACGTCCGGGATGTCGCTCCGCTTCGCGATGTCGGCGGCGAGCGCGTTCACGTCCGCCGCGAACACGCGGCCGGTGAAGCGCACGACGACCGAGGAGTAGAGGGCCTCGCCGGGGCGCAGGCGGTAGATGGCGTACTCGCCGCTCTTGTCGACCCCGTACTCCAGGAGGTAGGGCTTCTCGGGGACCGGCAGCACCGCGCGGAAGGCGGGCAGCAGCAGCTCGGAGGGGATGGTGACCGCCGTGCCGCGGGACACGTCATCGTCCATCAGCTCGTTGTACTCGCGGATGGCGCGGAAGTTCTCTCCGGTACCGGTGAACCACTTGGAGAGCTGCCAGAGGCTCTCCCGCTCGAGCGGCCCCACGCCGCGCACCTTGTGGCGCCAGCCGTCGGCCTCTCCCTTGTCCTCGGAGAAGAGAGCGCGAACCACCTTGAGCTGCCAGTCCCGCGACAGGATCTCCATGGGGATGCGGTAGCGCATGCCGGCCAGGAGAACCGTCGAGCCGCCGTTCACTTCGGCGAGCTGAGGCACGAACTTGCTGTCGCCGCACAGGCGGCGGGCGAAGGCGTGCATCCCCTCGCCACTCTGGGGCACGGCTTCGAGGAAGATCCCCTCGGGATCGGAGAGGGTCGCGACGACCCCCTTCTCGACCTGCACGCGCACGGACCGCGGCGCCGTGACGGCCTGGACGGCGGCGCTCGAAAGCGCCGCGAGCAGAACGCAGAAGAGGGTGGCTCTCCGCATCGTCAGCCGGTCCTCGCCTCCCGGAAGCCGGGGGCCACGACCCAGCCCACCTGCTCCTCGAAAGCCCGCGCGGCCCGGAAGGCCGTCGCCTCGTCGAAGGGGCGCCCCATGATCTGGAGCGCGAGCGGCAGCCCCTCCCCGTCCGCCCCCGAGGGGACGGAGACCGCGGGGAGCCCTACGAGGCTCGCGGGCGTGGTGAAAATGTCATTCAAATACATCGCGAGCGGGTCCTCGGTCTTCTCGCCGAGGCGGAAGGCCGCGCCCGGCGAGGTGGGGGTCACCACCACGTCCGCCTTGCCAAAGGCGGCGTCGAGCTCCCGGCGCATCCGCTCGAGGACGGCGTGGGCCCGGCCGTAGTAGGCCTCGTAGTAGCCCGAGGAGAGGGCGAAGGTGCCGAGCATGATCCGGCGCTTCACCTCGGGGCCGAACCCCTCGCTCCGGCTCTCGACGTAGAGGTCGAGCAGGTTGTCCGCCCCCTCGGCCCGGTGGCCGTAGCGCACGCCGTCGAAGCGGGCGAGGTTGGCGCTCGCCTCGGAGGTGGCGATCACGTAGTAGATGGAGACGGCCGCATCCAGACTCGGGACGGAAACCTCGACCAGCTCCGCGCCGGCCGCGGCCAGACGGTCCAGAGACTCCCGCCAGTTCGCGGCGGCAGCTCCCGTGAGGCCCGCCTGGTCGATCTCGCGGATCACGCCGACGCGCAGGCCCGCGATCCCGTCCTCGATCGCGGCGAGATAGTCGTCCACCGGCCGGTCGGACGACGTCGAGTCGCGCGGGTCTGCTCCGGCCATCACGCGGGTCGCCAGGGCCGCGTCGCGCACGGTCCTCGCAATCGGCCCGATCTGGTCGGTCGACGAGGCGAAGGCCACGAGCCCGTAGCGGGAGATCCGGCCGTAGGTGGGCTTGACACCGACGACCCCGCAGAGCGCCGCGGGCTGGCGGACCGAGCCGCCCGTGTCCGAGCCCAGCGAGAGCGGCACGCCTCCCGACGCCACCGCGGCGGCCGGCCCGCCGCTCGATCCGCCCGGCACCGTCGACAGGTCCCAGGGGTTCCGGGTGCTCTGATACGCCGAGTTCTCGCAGGACGAGCCCATGGCGAACTCGTCCATGTTGGCCCGTCCGATCGGAACGGCCCCGGCCGCGAGCAGCCGGGCCACGGCCGTGGCCGTGTAAGGGGCCACGTAGCCGGCGAGGATCTTCGAGGCGCAGGTCAACGCGTGCCCAGAGAGGCTCAGGTTGTCCTTGAGAGCCACCGGCACGCCGGCGAGGGGACCGGGGTCTTCCCCCGCAGCGATCCGCCGGTCGAGCTCCGTGGCCCGGGCGCGCGCCTCCTCGAACAGGTCCAGATAGGCCGCGATCAGCGGCTCGACCCGCGCCGTGCGCGCGAGCGCCGCCTCGGTCACCTCGGCCGCCGACACCTCCCGGGCGCGCACGCTCCGGGCGGTCTCCTCCGCCGTCCTCTCCCAGAGCTCAGGCATCTTCCCCTCCCCCCTTGATCTCCGGGACGAGCAGGAAGGCGTCGAGCGACGCCGGAGCGTTGGCCAGGAACTTCTCCCGCGGCAGGCACGCCTGCGGCTCGTCCGGCATCTCCTGGAGCCCAGGGGTGGGCTCCGCCTCGGCCGCGCCCTCCCAGGCCTGGAGCCGGTCGATGTAGCCGACGATGTCCGCGAGCTGGCCGGTCAACTTGGCTTCTTCCTCGGGAGAAAAACGGAGCCGGGCGAGAGAGGCGATTTTCCTTACATCTTCGTGGGTTAGTGCCATGGCCTTGAAGTTGAAGTTTAGCCCTGCTCACACCGTGAACGCAAATGTGGCGGGCAACGTTCATAGAATGGGCGGGATGCCACACCGACATCCTCTCCGATCGTTCCGCATCCTCCTCCATCATCCCGCGGTGACGGCCCTCCTCGCCGCCTCCGGGGACACGGACTGCCACCTCGTGGGCGGCGTGCTCCGGGACCGGGCCCTGGGCCTCCCGGTCCACGACGTGGACGCCGTGGTCGCGACGCGGGGGCGGGAGATCGCCGAGCGGCTGGCCGCGGACCTGCCCGCCCGCCTCGTTCTCCTGGGCGGCAAGGACTTCGCCGCCTACCGGCTGGTGGGAGAGGAGCTGACCATCGACCTGTGGGACCGCGACGGGACGTCGCTCCACCAGGACTTGGAGCGCCGGGATTTTACGGTCAACTCCTTCGCCCTCGAGCCGCGGACGGCCACGGTCGTCGATCCCTTCAACGGCTTGGCGGACCTCGAGCGCTGCCTGCTCCGCGCCACGACCCCGGGGAGCTTTCTCGGGGACCCCTTGCGGGTGCTCCGCCTCCCGCGCCTCCTCCTGCGCCTCCCCGGCTTCGCCGCCGAGCCCGGCACCGTGATCCTCGCCCGGAAGTGTTCTTCCCTCCTCGTAGAGGTCGCCGCCGAGCGGGTGCGGGACGAGCTCGCAGCCCTCTTCTCTCACCCCGAGGCACACCGCGGCCTCGCGTTCCTCGTGGCCCTGGACCTCTACCCCGGCCTCTGGCTCGGCGCCCCGGGCGAGCCGGGGCAGGCGGGCGGCGCGGTCTCCGAGCTCGAAGCCCTGCCCGGCTGTATTCGTCGCTTGCGGGAGATCGACACGGCGCTGGCCGACACGGTGGACGCGCGGACCGCCCGGGTCGCCGCCACCTTCGCCCACCTGCCCGCGCGGGGCGGCAAGGGATCGCTCGATTTCCTGACCCTCGTGCGCGACGCAGGCTACCTCACTCGCCAGACCGCGGCGGACGTAGCCGCCCTCCTCGCCTGGGATGAGCTCCCGGCGGACGACGTGGGCCGCCGCCGGTTCCTGAACCGGACCGGCCGGCTATGGACGACCACCGCCTGCTCCCTGGGCGCCCGCGTCGCGGCCCGGGGAGATCAGAGGGCAGCCGAGAGCTGGCGCTCCGGCCTCGCCGCGATCGCGGACCTCGCCCGGCGGGAGGGGGCGGTCCTCTTCGAGCCGCCGCGCCTCCTCTCGGGGGCCGACGTGCAGGAGCTTCTGGGGATTCCGCCAGGACCCGGCGTAGGCCGGGCCCTGGACGCGGTGCGTCAGGCGTTGGTGGACGGGGCGATCCGGACGCGGGACGAGGCGGTGGCGCTGGTCCTGGGGAGGACTCCGTAGCTACCGGAAGATGCCGGACTTCTGGCCGGTGCCGGCGGCGTCGCCGCCCATGAGGCGCTGGTTGAGCTCCTTGATGCGCTCCATGAGCTTGTCGATCTTCTCCTGCGCCTCCTGGCGGAGCCGGTTGTAGTCGCCGCGCAGGCGCTCGCGCTCCTGGGCCATCTCCTGGAGCCGGGATTTGAGCTCTTCGAGGTTGTCCTCGCGCTGGCGGATGGCTTGCTCCATGCCGGCGATCTGCTCGTCCTTTTCGATCAGCCGGAGCTTGGTCTTCTCCTCCTGCTCCTCGTACAGGCGCTTGAACTGCTGGAGCTCGACGATCTCGGAGAAATCCGACGTGACAGGGCTCAAGTCTCCTCCTCGCTCCTCGATGCTGGGGAACATCTTGCGGAGCTTCAGCGAAAGGTCTTCCGGGTCGGGCGACTGCCGCATGGCCTCGGGGTAGGTGATGGTGCCGTGGACCAGGAGCGCGAGCAGCGACTGGTTCATCGTCTGCATGCGGTAGTAGCCCACCGAGGACTCGATCTCCTCGTGGATCTGGCTGATCTCCCCGACCTCGATCATCTTGGCGATCTTGGGGGACCCGCGCATGATCTCCAGGGCCGCGACCCGCCCCTCGCCGTCCTGGCGCTCCACGAGCTTCATGGAGACGACGCCCTTCAGGATCTGGGCGAGCTGGGCCCGGACCTGCGCCTGCTGGTCCGCGGGGAAGGTGTCCAGGATGCGGTCGATGGTCTGCGGGGCGGTGTTCGTGTGCAGGGTCGAGAAGACCAGGTGGCCGGTCTCGGCGGCGGTGATCACGGTGGAGACCGTCTCCGGGTCGCGCATCTCGCCCACCATGATCACGTCCGGGTCCTGCCGCATGGCGTTGCGCAGGGCCTCGGAGAAGCTGTAGGTGTCCGTCCCCACCTCGCGCTGGGAGATCGAGGCCATGTCGTCCGAGAACAGGAACTCCATCGGGTCTTCGATGGTGATCACGTGGCAGGGCCGGTTCTGGGAGATGTAGCGGATGAGGGCCGCAAGCGTAGTGGACTTGCCGCTGCCGGTGGGCCCCGTCACCAGGACGAGCCCCATGGGCAGGCCGCAGAAGTCCAGGAGCACCGACGGCAGCTCCAGCTCGTCCACCCCCTTGATCTGGAACGGGATGCGCCGGAACGAGGCGGCGATCGTCCCCCGCTGCATATAGATGTTGCAGCGAAACCGGGCGAGGCCCCGGACGCCGTAGCCGGTATCCACCGACATCCTCTCCTCCAGCCGGGCCTTCTGCCGGGGGGTGAGGATGCCCATGAGCATCTCGTTGAGCTCTTCCATCCGGAGAGGGGGAGCCTCGATGGGCATCAACCGCCCGTTGATGCGCAGCAGGGGCGGACGGGTCGGCTTCAGATGAAGGTCCGACGCCCCTTTGTCCGTCATGAACTTCAGGAGCCGGTCAAGTTCCATATTAGGTGGTGCGCATTGTACAGGAGAGTGGCAAGGGCGGACAGGGGGAGGTGACGCCGCATGTCCGGGATGAACCGGCCGGCCTGCCCGCCCCGGGCCCTCACCGCGGCCCTCTCCCAGAGGGAGAGGGTGCAAGAGTCTTTATTAGCTTACCCA
>DATHUD010000282.1:0-2134 GCA_035462575.1 Thermoanaerobaculia bacterium | reverse complement strand
CGTCCCGACGCCGGGCTGGTCGAGCCGCGGCGGGGGCAGTGGAAGGTGGCGTTGGAGGGGTTGAAGCGGTATTTGGAGGGGTGAGCTCGCGGTACATCTACGCTGTTCGGAAAGAACGTCGCCGCCTCGGAGACGCCCCACGGGGCGTCTCTACATTGGGGGATCAGCGGTCGTGGTGACGGCGGCGGCGTTCCCCTTCCCAGAGGGTTCGGAGAGGCACTGACGCTTCGATGAGCGACAACGGTTCCCCCCCAATGTAGAGACGCCCCGTGGGGCGTCTCCGGATCGGGCAGGTCGGTCCGCTCTCACCCGTCCGCCCGCCGCCCGCCCTCCCCGCCGCCCAACCGAACCTGCACCGTCTCCCTCCGGTCGCCGCGCAGGATCCCCAGGCGCACCGTCTGCCCCGGCTGGCGGTTTTCGAGGACTTCGAAGATGTCTCCGATCGAGGTGACGGGCTGGCCGTCGATCGACTGGATCACGTCGCCCAGGCGGGCGCGGCCGAAGCGGTCGCGGGAGAGGCCGCGGAGGCCCGCGCGGGCGGCACCGGTTCCGGGCTCGACGCGGGAGATCACCGCGCCTTCGATCCCCAGGCGCCGGGAGATGGACTCCGAGGTCAGCTCGATGCCCAGGGTGGGACGCCTTATGCGGCCGTAGGCGATCAGGTCCGGCACGACCCACTGGACCGCATGCGCCGGGATGGCGAAGCCGATGCCGGCGTAGGTGCCGGAGGGGCTGTAGATGGCCGTGTTGATCCCGATCAGCCGGCCGGCGCTGTCCAAGAGCGGCCCCCCGGAGTTGCCCGGGTTGATCGCGGCGTCGGTCTGGATCACGTCGCGGATGGGGATGCCGGCGAGCGACTGGATCTCGCGCCCCAGGGCGCTGACCACGCCGGTCGTCAGCGTCTGGTCGAGCCCGAAGGGGTTGCCGATGGCCAAGACCGTCTGCCCCACCCGGAGGTCGTCCGAGCTGCCCAGAGGGAGCGGAATGAGACGGTTGGCCGGCGCTTCGATCTTGAGCACCGCGATGTCCTTTTCCGCGGCGCCTCCCACGGCCCGCGCCGCCCAGTCGGAGCCGTCCGCGAGCGTCACCCGCGCCGCGTTGCCTCCCGCGACCACGTGGAAGTTGGTGACGATGTGCCCCTCCCGGTCCCACACGAAGCCGGAGCCGCTCCCCTGGGGGATCTCCTGGGCGTTCATGCTGAAGGCGTCCTGGGCCGTGGCCAGCGAGGTGATGAACACGACCGACGGCGAGGCGCGCTCGAAGAGGGCGATGGTCGCCTTCTCCTCGTCCGCCAGCTCCGGCCGGGGGGTGACGGCCGCCCGCCGCCCGGAGCGGGCCTGCGGCGCGGCCTGCGCGGCGGGGGCGGCATGGACATCCACCGCGGGCTCCGCGGCCTCGCGCTCCGCGCGGGCGCAGGCCATCGAAAAGCCGCCCAGAACGGCGACGGTCAGGATGAGGAAACAGCTTGAGGCTCGGTTCATGGGGGTCTACTCTAAATCAGCCCCGCCTTGCTGGAGGAGAGTGCGCAGGAACCTGGCGTGCTTTTCGGCGTCCTCGGCGCGCTTGTGGTAGCGCTCGCCGACACCGTTGCCGCCGTTCTGGCGCGCCCGCCTCTCCATCCGCCGCGCCAGGGCGGCGTTCTCCTGGAGGGCGCGCATCGAGGCCCAGAGCGCGGCTTCGAGGCCGTCGGTCTGCCTGGCGATAAGGCTCTCGGGGGAATAGGCGTGACCGGTGCGGCAGCGGAAGTGCAGAGGCTCGACTCCGGGCTTCTCGAACAGGCTGCCGCCGCAATCCGGACAAACGAGCCCCGCGGGTTCCCCCGCAACGCTGCCATCCCGCTCCTCTTGTTCGGACATGTCGGACACCTCTTCTCTCTCTTCCGGAGCGAGCTCCTCGTCCTGCTCCGGAAGAGGCTCGTGCACGAGCCGGTCGAGCAACGAGCCGATGTTGGCCACGGGCACGACGTAGTCGACCTCGACGTGGGCGATGGCGCTCTCGGGCATGCTCGGGTAGTCGGCGTCCTCAGGGTCCTGCACCACGGCGACACCGCCCAACCGCTTGACGAGCGCGAGCCCGGCGGTGCCGTCGTCCAGGTTCCCCGTCATCACCACGGCGATCACCCGCCGGCCGTACT
>DATHUD010000281.1:0-4963 GCA_035462575.1 Thermoanaerobaculia bacterium | reverse complement strand
CGTGCGGCCGATGCGATCGGCGCGGTCGAAGTCGTGGTCGATGAGCCCGGGGTCGCGATTCCAGCGGTCTACCCAGTCTTTGAATTCGCCGCGCCCGGGGCGGGATTCGGCCGGCGACCGCTTCTTGGGCTCCGGCGGTTTGGCCGGTTTGGCCGGTTTGGCCGGCTGGGCAGCGGGCGGCCGGCTCCCGAGCCAGACCTTCTGAGGACCGCGGGTGGTTGGAACCGTGAATTCCTTTCTCTCCGGGAGGCGCCCCGGCTGCGGGCCGCACGGGCCGCCACCGCAGACTCTCAGGGTTTCCGGGTTGAGAGGCTGGTACCCTTTCTGCGTCGGGTCAAACACGTTCACCGTCTCGTACTGCCCTTCCAAGACGTCGAGGTTGTTGACGATGACTTCGACCTCCTCCCCGGGCTGGAGCTGCTGCTGAATGGCGTCCCGAACGCCCTTCTGGGCCCTGGCCCTCTGGATATCTATGTATAGCCCGGCTCCGTCAAGTATGGGGCCGAGAGGGCTTATGACTCGGCCGCTCCGAGAGCTCCGGATGCGCTCGGCGGGATTAATGCGCTGGCCGATCTGGGGGCTCGGCCGGCCGGGGGCCGCCGTACCCGCCTGCGTGGGCGAGCGCTCGAACATGCGCGCCCTGCGATCCAAGTAGTCCTCGCTCATACGAAGGCCTTCCATTGACCCGGGTCGGCCTGAGGAGCCGCCACCAGGGAGAGATGGAGCCGGAGGTCCGTCAGGATTGTGTAGGACCGCTTGGCCGCGGTCGCATCCTTGGTGAGAAGGAAGGGGTGGACCACGATCCGCCAGTCGCCCGCCGGCTTGAGATTGTGAACGGCCAGGCCCTCGGAGCGCAGGACCGCCATGTGGGCGCCGAAGGGGAGCACGCCGCCGAGCAGCACCGGCGGCCGCCGCCGCTGCTGTCCCTGGACGAGCTCCTGCAACGGCGGAAAGACGGCGACCAGCGCGCGGCCGGCCGTGGTGTTGGCCTTGTCCAGGTCCGGTCCGGTGAAGGAGACGCCGATCCCCTTCAGGCGGAGGCGGGACTGGTTCTGGAAGAAATCCGCCGGAAGCTTGAAGTTCAGCGTGCCGCTGCCGCCGTCCTTCATCGCGGCATTGTATTCGTCCTGGTTCATCAGGCCCTTGCCGGCATCCTGGATCGGCTGGAGAAGGGGCACGACGAGTTCGTATTCGACCTCGGTTTCGGCGAAGGACTCGATCCTCCGCATCATCCGGCGGGCCCATAGGATGAGGCTGAAGACCGGGCCGGCGGGAGTGGCCGCGGTGAGGTCTCCGATCTGCACGTCGGCGGCGTCCAGTCCGAAGATCGCCCGCAGGCCGATGACGGCGCACTTGGCTTTGCGGTACGCCTCCTCGAAGTCCTCGAACATCAGGGTGGCGATCCGTTCATACCGCTCGAAGTAGTTGTGGGCGCCGCCGGGCTCGGTGTGGCGGGCGTCGAGCTTGTCCTGGTAGTCGCGCACCTGATTCGTCCGCTCCTTCAACAGGCTCTCGCGAAGGCCGGCCGTGTCGACCGCCTTGCCGGCGATCGAGGAGGCACCCTCCGCCTCCTTGGCGAAGCCGGAGGCCAGTGCGTTATCGCTCGCCCGCGAGAACTCCGCCTGAGTCGCCGCATGCGCGACACGCGCCGCCGTGGCCGACGCAAGGCCTGTCGAGGCGAGCGCGAGGTCCAGGTCGAGCTCGGAGAGCTTGCTGGCGAGCTGCGACTCGAGCTGATGCTGAACCCACTTGATCTCGAGCTCCGAGGCCTCGCGTTGGTAGGCCGCGCAGCGGTCGAGGAGGGCCGCGACGTCGCCGAGCAGCGGCTCGACGAGAGCCGGTTCATAGGGCAAGGGAGAACCGAGGGTGAACTCTCCCTCGATCCGTTTCACCACCGACCGCAGTTGCTCGTCCAAGGACTGGCGAAGTACCTCCGGAGCCTCGGCTCTCCGCGGCGCGGCGGCTGCTTCCACAACGGCACGCCAACTCGACATACAGTCCCTCCCTCTCTCCGGGGTTGCCCGGATCGGAATGTGCTTCGTTCGGCCTCTTGGACGGACGAGGTGGAGGATTTCCGCTGGTCGGCCTGAGGCTCACCCGAAAAAAGGCCATGGTTCAGTTTGCCAGGTGATTCTGGACGGGCAAGCCCTTCGAAGCCTTCCCCCTACCCCTCCCCTGACGGGTGAGGGGGGGTGACATAGGCAGAACGCCGGTGAGCGGCGTCGGGTTGAAGAGCGCAGGTCGTTGTGGATCTCCTCGATGTCGAGCTCAGCCCAGCGCCGCGTGCAGAGCCAACGCGGACGCGCTTGCGGGTTCCCGGTCGCGATCCGGGAGCTCGAAGCCGAAGAAGCTCTCCGCGTTGCGGAAACAGACGTCCTCGACCAGGGCTCCGACCAGATCTTGGTTCAGCAAGATACTCAACGACCCGGTGTGATGGTTCTACCTCACGTGGCTGATGGGTCGGTGTGCCTTGTCAGCGACGGCGCGCCGTGACGATCCAGGCGCGCGAGTCGAACCACACTCCGTCTCCGCCGGCGTGCGCGGCGAGCGTCTGGAGCAGGTTCTCGCGGGCGCGCGCCGTCGAGGCAGGGTCCAGCCGTTGCAGCAAGTTTCGGACACACGAGAAGGCACAGACCCATTCGAGCGCGGCAGCGACATTCGGACCGTAGTAGACGGGCTCGTGCACCTCGGTGAACGTCGCCTCGCCGAAGCCGGCTCTGTCGAGAACCCGCTCCGTGGTCGTCGGATCGGCGAGGGAGAACGGATCCGGCGCCCCCAGGGTAGCAGCCGGCACGTCCGCGCCACCCGCGAGGGCCCGCTGGATCGCCACGGACCACTCGTTCCGATGGTGGTCCTGCCACACCATCATCATCAGGCGTCCCTCGCGTTGCAGGGCCTGCGCGATGTTGGTGAACGCGGCAACGGGGTCACCGAAGAACATCGTCCCGAACCGGCTGATGGCGACGTCGAAGCGCTCAGCCGTGCAGCGATGGGTCTCGGCGTCGGCTTGCTCGAAACTGGCGTTGTGAAGCCCTTCAGCCTCCGTCAGCCGGCGGGCTCGCTCGAGGAGCGGCGCGGAGATGTCCACCCCCACCACATTCCCGGCCACGGCCAACCGCGCCGCGTCACGCGTCGTCTGCCCGGCCCCGCACCCGATGTCGAGGACGTGATCGTGGGGCCGAATGTCGTACGCCCGGCGCAGCATCTCGTTGTGCATGCGCAGCTCGGCATCGTAGTCGACGCGGCTGAGGTGGTGTCCAGCTGCGGGAGCCTCTCGCGCCCGGACCTGTTCAGCCTCGGTGACCACGTCCGTGTGGTTCCGGTCCTCTGAATCCATGATCACCCGACTCCTGCGCCTCGAGAGCCAGCGCTTTCAGGAGGGCCTCCAGGTGAGAGCCCCACCGCCGGCAGCGAACCGCGCATCATGGCAGGTCCGCCAGGCCGGGATCTTAGCGGAATCCTTGCCGTCCAAGTTTTCGGAACCTCCCGCTCTGAGAGATACTTGCCGAGAGACAAGCCATCTCTCAAGGAGATTTGCGATGAAACGGACGAGGATTCTCTGGGTGCTCTCGGCCATGCTCTTGACCCTGGCGGCGACAGCGGTGGCAGCGGGGGCAGCATCGAAGCTCCCCCCGGCCGGATACGACGAGTCCCGTGACCCCGCCGCCGACCTGAAGGCCGCGGTCGCCCAGGCGCAGCGGGAGAACAAACGCATCCTTCTCGAGGTTGGCGGCGAGTGGTGCATCTACTGCCGCATTCTCAACAAGGTCATCCACGATGATGAGCGCCTGACGCAACGCCTGCGCGACGGGTTCGTGGTCGTCAAGGTCAACTTCAGTGACAAGGTGAAGAACGAGGCCTTCCTTTCTCGCTACCCGCAGATCCCGTCCTACCCGCATCTCTTCCTCCTCGAATCGGACGGCGCGCTGTTGCTCTCGCAGACTCCGGACGACTTCATGAAGGACGACAAGTACGTCCCGGACCTGATCCTGGCGTTCCTGGAGAAATGGGAACCGAAAAGGGGAGGCGCCAGCTAACTCGCCCTGATGGGCCTTGCGCAGGTCTACGCGAGCCGCGAAGTTCGGCTCGGTGCCGTCCGTCCGGGACCGGTTCACGGTAATCTGCCGCGAGATCACGGAGAACCACGGCCGTATCACGATCACGGCGATCCGCCGCAGCCGGCCCCCCCAAACTCCGGCTCGGGCGCGGCGGATGCTTCTCCGGCTTGCTCGGCTTCGTCTCGGCGCTCTCCCCAGGCGGTCGCTGGCTGCGGTCGTTCCGGCTGCTCCGCTTTCCCTCTCCTCCAGGCGGTGGCTTGCGTATAATCCGGATGTCGGGTATTTTTCTCCTGCCGGGAAGACCGAGAGACGTTTCCAGCGAGCCCCAGGACATCTAACCTGGAGTCGACAAAGGGCGGCGAGTTTTCTGGAGAGGTGCTGTGATGGTCGACAACCTTGAGCGGATCGGCGAGATCCTCGGCGCGGTTGGCTCGCCCGGGTGTTTCACCGCCCGGCGGACGGCGACGGCCGATGACCTGCATCTGGAGGTGCAGGGGCTCGGACAGCTCAATCTTCCCGTCTCGCGGGCTCAGGCGGAGAGGCTCTGCCGGCTCGCCCGGCCCGCTCGCTATGGACGGGGGGAGAAGACGCTTCTCGACCGGCGAGTCCGGGACACCTGGGAGATTCCCAGAAGTCGGGTGAAGATCGACCGCCGGCGGTGGAACCGGACGCTCCTGCCGGTGCTCGAAGAGTTGCGCGCCGATCTCGGGCTGGCCGACGGCTGCCGGCTCAAGGCCGAGCTCCACTCCTTCCTGGTCTATGGTCCGGGCCAGTTCTTCCTGCCGCACCAGGATTCGGAGAAGGCCGACGCCATGGTCGGCACCCTGGTCGTGACATTGCCGGCCTCGTTCAAGGGCGGCGCCCTGGTCGTCGAGCACCAGGGCGAGAAGGTCGTCGACCGCGGC
>DATHUD010000280.1:0-4552 GCA_035462575.1 Thermoanaerobaculia bacterium | reverse complement strand
GGCTCCGGCGGAGCCGGTCCTGAAGCGGCGGTGGGGGAAGGTGGCGGCGATCGAGAGCGTGCCTTTCGGGGGACGGGTTCGGCTCGGGGAGGTGACGGTCTCTTTCCATCCGGCCGGGCACATCCTGGGATCGGCTCAGGTGCGGGTGGAGAAGGACGGCGAGGTCTGGGTTTTTTCCGGAGACTACAAGCGACAGCCGGACCCGACCTGCGAAACCTTCGAGCCGGTCCCCTGCCATACCTTCATCACCGAGGCCACGTTCGCCCTGCCGATCTACCGCTGGGACGACACCGCCGAGGTGGCCCGGGAGATCCACGCGTGGTGGGAGGAGAACCGGGAGGCGGGGCGGTCCTCGGTGCTCTTCTGCTACGCCCTGGGCAAGGCGCAGAGGCTCCTGGCCGAGTTGGGACGGTTCACCGACCGCCCCGTCTTCGTCCACGGCGCGGTCGAGCCGCTCAACGCGTGCTACCGGAGCGCCGGGGTGGAGATGCTTCCCACGCGGCCGGTCTCGGAGACGGCCCGCGGGCAGTCCTTCGCCGGCGAGCTGGTGCTCGCGCCTCCGGCGGCCGGGGGCTCGACCTGGATGCGCCGGTTCGGCCCCGCGAGCACCGCTTTCGCCTCCGGCTGGATGCGGGTGCGCGGCACCCGGCGGCGCCGCGGCTTCGACCGGGGATTCGTCCTTTCCGACCACGCGGACTGGCCGGACCTCCTGCGCACGATCGAGGAGGCCGGGGCGGAGCGGGTACTCACGACCCACGGCTATGCCGAGCCCCTGGCCCGGTATCTGAGAGAGCGGGGGAGGGCGGCGGGCACGCTCGCGACACCCTTTGAGGGGGAGACGGAGGATTGAAGCGCTTCGCCACCCTCTACGAGGCGCTCGACCGCACGACGTCCACCAACGAGAAGGTCGCGGCGCTCGTCTCCTACTTTTCCTCGGCTCCCCCGGAGGATGCGGCCTGGGCGGTCTGGTTCCTCACCGGCCGCCGGCTCAAGCGGTTCCTCGGCGGGCGTCTCCTCGCCGGCTGGGCCCTCGCGGAGGCCGTCGTCCCCGATTGGCTGTTCGAGGAGTCCTACGCGAGCGTGGGGGACCTGGCCGAGACGATTTCCCTGGTGCTGGACGGCCGGGGGGAGACGGACGAGGCCCCGGAGCTTCCGCTCTCGCGATGGATGGAGGAGCGGCTCCTCCCCTTGCGGGGGAAGACCGAAGAGGAGCAGCGCCGCGAGGTGACCGCCTGGTGGCGCGGGCTTCCCCGGTGGGAGACGTTCGTTTTGAACAAGCTGCTCACCGGGGAGCTCCGGGTCGGAGTCTCCCAGACGCTCGTCGAGCGGGCGCTCGCCCAGGTGGCCGGAGTTCCCCCGCCCGTGATCGCCCATCGCTTGATGGGCGCCTGGGAGCCGACGGCCCCTTTCTATGAAGGCCTGTTCTCTCCGGGCGCCCCTGGGGAGGACGGCTCGCGTCCCTATCCCTTCTACCTCGCCTCACCCCTGGAGCAGCCCGTCGAGTCCCTGGGAGACCCGGCCGACTGGCTCGTCGAATGGAAGTGGGACGGTATCCGCGCCCAGCTCCTCCGGCGGGGCGGCGCCGTCCACCTCTGGTCGCGGGGTGAGGAGCTGATCACCGAGCGCTTCCCGGAGCTCGCCCGGAGCGCCCAGGCCCTGCTGCCCGACGGCACGGTGCTCGACGGCGAGATCATGGCCTGGCGCGAGGGGCGGCCCCTCCCCTTCGCCGTGCTCCAGCGGCGGATCGGGAGGAAGAAGCTGACCGACAAGATCCTGGCCGAGGCGCCGGCCGCCTTCGTGGCCTACGACCTTCTGGAGCACGAGGGCGAGGACGTGCGCGAGCTTCCGCTCGCCCGGCGGCGGGAGGCTCTGGAGCGGTTGCTCGAAAACGGCCGTCCGTTCATCCCTGTCTCCCCCGGCGTCTTGGAGCGCACCTGGGAGGAAGTGGCCCGGGCCCGGGAGGCGGCGCGCGAGCGCGGGGTCGAGGGGCTGATGCTGAAGCGCCTCGACTCGCCCTACAAGACCGGCCGCAAGCGGGGGGACTGGTGGAAGTGGAAGATCGACCCGTTCACGATCGACGCCGTGCTGATCTACGCGCAGCCGGGCCACGGCCGCCGCGCCAACCTGTTCACGGACTACACGTTCGCGGTCTGGTCGGGCGGCGAGCTGGTGCCGGTCGCCAAGGCGTACTCGGGGCTGTCGGACGAGGAGATTCTTTCGCTCGACGGCTGGATCCGGAAAAACACCCGGGAGAAGTTCGGGCCGGTGCGCTCGGTCGAGCCGGTGCAGGTCTTCGAGCTGGCGTTCGAGGGGATCTCGCTCTCCTCCCGCCACAAGTCGGGGATCGCGGTGCGCTTTCCCCGGATCGCCCGCTGGCGGACCGACAAGCGGCCGGACCAGGCGGATACCCTGGAAGGGATCCGGGAGCTGCTCGGCGAGCGGGCTTGAAGCGCCTGCTCTGGCACAGGGCTTGCTTTTGAGATCAGCAGCCAGAGGCACTCGACATCGAGAATCGCCCGCCATGGTGCCCCTGGCCCTTCTTCCGTTCTCTAGAAGGAAGTCCATAGGAGAAATGCGATGCTGAAGTGGGCCCTGATCTTCCTGGTCGTCGCGCTGATCGCCGCCGTCCTGGGCTTCGGAGGGATCGCCACGGGCGCGGCCGACATCGCCCGGATCCTCTTCGTGCTGTTCCTGGTGGTGTTCGTGATCTCGCTGATCATCGGCCTCGTCCGGCGGGCGTAACCGGAAGGCGCTTTCCAGAGCTGGGTGAAAACCTCTCGTGAAGTTGCCGTCTTAAAATGATTGCGCCGGCCTCCGATCCGGGAGCCGGTCGTCCAGAGGAACGCCCATGCTTGAAGCCATCCGGCGGGATCCCCCTCCCGAGGAAGAGCGTCCCCGACCCGACCTCAAGAAGCTCCGGAATGTCTTCCAGGGGCCGTTCGGGATCCGGTCGCTCGCGCTCACCGGCCTGTTCGTCCTCGCCGCTTTTTACACGCTCTACTTTGCGCGTTCCTTCATTCTTCCCATCGTCCTCGCCCTGCTGCTCAACTTTCTGCTGAGCCCGGTCGTGCGGGCCTTGAAAAAGATCCGCATCCCGGAGGCGCTGGGCGCCGGCCTGGTGCTTTTCGCTGTTCTGGGCGGGGTGGCCTGGGGTGTCTCTGAGCTGGCGGGACCCGCTTACGAGTGGGCCCAGGAGGCGCCGCGCAGCCTGCGCCGGCTCGAGGGGCGGCTCCGCGACTTCAAGGAGCCCGTGCAGACGATGAGCAAGGCGACCGAGCAGGTGGAGAAGATCGCCCAGGTGGGCGAAACGGGCCGGCAGCCCCAGAGGATCGAGGTCCAGACGGAGAGCCTGGGGGAGAGGATGTTCAGCCAGGCGACCGAGATCATCGCCGGGGGGCTCGTGATGATCGTCCTCCTCTTCTTCCTCCTCGCCTCCGGGGACATGTTCCTCCGCAAGATGATCAAGGTGCTCCCCAGCCTCTCGGACAAGAAACGGGCCGTCGAGATCGCCCGGCAGATCGAGTCGGACATCTCGGCGTACCTCACGACCGTCACCGCGATCAACCTGGTCCTGGGGCTTGCCGTCTGGGGGATCATGACTCTCTTGAAGGTCCCCAACCCCCTGCTCTGGGGGGTGCTGGCCATGTTGACCAACTACATCCCCTATCTCGGGGCGATCGTGATGATCGGGATCCTGGCCATGGTCGGCTTCCTCACGTTCGACGACCTGGGGCAGGCCCTTCTGGTGCCCGGGTCGTTCGTCGCCCTCAACATCCTGGAGAGCTACGTGCTCACCCCGCTGGTGCTCGGCCGCCGCCTGACGCTGAACCCGGTCGTGATCTTCCTCGGCCTCACCTTCTGGGGATGGCTCTGGGGGATCACCGGGGCGATCCTGGCCGTGCCCATCATGGTGGTCCTGAAGATCTTCTGCGACCACAGCGAGCCGCTCGCCCCCATCGGCGAGTTCCTGGGGGATTAGAGGCGAGAGGCGCGGATTTCCGGGCTCGCCGGGATCGAAGGGAAGGTTTTCCGAGCTGTCAAGGTGTTGTCCAGTATTGCGTCCAGGTCCGCCGCCCAGGCGCCCTGGGCTATCCGGACAGCGCCCTCTGGGGCGCCGTGACGTCAGCCCAGGGTGGAAACCCTGGGCTCAGTTTCGGGGATCGTCCGCAAGGCGGCGAGATCGTCCCGCAAGTCGGCCAGGGAGTCGACGAGGTGAGCCTGGATCTCGTTCAGGACCCTGGCGTAGTTCGGCACCGCCCGGCCGCCGACGATCAGCGCGGTACGCGGGCCGAGCAGGCGCCGGAGCTTCTTGAGTTCGTCCACGAGGATCGGGTCGTCCTGCGGATAGGTGATGCTCAGGGCTACCGCGCGGGCCCCCTTCTGCAGGTCTGAGGCCGCGATCTCCTCCGGCGGCAGGTCCGGACCGAGATAGGTGACCTGCCTCCCTTCGCCGGCCGCGGTGGCGGCGACGATCTGGGCGCCGAGCTCGTGGTGCTGCCGGGCCGGAGTGGTGACCACCAGATGGGGGGCGGTGTCCTCGGCGTGGTAGGCG
>DATHUD010000279.1:0-4917 GCA_035462575.1 Thermoanaerobaculia bacterium | reverse complement strand
GGCGCGCCTCGCGGCCTTTGAAACCCTTTACATTCAGGGCGTACTCGACGTTTTCGAGCGCGGTGAGCGCCGGGAACAGGTTGAACTGCTGGAACACGAAGCCGATCGATTTTTTACGGATGTCCGGCAGCTTGCCCGGCTTCCGGGGATCGACCTCCTGGCCGTCGACGACGACACGGCCGCCGGACGGGGTCAGGATGCAGCCGAGGATCGAGAGGAAGGTGGTCTTCCCCGAGCCCGAGGGCCCTTCGAGCGCGACCACCTCGCCGCGCTCTAAAGTGAGGGAGGCGCCGCGGAGCACCGACACGGTCTCCCGGCCCTCCCGGAACTCCTTGGTGACGTCATCCGCGGAAAGAACTGGCATGAAAGCCTCTCCTGATCGATGGATCTGTAAAGGTCAGGTGCGGAACACGAGGGCCGGGTCGATCTTCGCCACCTTGCGGAACGAGATCATGGCGGCGGCCAGGCACAGGACGACCGTGCCCACGGCCACGGTGGCGGCGAAGGAGGAGGAGATGATCAGCTTCAGGCCGATACTTGCCATGGCCGGCCGGAGAAACCACGCCATGGCGCCTCCGAGAAGAAAGCCCACGACGGCCGAGATCGCCGCCTGCTTGCCGAGGATGGCGTAGATCGTCCGGTTGCTGCCGCCGATCGCCTTGACGGTGCCGAACTCCTTGATGTGCTCCATCGTCGAGGTGTAGAGGGTCTGGGCGACGACCACGATCCCGACAAGGCACCCCAAGAACACGGTCATGGCGAGGTTCAGCCCCAGCCCCGTGCTCTCCACCCAATAGCGCCGCGAGCGCTCGGCCCACTCAGGCTTGGTGAAGACGTCGTTGTAGGGGAGCCGGCGCTGCACCTCGCGGCGCACGGTTTCGAGATCGGTGCCGGGGGCGAGCTTGATCAGCACGTAGGTGGTGTTGCCCGAAAGCTCGTCCGGCGACATCTGCTGGGCGAGCCGGTAGTCCATGAACGAGATCGGCGTGGTGCTGAAGGAGAGGGCGTCTCGCGTGCGGCCGATGATCTTGAGGCGATTGCCGATCACCTCGCGGTACTCGCCCGTGCGGAAGGCTCCGTATCGTTTTTCGGCGGACTCGTCCAGGAAGAAGTAGCGGCCGCGGCGCAGGTCTTCCAGGTTCCCCTCGGTGACGTTCCAGGGGAGGTTCCAGCGTTCGAAGTCTTCGAGGGCGTAGACGAGCGTTCCCTCCTTCGAGCCGGTGGGGAGCGCGATCGTCATGAACCAGACGATCAGGTTGTCGGCCCGCTCCACGCCGGGGATCGAGCGCACGCGCTGGACCGCGGTCTCGGGGAAGGTCTGGGCGAAGTCCACGTTCGCGGTGTTCCGGGAGGTCACCCAGAGGTCCGCGTCCAGATGCTCGATGGTGATCGAGGCGTTGTCCAGGAGGCCCATGAAGAGCCCCACCTGGACGAAGACGAGCGTCACCGCGAAGGCGACTCCCGACACGGTGATCAGGAAGCGCAGCTTGTCGTGCAGCAGGTTTTTCCGGGCCAGGTCGACCATCTCTCACCTCTCCTCACGGGTCAGTTTTCGCGAACAAGGCCGCGGATCAGCGCGTCGAGCATCAGCCGGGTGCGGTCGCCCGCGTCGCGCCAGTCGATCCAGTCGTCGTTGCACTTGGCGATCTGAAGCGAGACGACGCCGTGCATGGCCGCCCAGTTCACCTGGGCCAGAAGATCGGCGTCGGTCAGCTCCGGGCGGAATCGCCCCGCCGCGATCCCCTCCTCGATCGTGGATTTCAAAAACGCGTAGGCATCCTCCTCGGGGTTCCCCTTGCGGATGGCGCTCTCTTCCGGGTCGTGGGGCGGGTGCGGCGTCATGAACATCAGCCGGTAGTGGTTCGGGTGGGTCAGCGCGAAGTCGGCGTAGGCCAGGCCCGTGGCCCGCAGCCGCTCGATGGGATCGGCGATCTTCCCGATCTCCCCGAACTGCTGGGCGAGCGCCAGGAAGTCGGCGTCGCACAGCTCGCGCATGACCGCCTCTTTGTCCTTGAAATGGAAGTAGATGGCGGTGGGGGAGTACTCGATCTTCTCGGCGAGCTTGCGCATCGAGACCGCCTCGTACCCTTCGTTGACGAACAGCTCCCGGGCGGCGTCCAGGATCTTCGCCCGGATCTCCTCCCGTTCCCGTTCGCGTCTCTCCTTGACTCCCATAACGGCGCTCCTTAACTTAACGCCGTTAAGATAGCGAGCAGCGTTCCGGCTGTCAAGAGAGGGGAGTGCACATTTTTCGGTAACACTCCGGGGCTCCGCCGCGCCTGCTTTGAAGACGTCCCCCGGGGACGGGGCGCCGGGCACGCTGCCTGGCGCGCATTGCCGGGCTTCGGTCCGGAGGAGGTCAAGATGCCGTTTCGTTTCAAGGATCTGGTAGTCGACGTCGTCGGGGTGGAGGCTGGCGCTGCGTGCCGTCTCCCGAGCGGGCTGGGGCCGGCGTGTCGCTGGCCCAGCATCTGCGGCCACTTCACTTGCGCCTGGGGCACTTGCGTTCTGGGCACCTGCAGGGCACCCACCTTCGTGGCGTGCCATGTCGGGACCCTCCCTCACATCACTACGATCATCGAATGCACGGGCTCGGCGTGCGGGGGTTCGGTGGTGGACCCGACGGGGTTTCTTGAAGGGCCCCAGGATCTGGGCGTCCTGAAGCAGCAGCTCCAGGCCCAGCTCGCGCAGGTCGAGCAGATGGAGAAGCAGCAGGCTGAGGCCGCCCGGCCGCAGTCGCTCAAGGAGGCCGAGGATCTCGAGCGGAAGCTCAAGGGCGCTCTCGAAGAGCTCCAGGCGATCAAGAAGACTCTGAGATAAGAGAGACCGGCGCGGGCGGAAAGTCCGTCCGCGCCGGTACAATCCCGAGGGGAAGGACGCAATGACGAAGAACCGCAACCGGGAAATCCTGAACCGCGTGCTGCGCGCCAATCCGTCCTACGAGCTGGTGCTCTACGACCGCCTGGAGCCGGGCGTGCGCGAGGCGCTCGCGGACCTTCAGAAAGACGCCGACTTCTACGGCGTGCTGCGGCCGCGCGAGGCGGCGGGGCTGGGCGTCAAGTCGGTCGACCGGGAGACGGCCCTCCTCTTTCTGACGCTCGGCGAGCCGGGACCCCTGCCCTCCTACGTGCACCGGGTGGCGGGCGGGGAGGCGGGCCGGGTCGTGGCGCAGCTCGTGGCGGACTCGATCCTGGAGGTGGACGGCGGCGACGCCTTCGTCTCCGGTCCGGCCGCTTTCGACCTGTTCCGGGGGGAGGGCGCGAGCGAGCGCGAGCGGGGCCGGCTGGCCGCCCTTTCGGTCGAGGCGTTGCGCTACGCCCAGGCCCTCGACGTCTCCGATCCCCTGCGCCTGTCCGTGCGGCTCTACGGCTACAATCGCCGGCCGCTCACCCCGGCCTGGAAGCGGCTCCTGCCTTCCGGGGAGGCGGTCGAGCGCCACCTGGGAATCGCCTCCGGAGGGGTGCACAGGAAGCTCCTCGACCGCTCCTGGTCGCGGGTCGGGCCGTCCAACGGCTGGATCTCGTGGCGCTCCCGCGCGGCCGAGGCCGTGAGGGAGGTCGGCGGCGCGGGCGTCACCTACAAGCTCTACGTGAGCCCGGCCCCGGAGGCGCTCGCGGACGGCTTCGGGCGCGTGCTCGAAGCGCTCGCCCTGGCGCGCGCTCCCCAGTTCAAGATCGGCGCCGACGCCGTCGGGCTCTTGCGGCCGGACAAGATCGTCGCCTACTTCCCGACTTTCGAGCGCCTGGCCCTGGCGGCGGACGCGATCGCGACGCACTTGAACGGCACTCCGGCCCAGGGCGTCCCCTTCACCTCGGAGATCGGCGGCGACGGCCTGCTTTCCTGGGGCGTGGACCCTCCGGCCGAGGAGCGGTCGGCGTTCGGAGACGGCCGCGAGAGCTGGCGCTTCTGGCTGACCCATCGCCTGGCGCGGGCGCTGCTTGCTGGTAAAGCGGCGGGCAAAGCGGCGGGCAGCGCTGGCGAAAGCGTGGAACCGTGGCGATTCGCCCTCGAACGCCTGCGTTTAGAAGGCGTGGACACCGATTCCTGGACCCCCGGCGCCCTTCTGTGGCGGGAGAGCTGACCATGGCGATCACCGACCCCTTGCTGTTGCCTCCTGACGTGATCCTCGTCCCGGTCGCCGATCTGCCGGAGGAGCTGCGCCGCCAGCTCGATTCCGAGGAGGGGGACTGGGCGATCACCCGCCCCCGCTCGCGCACGCCGTCGCGCCTCGTGGACGCGGACTCGGCCGAGCTTCTCGCCCTTTTCAAGGAGCCGCGCACCATCGTCGAGGCCGTCATCCGCTACAGCCGCTCGCGGGAGATGGATCCCGGCGAGACGCTGGAGCAGGCCTATCCGCTGCTCCAGCGCCTGCTCGGCTCGGGCTTCCTCGTCCCTGAGGGAGAGGCCGGGGCCGAGGGGATTCACCCCGCTCTCGAGCCCGGCGACTCGATCGCCGGCTTCGAGGTCGTCGAGTGCGTCCAGGGGCTCGAGGACACGGAGCTGTACCAGGTCCGCAGATCGGGGACGGTGGCGGCTTTGAAGATCGAGCGGCCCTCCGCGGCGGGCAAGACCGGCCTCTTCGAGAGAGAGGCGGCGATCCTCACCCATCTGGACGGCCGGGGGACTCCCCGGCTCCTGGGCTCGGGAGATGTGGACGGCCGGCGCTATCTCGCGATCGAATGGCGCTCCGGGGTGGACGCCGCCGTTGCCGCCGCCGAGCGGAGGGGGAAGCGGGCGGAGCTGCTGGCGCTCCTGAGCGCCATTGTCTCCGCCTATGCCGGGCTCCACGAGCGCGGTGTGGTCCACGCCGACGTCCATCCCAGGAACGTGCTCGTGGAGAGGGACGGCTCGGTCCGCCTGATCGATTTCGGCATCGCCTCCTGGGAAGGCGCGCCGGAGGGCCTGGCGCGGACGTGG